>DAHVSZ010000279.1 GCA_027328625.1 Candidatus Paracaedibacteraceae bacterium | reverse complement strand
TCGGCGCACCGTACCGCTATCTTCAAAAGCCGTGGAAGTGCTGCGTGTTTTGCCGCGCCGCTTGGATGGAAAGGTGTGGACATACAGTGACGATGGCATGCGAACGGGGTATAAGAGAGCATGCAAGCGCGCTGGTATCACCGGCCTAACATTCCACGATCTGCGCCACGAGGCCACCTCTCGTTTGTTCGAGAAAGGCTTCAACCCCATGGAGGCCAGCGCCATCACCGGCCACAAGACATTGCAGATGTTGAAACGCTATACTCACTTGAGGGCGGAGGATCTGGCGAAGAGGATGGGGTAACTGTAACTGTCCGAAAAACGGACAGTATCTGTCAACTCGTTGATTCTAATACCCGGAATTGTAATCCGGGTATTGCAATCAATCACTTAGAGCAGCATGAGTAACGCGCTGGCTGCTGGTATATGCACGGCTGCCAGGTGCGCATGCTGAACGGCATAGAGCGCCGCCAGCGGGATCCACCAGCCGCTTCTGAACGTCAGCCAAGACAGCCGGATGAATGATAAAAGTAGATTTTTCATTGCTTTGCCCTCCTTTTTCGCATGTAGTCCCTCATGTA
>DAHVSZ010000278.1 GCA_027328625.1 Candidatus Paracaedibacteraceae bacterium | reverse complement strand
CGTTTTTTACTTCAATAACCTTAACAAAAAAAAGCATAATTAATACCATAAATAAAAACGTAAGCTTTGAGCGTATCGGTTCTGGTCATGTCAATGGATTATTTTACCCCGTTATGAGTAAAACAGGTTTCAATATAAGAAGGTTTGTTCTGAAATTCATGAATATAACCTTTATCAACCTTCGTTACGGCTTAATAAAATTTCATATTAACGGGACATATAATGAAAAATTGGCAAAAAATTTTTTAAAGTTAAGATGCCGTTTGATTAATTTTAATAAGACGAAAAACGTTGAAGTTCCTGTAAAATATTATTTATTGAACGGCAATTTATTTTTTGCGCTTAACTTAAAACATATTAATTTAAAAAATGTCAATGAAATTATCATCAGTTTCAAACAAAAAGAAATGGTTGTTTATTATAAATATAATTTTAGAATAAATAAAAATATTTATTTTATTCATTATGCAAAATCGCGTATGCCCTCACTAGATAATATTATAAAAAACGACCCTTTGTTTAAGTTAAATAACAACAAAATATTCTTAAATAATTTTAAACTCTCGTTTAAAAGATTTAACAAAATT
>DAHVSZ010000277.1 GCA_027328625.1 Candidatus Paracaedibacteraceae bacterium | reverse complement strand
CTGGACCCCTTCCGGCGTCAGCAGGTAGGCGTAGACGCCCTTATTCGGGTTGCTACGAAAATTTCCCATCTTGACCAAGCCCTTGTCTACAAGTGCCTTGAGACAATAATTGGTCTTGCCCAGACTCACGCCCATGGCGGCGGCCAGCTCGCGCTGGGTGCTTTCGGGGTGCTCGGTGAGGAGCTTGAGTAAGTGGTAGCGTGTGGCGTCGTCGAGCATGGTCTTTTGGGCTGGTTCGGTTCGCGTTCGTTCGAGCATTGAACATGGCGTAGCTTAGGTGCTACGGGTGAGGGCGTCAAGGCGTGGGCGTGGGCGTGGGCCAGGCCGGCAAGAAAAATGGCCTAGGTTCATAACCTAGGCCATTGTTTTATTTGGTGTAGCGGAGGAGGATCGAACTCCCGACCTTCGCATTGCGAATCAAACACCTCACCAGAGGCGAAGTCGGGATCATCTGCAAACCCATTTTATTGGACCCCCGCCGAAATCGAGTCGCGGCTGGAAGAAATGCACGCAGCGGAGTGCCTGCCAGTGTGGTTTCTCCTTTGCGAACAATTCTCTGCCCTGAACTAGGCCATCTGCCGCCAGAGT
>DAHVSZ010000276.1 GCA_027328625.1 Candidatus Paracaedibacteraceae bacterium | reverse complement strand
AAGTCCGGTAATGCCATTGAAAGCAATATAATCCATATTGGGTGTTGACGCAAAATCAAGCGGAGATTTATTATTCAGCTCTGTTAAAGGAAAATCAGCCATACCGTCAGGACACAGAATAATATATTTTTTTTTTTCTTCCATATTTTCAATCTCTCCATGTTTATTTATTTTATGTTATTTTATTTCTTACTTATTGAATAATTTGTTTTCTATTATATTTTAAAAATACAAACTAATTTAAGATAAAACATGTAAATAAATAAAATTGCCTTCAATTATCGTCTATTATGATTTTTAATAGCTTTTTCCATTTCCCTGGTCTGGTCTTTCTTTTTTAAATCCTCTCTTTTGTCGTAAAGTTTTTTTCCTTTAGCGAGCCCGATTTCAATTTTCGCCTTTCCATGCGTTAAATACATTTTTAACGGAATTATAGTTAGATTTTTTTCTTTTACTTTTCCTAAAAGTCGTAGTATTTCATGTTTATGCAGTAAAAGCGAGCGTGTTCTCAACGGGTCTTTATTTTCTCTGTTTGCCTGAGTGTAAGGGCTTATATGGACATTGAGGAGCAATGCCTCTTCATTTTTAA
>DAHVSZ010000275.1 GCA_027328625.1 Candidatus Paracaedibacteraceae bacterium | reverse complement strand
CAGGATGCGGATCAAGGTAGTCGGGAAGTCGGTTCTCGCTCATACCGGCCGCGCTTCCTCAAGCACTTTGGCGCGGAACTTCAGCGGCAAATCTGCGGGGGTCAGCAGATCGACGTGGACGCCAAGCAAAGACTCAAGTTCGCATTGTAAGCCACCTAGATCGAACAACGTTGCACCTGGCAGCGCATCAACCAGTAGATCGAGGTCGCTGCCGTCTTCATCGGTACCACGTATTGCTGAGCCAAACACACATGGTATTTTCATCTTTTCCACATCCTCCGGCCCCTCCAGTGATCCGTGTACAATCGGCTAGGCCAATCAGTCTCGATGACTGGTAACGCTGCCCTGCCGCCGTTGAGCCCTGATGGTCGGCGGTAGACTTATGTCTTGGCACCAGTCCCCATGGATTGGTACCCTTCGGTTGATCCCCGGAGCGAGGCGGGCAAGATTGTGTAAAGACTAAGGACACGATCCTGACTTCCAGATTAATCGCCTGCCTCACCTTTGCCACCCGTTCGGACGGTATCCAAGGCCTGCCATAGGCAAGAGCCTGGACAGATAAGGATGAACCGGCATGGTCCGCAGATCGCC
>DAHVSZ010000274.1 GCA_027328625.1 Candidatus Paracaedibacteraceae bacterium | reverse complement strand
GGCTGGTCACGGAATCTCCACCGTGTCTCCATCGACTACGCCGCAACGGCCTCGCCTTAGGCCCGACTAACCCGGAGCGGACGATCCTGCCTCCGGAACCCTGCGGCTTTCGGCGGGCACGATTCTCACGGGCCTTTTCGCTACTCATACCGGCATTCGCACTCCACCGCGGTCCACGGCCGGTTCCCCGGCCGCTTCGCCCCCCGGCGGACGCTCCCCTACCCCCGGGCCCCCGGTGGGACCCGAGTCGCCGCTTCGGTAGACCACTTAGCCCCGAACATTCTCGGCGCCGCGCGACTGCGACCAGTGAGCTATTACGCACTCTTTCAAGGATGGCTGCTTCTAAGCCAACCTCCTGGCTGTCTCGACCGCGTGACGACCTTTGCCACTCAGTGGTCATTGAGGGACCTTAGCGGACGATCTGGGCTCTTGCCCTCTCGACCGTGGAGCTTATCCCCCACGGTCTGACTCTCTCCCGCCTACCGACGACTTTGTCGTTTGCGAACAGGCAGTAATCCTTCACGGACCCCTTCCATTCACAGAGCGCTACCCCGTCGGTATTGATCGGGGAGGCTCGCCCTCAAGCGATTTCGGGGAG
>DAHVSZ010000273.1 GCA_027328625.1 Candidatus Paracaedibacteraceae bacterium | reverse complement strand
ACTTTCCATAGACGATTTGGAAAAATCAATAAAGAAGTTGGCATCATAGCGCTAACAAAGCACTCAACTCGGACGTTTGACCGCTCCGCGCCTCCGCTACCGTGCGCCGCCGTCATGTGCCGGTTAACGCGATATTGACGCTGTAGAAAATCTCTGCTGAATCAGCCGATCTGTCGCCTGTTGCCGGCTTCAAGGGCTTCAAGGGCATGGCGACTCTCCTTACACTGCGCTGGCATAGCCGTTGCCCGCAGCTATCTGGTAGTTTTAGGTCAGATGATGTCATTTGCTTTCTGCTGCTGAACGACCGCATCCAGTCTGCTGCCGACCATCAGGGCTAAACGGCGCCAAGGCAGCGGACGCGGTCCTTCCCGTGCGGCCTGGGGACGGCTAATATAGGCCAGTAACAATCATTTGTGACCGGGGGTATGGGAACGCTACACTGCAGTTTGGAATGTTACTGCTGCACCGTTAGCGCAGTCGAATCTACGTTAGAAGCTACGGGAGCAGTCCATGCAAATCTACGAAAGAGTAACCGTTGCAAATGATAGTAGTTGCACGCGTGGTGGCGATAACTTGGCAGTGGTACACGCATGTAAGAG
>DAHVSZ010000272.1 GCA_027328625.1 Candidatus Paracaedibacteraceae bacterium | reverse complement strand
CGCCTCTTCTGATTGGCTCCATACTCGCGCGCCTCCTCGAACAGCTAACGTTAATTCGGCGGCACTAACAGTGCTGCCTGAAATTCCTTATCGCAGGATAACATCTCATGCCACCCCCCCCAGTCACAAATGATTGTTAATGCCTATATTGGTGATTTCCTAGCCGCAAGGAAAGGTTCCCTTCCCGCGCCGCTGTCGCTCGTGGCCGCGTGTAGAATGACGACAACGAGTCAGATAATGTCATTTGCTTTCCGCTGCTGAATGACCGCAATCAGTCTGCTGCCGACCACCAGAGATCAACGGCGGCAGGGCAGCGGAAATGGGCCTTCCGGTGCAGATTGGGAAGTGGTAGTATCGGCCATTTCTTGGCTAGGTCAAGCTTCCCTGACTCCCCATCGGTCTCGACATTAACTGTTAGGGCAGGAAACAGTTCATGCAACGGGTAGAACAAAGACAATTCGAAAATGGTGACTGTGGCGTCGCCTGCGTGGCGATGATCACAGGGAAGCCGTATGAGGAAGTCGAGCTCGCCTTCCAAAAAAGAGGGCTTGTATCGGACGGCAACTACTTCACCGTCCATAAAGATTTGATCGGCGTCCTTGAGAG
>DAHVSZ010000271.1 GCA_027328625.1 Candidatus Paracaedibacteraceae bacterium | reverse complement strand
TACGTTTGGACGTCCCAAAAATACTCGGTCAATATGCCAGTGAAGACCATAGCTTTGTATCATGAGGGTCCCCGTAGATGCCTAACTTCTGAAATCAAGGGCGCTTTAGTACCTTATGCGCAAAGTATAGAATAACACCTATTGGTGTCGATTAACATTATCGTCACCTCGACTAAACAAATTCAAATGGATTAATTATAGTCAACCCCCCTAGAGCTTGAACGACAGCTAACGCTGCCCTGCCGCCGTTGATCCCTGATGGTCGGCAGTTGTTCCATTACTGCCGTTCCTTCACCCCAGCCTCTACAGACTTTTGACTTTCACCCAATATGAGCCTGTCCCCATGTGCATATTCACGCACTCTATCTCCACCCACAGGCTGAACATTTTCACTAGTGGTGCACTCGGGATATTTCACCAGCCTCGTAGTCCTGAAACATTAACCCGATGACTCCTGATTCTCTGAGTAAATCGAATATACGCTCAATGACATCCGCACGCGTCTGATCCAACTGCTTCCAGGGTATATAGAGTGCCCCATACTCTTGGGCGGCATCATAAAGTTCCAGCGTGAGTCCTTCCATAATCGGGTGATCCTGCAGACGGGCGA
>DAHVSZ010000270.1 GCA_027328625.1 Candidatus Paracaedibacteraceae bacterium | reverse complement strand
AGTGAGCAACTATCGAGAGATTCGATATATACGACAGAATATCTCGATGTCGCAAAGCGGACCTGCATACCCAAAATCTGGCTATACCGCATCACAAAAGCAATTGTTATGCCAATTTTTGTCACATAAACGAACATTTTTGTGATGCTTCTATTTCTAGACACATTTTTGGTCATTTCTGACCATGAATCTGTCAATCAACCCGTCTATCTTTCTATGTCTAGTAAACGTCACCCAAGCGCGCTGCGTACTGATCACCAATTACTGAGTGACCGGTTACGCTGCCCTGCCGCCGTCGAGCCCTGATGGTCGGCAGCAGAAATCGGCCAAGTCGTCCAGCGCGGAACGATCAAGCATGCTTATCCGGTTGTCACCCAAACCACCTATCGGTAGTATGTTGATCATCTTCGCTGACGTGGGGCGGCCATGGTTATTGACGTTCTTGAACGAGGGGATCTGCCCTTTCCGCGCTCGTTGCCGGAGTTCCAGCGCCTCTTCCCTGACGAGGCAGAGTGTTCCGCTTACCTTGAGCGAGCACGATAGGACAACGGGTTCATTTGCCCTTGTTGCGGAACGCCTGGCGATCCCTATCGTTTTGCTAATCGTCCAA
>DAHVSZ010000026.1 GCA_027328625.1 Candidatus Paracaedibacteraceae bacterium | reverse complement strand
ATTTATGAAACCGAAGGGCCAGTGGCAGCTTTGCAAGCTTTGGGAATTGATGTTGCCGCCTTTTATGTGGGTGGTGTTGCGATTAAAGCTGTCACGCCAGCCTTAAGAGCCGCTGTTACGGCAGCTTTGGACAAGATGCCTGGCCTGAAAACTGCTTTAGGTGGTTTAGTTGATAAGATCGTCATTGCCGCTGAAGGTTTTGCTGAAACCAAACTGGGTAGAGGCATTGAAGCTGTTGAAAGTGGAATGGTGAGAACTTATGATAAGGTTGCAGCTGCATTTGGAAGGGGTGCTGGAGTAACTCCTAAACCTGCGGTACCTGTAGCAACAGAGTCTGTTCCAGGTTTAACTTTCCAAGGAGGACGTTATGCAGAAGGTGTAGCTCATATAAGTGAACCTTTAGTTGATGCTCCAAAGTTGTTAAGAGGAATCCATAATAATGCTGGATATATTCCTGCAGAAGTTGCGATGAGACTAGAAGGCAAAGCATTTAAAACTTTTGATGAACTACGTTCTGAGTTTTGGAAAGCTGTAGCTAGTAGTAAGTATGGAGAAGAGTTTGGCGTAAAAAATATGACTCATATGATGAGAGGTAAGGCTCCTATTGCTCTTGAAAGCCAACAAATTGGAGGGAGAATGTTATATGAGCTTCACCATATCAAACCAATAAAACAGGGTGGAGCAACTTATGACTTATCAAATATAATGGTTGTTACTCCAAGATATCATCAGGAGGTTTTAGATAAAGCATTACATTTTGGGACAAAACAATGAAAAAATATTCAGATGAAGAAATTTTATTAGTAATAAAAAAGCTCTTAAATGGAGAGGGTAGTGAAGAAGAAATCGAAGCTTGGTTTAGTAATGAATTAGAAGAATTCATGCCAGGTATATCCGATTTAATATTTTATTCTAAAGAAGATCTTAAACCAGAACAAATCCTGCAACGTGCTAGAGAACTATCTAAGCCTATATTGCTTTAGTTTTAAACCTTAAAGCAAAAGAAGCAGAACTTGGTCGTCGTTTAACCCCAGAAGAGTTTGGAAAGTATTACCAAGAAGAGTTGGATAGCTATGGTAAACGCGTTGGCCGAACTGAGGATTGGGCTAAGATAACCGCAGCAACAACGGCTTTATTAGCAGGTCAAGATGTCGGTGTTGCAACCCATACAGCCACAACAGCGGTTGAAAACAACTTCTTAATCTTAGCACAAGTAGGAATTACCACTGCATGTATTGCCTATGAAGCCTATCGTCTAAATCATATTTATGAAACAGAAGGGCCAGTGGCAGCGCTCCAAGCTTTAGGAATTGATGTGGCCGCCCTTTATGTGGGTGGAGTTGCGATTAAAGCTGTAACACCAGCGTTAAGAACAGCCATCAGTGCAGCATTGGACAAAATGCCTGGTTTAAAAACTGCCTTAGGTGGTTTAGTTGAAAAGATCGTCATCGCCGCTGAAGGTTTTGCTGAAACCAAACTGGGTAGAGGCATTGAAGCTGTTGAAAGTGGAATGGTACGCACCTATGACAAAGTGGCAGCGGCGTTTGGTAGGGGTGTTGGTGTGGAACGAGCAGGGGTTAGTGATGCTGCAACTAGTACTACTAATTTCTTAAGAGAGCTACGACCAGAAGATTTGGGTGTTAAAGGGTATCTAGCAGAATTGCGTGGAACATTCTCAATGGCTGATAAAACAGCAACAGTTCGTATTGATATGATAGATGCAACGGTAGATAATACAATGGAAGTCATTAATAATTTGTCAAGGTTGGCCAAATCAAATGGGGCAGAAATTCTCAAAATTGAAGGAACTATTGCAAACGATGATCTCTTGAGTGTTTTATCTCGACGATATAAAAGTAGAATGCTTTCAGAAGGTGCTAACGAAATTATAACAATACCATTGAAATAGGATTGTAAGATGAAAATACCAGTTGCAAGTAGGGCACATAGGATACTTGGTCATATGAAACGCTATGTGTCATTTAATTCTGAGAAGACTTTTAGAATTTATCCATTAGATTTAGAGAAAGATGAAATTCCTTTGGGAATTTACGAAAATATCCCAAATCAAATTAAAGAAAATATTATAGTTACTGATAAAGGATTACATTATTTTAATGAGGATAATCATTCAGAAAAAGTATATTATCGTGATATTTTGAAAAATGAATTTCCAGAGGATAAGCTTACTGTTGAAGTTTTAAAGATCCATTTAAAAAATGGTAAGTCTATTGCTATCCCTATTAAGCGCTCTTCTGAAGATAGTCGTTTTAGTGATGTCTTTGGCTTTATGAGGTTTTTAAACAGAGTAAGAAGTGATCTTGAGCCTAAGCGAAACTAGGCGATCGTTTAACAAATAAGCATTTCCTAAGAAAAACCTTCCATATTTTCTATGATTATTAGAAAGTGAGTCATTCTTTTGTTTATAGTCTTTCAATAGCTAGCGCCCAAGACTGTTTTAACGACCATAGATGGCGTGGTTCGATTCCTCCTTGGAACCAATTATTCCAGTTATACGCGCGTTGCTCAAGGATCGAGTTTATTCTGGCAAAGTGTGAGTCAACAACTAGAGGAGCATAAGACTTATGCTTCCACCTCTGGAACAGGACCGTTTGAGATTTACTCACAAGAAACGATTGTGCAAGGGGTTTTGGGCAAAACCAATGAGCTGTTAAGTCAAATTGAACAACATGGTGGAATCGTCACCCAGGAGATGTTAGCCGAGTATCACCGCAGTGAATCCTTTAGAGCTGGTGGGCCAACGGCAGCCTTAGCAGCTGTGATTGCTTTAGCGGCGACGATTGCAACGCAAGGGACGGGGGCAGCCATAGGAGGAACATTTGCAACATCAGCCGGTATGGCAACAACAACAACAATTTTCTTATTTTCTTGCTTGAAAATTAAAAAGAGACCCCATAAGGATTGGGGTCTCTTGAGCTACGAAGATTCGAATTAAAGGCAGAGATAATTGCTGTTATTCAGCAGTGTTCTTGGAGTAGTCAACCTTGCTAACCATTTGACCTTTGTTGGTCCCAGCATTGTCATAAACAAAGACGGTATTGGTCTTGGTTGATACACTCAAGGATAAAATAATTCTGTCTAATTGTTGTTGGAAAGATTGAATACGACAGTTCGTATAATCAATAACTTGTAGTTTTACCTTTACAGCTTTAACGTTGCCTAGGCGAACGATTTGCACAGCATCTAAAGGAATACCTATGTTCATTTTGCTCTCTAACTGAGCTCCATGACCGCCATTAGGAAGCAGTAGGACTAAGTCAGAGTGCTTCAATGTTGCTGATGTAAAGAGTTGATTGCTAATGTCTCCTGTTGTTAAGCGGCTTGATTCACCGAACCAACCAAATAATTCACAGTAATCATTAAATCCATCAACATCGGATACTAAAAGATCACCGATCTTAATCATCCATTCTGGTGATTTGACTCCACGCTCATCGGTGTTCATCACGTCTGTTGTGGCAATTCTAAGCTTACTATTGCCAGGAATATCTGTAATTGTATAATTTTGTGGCATTTTTTTTCTCCTTTAATCGGTGGCAGATTTTAACTTAAAATCTGCCAACTTCGTACTTTCTTATCGTTTAATCTTCTTATTTAGCAGGTGGTGGAAGAGTTGCTACCAATCTAATGGAGGCTGTTAGTTCTTCCATTTGGAAGTGTGGCCTTAAGTAAACAACGGCGCGATAAACACCTGGTTTACCAGGAACATCAAATACATCAATTCGAGCCTCACGCAAGGGGTAACGTGCCTTCACATTTTGTGGAGCATCATCATTTAATAAGATGTAATTTGCAATCCATGTGTTTAAATAAAGTTCAACATTCGATTTTGTTAAAAAGCTGCCAATCTTATCGCGCATGATAACCTTGATATAGTGAGCAAAGCGTGAAGCTGCCAAAACATAAGGTAACCGTGCAGATAAGGATGAGTTTGCATTCGCGTCATCCAAATTGTAAACTCTGGGTCTTTGAGCTGTCTGACCACCAAAAAAGGCAGCATAATCTGTTCCTTTGCAGTGGCAAAGCGAAATGAAACCAAGATCGCTTAATTCTTTTTCGCGACGATCAGTAATGGCTGTTTCAGTTGGACACTTCAGAGCTATATCGCCATCAGTTGTTTTGAATGTGTAAGCTGGAAGGCCTTCAACAATACCGCCACCTTCGACACCACGAATAGCTGCTGTCCAGCCAAATTGTGCAAATGCATTCGTGATTCGTTGACCCATAACGTAAGCAGCGTTACCCCAGCAGAAGCGTTCACTGACAGCACCTGCCATGTCTTCCTCAAAGTTTAAACCTTCAACTGGACAAGTATTTGCGCCATAGGGAAGACGCATTAAAACATGTGGTAGTACAAGTGCTGCATAACGTGAGTCTTCACTGTTACGGAAGGAATTCCATTTTATCAATTCTAAACTTTCGAAAATCTTTGAGAGATCACGAGGAACACCTAAATGTTCAAAGCTATCTAAGTCAAACAACTTTGGATGAGCCGCGCTAATAAATGGGGCATGTGCAGCGGCTGCAACGCTTGAGATTTTCTCTAATAGTTCCATGTCCTGTGGGTGACGGGTAAACTCATAGTCACCAACTAAGCAAGAGTAAGGATGACCACCAAAGGTGCCATATTCTTCTTCGTATACTTTTTTGAAAAGCTGGCTTTGGTCAAATTCTATGGCTTTTTCTAAGTCATTTAAAAGTTCATGCTTTGTAACGTTTAGTAAACGTAATTTTAAATGTGTACTGGTTTCTGAATTCATCACAAGATAATTTAATCCTCTCCAGGCTCCTTCTAATTTGAGAAAATCTGGATGATGCATGAATTCATTTAACTGTGCACCAATTAATTCATCGATTTGCTGAATTCGTTGATTAATGAAGGGAGCTACGTGATTTCCAACGGCGCTTCCTTGTTGAACAACTTGATTAACGAATTCTTGTACAAGATCTCGAGCAAAAGGTTTTTGACTTTCGTCGCGAATCAGCTTTCCTTCTGTAAAGAGGGTATCTAGAGCTGATGCTTGTGTTTCATCTGCCATTTCTATTCTCCTTTATTCTTTGTTATGCTGGCGTTGGCGCATCAGCAGGTGCGTCGGCAGCAGGTGCTTCAGCAGCACCTAGTTCTTTTTGCAAGGCATCGCGTTTTTCAGTATTGGTAATAACTTCTTGAAGTAAATGATCTAAAGCGTCGTTACCATCCAATTTTGTTAAAAGATCCTTCAGCAAAGAACGAGCTTCATATAGTTTTGCAAGTGCTGGAATTTGTTTAACAACATTTAATGGATTAAAGTCATCCATGTTTTGGAAGAAAAGTTCTGCACTCATTTGTGTGTCATCATTTGTTAGCTTATTATCAACACGAATAGCTAAGCGTGGTTTAATTGATGCCATGATCTCATTAAAGTTATCACGATCAATTTCAACGAACTTGCGTTCTTTCAATTTTGGTAACTCTTCTGCTGGCATACCTGATAAATCAGCCATGATGCCCATTACAAAAGGTAATTCTTTCATTTCTATAGCGTTGCCGATTTCAACGTCATAGGTAATCTGAACTCGAGGTGGACGTACACGGTCCAGTTTATGTTGAGTACTTTCTGCCATATCGATGCCTCCGTATAATAAAGTCTGCTATTTTTAGTTTATAAATCTTAAATAAAAACAGCAGAATCTTCGTTGCCTTGATACCACCATACGTTAGGTATTCTTAAAATTAGGTTAATTTTTATTATTTTTTTTTAGTAATTTGAATTTAATAACTATTTTTGATACTTTTGGACTTATGAAAACATTTTATCGTTACAAAATCAGAATTGAATACAATGGTTCTTCTTTCCATGGCTGGCAAAGACAAGACAACTTAAGAACAGTTCAGGGATGTATAGAAGAAGCAATAGAAAAGATGACAGGTCAAAAAGTTCTGGTTGAAGGAGCAGGGAGGACAGATACTGGAGTTCATGCAACTGGGCAAGTTGGACATTTTGATCTTAAGCAGTATTTATCACCTCATCGAATTCAAGATGGATTAAATTTTTATTTAAGAGATTTGGGAGTTGTTATCTTTCAGGTGGATGAAGTGGAACCAACTTTTCATGCGCGGTTTTCAGCACTTTCTAGAACTTACCATTATCACATTATTAATAGACGGGCGCCTTTAGCCATTGAGCACTTTAGAGCATGGCACGTGATTGCACATCTTAATTTTGAAGCCATGCAACTCGCTTCGAAGCATTTGGTAGGGCATCATGATTTTAGTGCATTTAGGTCTTCTGAGTGTCAGAGTAATAGTCCCTTAAAGACATTGACACAATTTGATATGCATAAAAATGGTGATCGGTTGACTGCGGTTATTAAAGCTCGTTCTTTCCTCCATAATCAAGTTAGAATAATGATTGGGACACTCAAAATGATTGGTGAAGGTAAATGGAATGAAGATGGGCTTTTGCGTATCCTTTTAAATAAAGATAGAACTATGGCAGGACCAACTGCTCCTCCGTATGGTTTGTATTTAGTTGACGTAGGGTATGAAGAAGAGTGAAATAGAAAAGACTCTTCGAAGAAAATATTATATGCATGGATATAATATGTATGCACATAAAAAGGAAAATACATGAATAATAAGAATTTTTGGATTGGTGTTATCATCGCTGTTGTTTCGGTTATTTTGTATAAATGTTGTCCAAGCTTAACGAAACCAAGACAAGACCAAACTGAAGAATTGGCACTTACCCTTCTTGATTTGAATTATACACCAACTGCACCTTTAAAATCAGTTTCGGATGTTTCTTTTACAACTTACAAACAAGTTGGTGACAATCAATTTGAAGAAAAGCAAATTAAACTAGAAGATTACAAAGGAAAGCCTGTTATTCTTCATTTTTGGGCAACTTGGTGTGGTCCTTGTGTTATGGAGTTGCCTAAATATGATGAGTTTGCAAGCAACGAAACTGTACATCATATTGCGGTTGCTTCAGAAAATCAGACACCACAAAGTATTGCTGCATTCTATAAACAAAAGTCGATTAAAAATTTGTCGATTGCAATTGATCCCAAAATGGTGCTTTCGCAAGTCATGCAGGTCAGAGGCCTTCCAACGACAGTTTTTATTAATAAAGATGGACAAGAAGTTGGGCGCGTTAGTGGCCCCATTGAGTGGACTGATAAAAATGTTGTTAACCTTTTATTAGCACAATTGCATTAGTATTATTTATAAGCTATTTACCTTTGTGAGGGGCAGTATGTTGAAACTTAAAAATACTATAGATGAGTTTGGGGCAGTTGCTAAAATTCTGCATTGGTTTATGGCTTTTGCAATTATAGGGATGCTTATTGTTGGATTCATAATGGCTGATATGCAACCGTCGCAACTGAAATGGACAACTTTCATGCTGCACAAATCAACAGGAGTTCTCTTAATGTTTCTTTTGGCAATACGACTAGTTTGGCGTTTAGCTAATCCTACACCCCAGTTAACGGTAAATGGTTTCAAAGGTGTTTTTGCTCGTCTGAGCGTTTATGTTTTATATGCTGCGATGGCAACAATGGTGATCAGTGGATTTATTATGTCTGATGCTGGTGGATACGCCATCAGCTTTTTTAATATGTTTACCATTCCTTTCGTTTTTGAAAAAAGTTCGGAGCTATCAGGAATTGCAAGTCAAATCCATACGAATGCCGCTTTTGCCATGATAGGTATTTTATTTTTGCATGTATTAGCGGCTTTTTATCATCATGTCTTTTTAAAGGATTCAGTATTGGTGAGAATGTTGCCGAAGAAAACAAGAAGATAGGTTAAATGTTTCAATATTATTCAAATGACCTGAAGTCTTTTGGGTGAGCGTCAGCATATGTCTTCTCTGTTGTTCTATTTATTCAGTCTTTTTATTAATTTGAATACCATCTGCCTTATTTTAATAGGCCTGGGAATTGTTCTTCAGCTAACCTCTTTCAAAGAAAAAGGCCGAAAAATTCTTTTAATTGTTTTGGTTCCTTTTGTGATCATCAATTTAACTCCAGTTCCACGGATTCTTCTTTACCAGCTTGAACATCGTTTTCCTCAGCAGTTTGAATTACCAGCTGATATCAAAGGACTAATCTTGCTTGGGGGTAGTTTTTCTCTTTCAGAACCTGAAATTAATGGTCGTCCTGTTTATAATTTAGCAGCGGGGCGAGTTATTGAATTTATTTCACTTGCAAAAAAATACCCTAATTTACCAATTGTTTTTACAGGGGCGCCTCTTGAAGCGGAACTTACTCAAAAATTATTTGATGAGATGGGTATTGATAAAGCACACGTGACAATCGAAAATCAATCCAGAAATACTTACGATAATGCCATAAAATCTTATCAATTGGTAAAGCCAAAGCCAGACGATAAGTGGGTTTTGGTGACATCAGCTCACCACATACCACGATCTGTTGGATTATTTAAAGGAGCAGGGTGGAATGTAATGGCTTATCCTGTTGACTACCATGCGCCAAGTTTGGAATTAAATAAGTTATTGGTATCAATTTTTGATCAACATAATGGAATTGCTTGGAAAATTGTAATGTTGCAATGGGCTGGTCAGATTAAGAATTATTTTGAAGGTTATAGTTCAGAATTGTTTCCACATCCATAAACCCTATTGTCCAAAAGGGGTTTTCTGACTAGAATTTCTCTATTATTAAGACAAAATTGATTCTACTAGGAATTAGATAAAAGAGTCGTTGATGATCTATTATAAAATTTATTATCTCGTTATTCTATCGTGTCTTTGCTCGATGGCTTCTGCAGCCACCCCAGAACCCTGGCAAATGACTTTTCAGCCTGCGGCTTCTCCATTGATGGAGGGAATTACGGCAATGCATGATTTATTGCTATATATTATTGCTGGCATTGCAATTGTTGTAACATTATTGTTAGCGTTTGTTATTTATAAATTTAGAGCATCTCGAAATCCTATCCCCAGTAAGGCATCACATCACACAATACTCGAAGTTGTTTGGACATTTATTCCAGTTATTATCTTGGTCATGATCGGAATCCCTTCAATTAAACTTCTCTTTCATCTGGATAAGCCTCAAGATGCTGAAATGACCATTAAAGCTGTCGGCCATCAATGGTATTGGTCTTATGAATATCCTCATAATGATGCTTCAAAGAGCTTTAGTTTTGATAGCTATTTGATTGCAGATAAGGACTTGAAGCCTGGGCAATTGCGTCTTTTGGAAGTTGATAATAGAATTATGGTTCCTATTAACACAACGGTTCGGATGCTAGTAACTTCAACTGATGTGTTGCATAGTTTTGCTGTTCCTTCACTTGGGATAAAGAAGGACGCTGTTCCAGGTCGTGTGAACGAGACATGGTTTAGAATATCGAAAGAAGGTGTCTATTACGGTCAATGTTCAGAGCTTTGCGGCACGGGTCATGGTTTTATGCCAATTGCTATTCAAGTTGTCTCTAAAGAACAGTATGATGAGTGGTTAAAAAGTAAAGGGGTTTTATGACAGATCATCACCAAGAGCACTCACATCATCCAAGAGGTTGGCGCCGTTGGATTTTATCAACAAATCATAAGGATATTGGAACGCTGTATATCGTATTTGCTCTTATCGCAGGTCTTCTTGGAGGAGCATTGTCGATGATTATTAGAGCGCAATTAATGCACCCTGGGGGAGCATTTTTGCATGGAGATCATCAACTTTATAATGTGATTATAACAGCTCATGGCTTGTTGATGATTTTCTTTATGATTATGCCAGCGTTGATTGGTGGTTTTGGTAATTGGTTTGTACCGATTATGATTGGTGCTCCAGATATGGCATTTCCAAGATTAAATAATGTTAGTTTTTGGCTGATGGTTCCATCATTTATTTTGTTAGTATTGGCATCTATTACTGAAACTGGTCCTGGTACGGGTTGGACTTTCTATCCTCCCTTAAGCTCATTAATTGGGCATTCAGGGCCATCAGTGGATTTTATGCTTTTAAGTTTGCATGTAGCAGGTGCTTCTTCGATCTTGGGGGCAATTAACTTTATCACGACTATTTTTAATATGAGAACTCCTGGTATGAGTTTTCATAAAATGCCTTTATTTGTGTGGGGGATTTTGATCACCTCATTTTTGCTTCTATTAGCTGTTCCTGTTTTAGCTGGTGGTATTACCATGCTTTTAACGGATCGAAATTTTGGTACTACTTTTTTTGATCCAGCAGGAGGGGGAGATCCTGTTCTATTTCAACACCTTTTCTGGTTTTTTGGACATCCAGAAGTTTATATTATGATTCTTCCAGCTTTTGGAATTGTTAGCCATGTTATTTCTACGTTTGCAAGAAAGCCGGTTTTTGGTTATCTAGGTATGGCTTATGCAATGGTATCCATTGGTGTCTTAGGGTTTGTTGTTTGGGCACATCATATGTTTACGGTTGGTTTGGATGCAAATGTAAGAGCTTATTTTACAATTGCGACACTCGTTATTGCTGTGCCAACAGGGATCAAAGTTTTTAGCTGGATTGCTACTATGTGGGGTGGTTCAATTACCTTTAAGACACCCATGCTTTTTGCTATGGGATTTGTTCTTTTGTTTACAATCGGTGGGCTTACAGGTGTTGTGCTGGCAAATGGAGAGGTAGATGTTGTTTTACATGATACTTACTATGTGGTTGCTCACTTCCATTATGTCTTGTCAATGGGGGCTGTCTTTGGCTTATTTTCTGGGTTTTATTACTGGATTGGAAAAATGTCTGGCTATCAGTACAATGAAAGACTTGGAAAAGTCCATTTTGTATTAACGTTTTTAGGGGTAAATCTAGCGTTTTTCCCTATGCATTTTTTAGGTTTAGCAGGGATGCCTCGCCGAATTCCTGACTATCCAGATGCTTTTTCAGGTTGGAATTATGTTTCTTCCTTAGGGGCTTTTATGGCTGGTTTCTCAGCTTTATTCTTTTTCTATGTTCTTTTTCGTATTTTCTATGATAAAAAACCTTGTTCAGATAATCCATGGGGTGAAGGAGCGACAACATTAGAATGGACTGTATCTTCACCTCCCGCTTTCCACACTTATGAAACTCAACCTCCAGTACCGAATGCATAGATGGAACAAGCTTACACTTATAATCCTGTCCTTTCCGACTACTGGCAGCTTTTGAAACCACGAGTTATGTCTTTGGTAATTTTCACTGGGTTTTGTGGGTTGTTTCTGGCTCCTGGTAGAATTCATCCAATTATAGCCTTTACGGCAATTTTAAGTTTGGCAATGGGAGCGGGGGCGTCAGGTTGCTTAAATATGTGGTGGGAGAGAGACACAGACGCTTTAATGAAGCGAACAGCTAGCCGCTCACTGCCTGCAGGTCGAGTAGATCCTGATTCAGCTCTTGCATTGGGAGTAATTTTATCTTGTGGCTCTGTTTTTATTATGCTTGTTGCAGTGAATGCAGTTGCCGCATTTTGGTTGGCCTTTTCAATATTTTTTTATGTCATTATCTACACAGTTCTTTTAAAACCACGAACTTCTCAAAATATTGTTATAGGAGGGGTTGCTGGAGCGTTACCTCCCGTTATTGGATGGGCATCAGTTATGAATTCAACCTCACTTGAAGCATGGTCATTATTTTTAATTATTTTTCTGTGGACTCCGGCACATTTTTGGGCATTGTCTCTTCAATGTGTTGATGACTACAAACGAGCTGGAATTCCTATGCTACCTTGTTTAAAAGGAGAACAACAAACAAAGTTGCAGATTGTTTTGTATACGATTCTAACAGTTTTGTCTTCTTACCTTCCTTATTACTTGAAAATGGCAGGGTTATTGTACTTTCTAACTGTTACAGGTTTAGGTGTTGCTTTTATTATACTATCATTAGCTGTTTACTTTTCTAAATATTCTTCTTTGTCACTGTTTTCCTATTCAATCTTATATTTGTTCTTAATTTTCTTAAATTTATTGATGAATTAATAAAAAACTAACTAAATCCTGTTTTAATAAGGGTATTAGTTAGAATTTTTATTAAATCTTAATAAATGAAAATATTTGTAGGTGCCATTCTAGTTCTTATGTCAGTGTTTTTGGGGTATGCGGCTTCAGGAGGACATTTACCTGTTTTATGGCAACCATTTGAATTTGTTATCATTACTGGAGCGGCAACCGGTGCTTTTATCATTGGTAATCCAACTTCTGTTTTAAAAGGTCTACCTGCTAATCTCAAAAGAGCCATTTCAGGATCTTCATATACAAAGCAAGACTATTTAGATCTTTTGATTTTGCTTTTTACAATCATTAAGGTTGTGAAAAGTAAAGGTATGTTATTTTTGGAACCTCATGTTGATAATCCTCACGAAAGCAGTATTTTTACAAAATTTCCTAAATTTTTAAAAAATGAACATGCGCTTAATTTTCTCTGTGATTATTTAAGACTCTTAAGTATGGGAAGCGAAAACCCACAACAGATGGAAGCAATTATGGAAGAGGAGTTGGAAAGTTTTAATCAAGAATCTCACTTAACTATTTCTGCATTTTATAACATGGCTGATGGTATGCCTGCTCTTGGAATTGTTGCTGCTGTTTTGGGTGTGATCCACACAATGGGATCAATTAGTCAGCCACCTGAGATTCTAGGAAAGTTGATTGGAGGGGCACTTGTCGGTACTTTTTTAGGTGTTTTACTATCATATGGGTTTGTAGGTCCAATTGGGAATTTTATAAAAACTCTTCATGAAGGTGACAGAGACTATTTAAATTGTTTAAAAACGGGAATTAATTCTTATCTCAATGGATTTCCTCCGCTTATTGCAGTGGAGTACGCACGTAAAACAATAGAACCTCATAACAGACCAAGCTTTATGGAATTGGAAAATGCTGTCTCTGATATCAGGGATACCTAAAAATGGCAGAACCAAAGTCTAAAAAGGGATCCCTTGTTGTTGTAAAGAAAAAAAAGAAAAAATCTCATAATGTACATCATGGTGGGAGTTGGAAGATTGCGTATGCAGACTTTGTAACAGCGATGATGGCTTTCTTTATGCTTATGTGGTTGATCAATGTAACAACTGACGAACAAAAGAAAGGTATTGCTGACTATTTTTCTCCTAACCTTGTTGATATGCAAGCTCAAAATGGTAGTAATGGCATGTTGGGTGGAACGAATATAACAAATGAAAATAATAGTGAAGGAAAGAATGTTAATGAAGTTAACATTCAAGGAAAAAAAAGTGATGAGACTGATACGCAATCAGACAATGAAGATGCGAATGAAAACAATAGTAATGTGAATGTATCAGCTAAAGATAAGAATCGAGTCAATGCTAAAGATAAGGATAAGGATAAGGATAAAAATAAAGACAGCAATGACATGAGTGAGGCTCAAAAGCACGAACAACAACAGTTCGTGGAGCTTACAAAAGAAATAAAGAATATTATGAAAGAAAATCCAGAGCTTAAAAATTTAATGGCTAACTTGGTTGTTGAGATAAGGCCAGAGGGCTTATTGTTTCAGATCATTGACCAAGACAAAAGGTCAATGTTTGCATCTGGTAGCAGCTTAATGCAGTCTCACACCAAAACTTTGCTTAGAGCTGTTGCTAGGGTCATTAAAAAATCACCTAATAAAATTACAATAACTGGGCATACTGATGCTACACCTTATGTAGACACCCGTAATTACAGTAATTGGGAGTTATCTGTTGATCGTGCAAATGCAACGCGTCGATTTTTGGAAGAAAGTGGAGTTGGCAGTGATAGAATTGAATCTGTGATTGGTAAAGAGGCTACTGAACCCTATGTGAAGAATGATCCTTACTCTCCACAGAACAGGCGCATAAGCATTTTGTTACTAAGGAAGAATCCAATTCAGTCTTAGGTAAGTTGGTGTTCTGTCGGGCGAACAGGCAGTTGGCAGGTAATGGATGTACCTTCGTTTATCGAAGATGATAAGGATATTTCTCCACCATGCAGTTCAATCAAACTTTTAACCAGAGACAAACCAAGACCTGCTCCCATCTGGACACTATTTGTTACTGTACCATGCTGGAACAAATTAAATATTTTCTGTTGATCTTCTAGGCTTATTCCAACACCTGTATCTTTGATTGTTATAAGCAGAGAGTTTTCATTAAATGGATCATCTTTCACTTGTAAAGTGACTTTTCCACCAGCTGGTGTGAATTTAATAGCATTGGTCAAAAGATTAAAAAGAGCGTGTTTAAGGCGTCGGTTGTCTACATAAATAATTTCATTACTACTTAGATTTTCAATTGAAAGATCTAATCCCTGATCATGAGCACGATTGTAAACCAAATCAATGACACTTGCTAAAAATTTAGATAGTTCCACCTTTTGATAATTGAGGCTAAGTTTTCCAGCTTCAATACTTGCTAAATCAAGCATATCATTGATCAAATTCATCAATCTTTCTGCAGCTCCTGATATACCTTCACAATAATCAAGTTGTCGTTCATTCAATTGACCAAAATATTGATTAATAAGAATTTCAATAAATCCAGCAATCGTATTTAAAGGTGAACGTAATTCGTATGAGACTAAAGCAATAAAGTCTGATTTTAGTCGATCAGTTCTCTCAAGTGTTTGAGTTCTCTCTTTAAGCGTTTGTTCAAACCTCCATCTGTCTGATACATCAACGAAACTCATTAAATGCGAACCATCCGGTAGTGGAATGTAGGAATATTCAATCATACGATCATTTTCAAGTAAAAAATTCCCTTTAGTACTTTGACGAAGGCTAACAATGTCCATCATCATTTTCCGCCAAATTTTACTTTCATTAGGATCTTTAAATAAAGGAGCTACGCTTTTTAACAAGTCGTTAATGTGATTTCCAGAAGCTCTTTCTTCATCAGATAAATGCCAAATCTTGCCCATAGCTGGATTGGATAGACGCACTTTATTATCACTGCCAAAAACGACAATTCCTTCATAAAGATGATCAAGAGTTTCTTTTTGTACTGCAACAAGTGTGTTATACCCACGTTCTAAAGTAAGTTTGTCCGTAATATCATCAAATAAATATAAAAGTCCCCCCAACGGGTGAGGAGAAATAATAAGCCTTAAAGTTAATCCATCTGGTAGGTTTAGAACTTCGTGAATGGGCTGTAAAAGATTATTGAAAAGATTCATACGCTCTCGTTTATGAGCAGGAAAATTAGGGTATTCAGGAAGTTTGCGTTTTTCTCTTAAATTTTCCAGTACTTCACCCAGAGTCGGCCTGCTATAGAGCCAAGATTCATCAAGTTGAAAGAGTCTGACATATGACTGATTAAAGAAACTAATTCGCGTATCGGGGCCATAGATAGCAATAGGTGCTGAAATTTGATCCAATACTTCTTGATGAGCATTGATATGACGAGAGAGATCAAGTTCTGCTTCTTCGATTTCTGTGATATCCAGAGCATATCCAACAGTAAGATGTGTCTCAGGGATTGGGATTTCAGCTATTTCCATAAAGCGTCGACGTCCAGCAACGACTAAGTGGGTTCGAAGAATCTGTTGCTTGCCAGTTTCAAGAGCTTTTCTTGACAAATCATAGGTGTTTGTTGGGTGATGAGGGTCAATGAGCTCTTTATTTTCTGCGACAACTCGATGTGTGCTTGTTTCAAGAGCACTAGCATAAGCTGAATTGCAATATTGAATACGCCCATGAACGTCACGATACCACAAGGCGAGAGGGGAAATATCAACAGTGATTCGAAGCATTTCTGCTTCTTCATTTTTTTCTTTATGTAGTTTTTGATATTGGTTTTTTTCTTGTGCGGCTTGGGTTATGTCTGTCAAGCAAAGCACAACCATTTGTCGTTGAGATGCGATGGAATTGATATATCCTGGAGTTTGTGATGAGTTACTAATGCATCGTCCTCGGATTTCTAGGTACAAAGAATCACTAAATATTGGGATTTGAAGAGAAAATTCACCGCCAAAGTCATTGAGGTGATTAAGGGCTCTTTGAAATGGACTAAAATTTGTTTCACCGAGAATTTTGAAAAGATCAGTTAATTGAATGAGTTGTTCTTGGTCAAATTTTAATAAATTACGGAAAAAAGATGAGCAGACAACAAAGCTATCCCCTTCGTACCAATAGCACCAAGCGAACGTTAAATTATCTAGAAGAGTATTCTGATTATAGTTTTCAACCGTTAAAACTTGATTGCATACGTGAAGATGTCTGTTGCGTTGGTAGAAATAGATAAAAATGCCAATATTGGCGAGAATGATTCCTATAAACAAAGCTACATCAAAGCTACTCATATTTTCATTGTATTTTAATAAAATTTAATACAATTCTAACAAATTCAGCTTCTAAGAGGAAGCTTTGCGCATGCATTTTCAATTTTCTCTTGTAATATTTTTATAAATTCATTTCGATCTAGTCCAGCTGGGATAGCTTCTAAGAATTGTACTGTAATTGTGCCTGGTTTTTTTATAGGGCTACGTCTACCCCAAAACACACCGGCATTAAGAGCAACCGGCACAACAGGCACATTTAAATCACGGTAAAGCGCAGTAATGCCAGGTTGGTACGAAGTTGATTCGCCAGGTGTTCCTCGTGTTCCTTCTGGAAAAATAAGGATGGAACGTTTTAGATTTATAGATCCCCGTGCTTGTCTTAAAAGATCCTTAATGGCCTGACTACCAGAATTACGGTCAATAACAATTGAATTTAGCTTTTTAAGATAGGAGCCAAAAAAAGGGATATGCATCAATTGCCTTTTTAAAACAATTTGAAAATCATCAATTAAAATGGAACAAGCAATGGTTTCCCAAGCAGACTGATGTTTGCATGCGATAATACAAGGGCCGTTTTTTAATGCTTCTTTTAAATTATCTTTGCCTTCTATAGCATAATCTAACCCAACACATAGTCTTAGTATAAACAAAATAGATTTTGTCCAGAAGCGAAATAAATGGACTGTAAACTGTCGTGGTAACAAGAGCATCAATGGGCTCAGTACCACCAAATAGATACCTGTAAAGATATAAAATATAAAATCGAAAAGAAAAGATCTAAGTGTTGTTATCATGTTGTTTTTTTAGTACCAATTTAAGTTTTTTTAAGGCTAAGGTTTGCATATCTGTTTGGCTTAGTGTATAGGGAGCTATCGTGCTAATCTCAATTCCGCTTTGTTCTTCGGTTGCTGTAACTTTTACATGATTTCCAATTTGTTGGAAGGTGAAAATATAACCCTCTCCAGAAGAGGGTGTGTTTTTTTTATTATTGGCCATTATTGAAATTGAAAAACTCCCTCACAAACAGTAACAGCTTGACCAGAAAGAGATACACGCTCTCCTTCTAAAGCTACTTTCAGAATACCACCTCGTTTTGAAGCTTGATAGGCTAAGAAATTAGTTTTATCTAGAAAAGTTGACCAAAATGGGACAAGACGACAATGAGCAGAACCACATACAGGATCTTCGGGGATACCAACCTTTGGAGCAAAATAACGTGAAACAAAATCATAAGGAGCATTACCTGGTGCTGTCACAATGACGGCACGGCAGTCTATTTCTTCGATCAAGGAAAGATTTGGTTAGAGTGCACGTACTTCATCTGCATCTCCAAGCATAACCAAGTAAAGAACATCATCTTTATGAACAGATTGGATCGCAACATCCCCTAAGGCATTATGTAAAATTTCAGGCATGGAGCATGGGAAAACAAAACGAGCAGGAAAATTAAGAGTAATCCAGCTTTTATTTTTTTTAGCTGTTAAAGGCCCACCTAAAGAATCAAATGTAATCAAATCAGTTTTTGCTTTTCCTTGTTGCCATAAAATGTGAGCTGCTGCAAGAGTAGCATGGCCACATAAAGGAGCTTCATCTCTTGGAGAAAACCATCTTATATGAAAATGCTCTGGAGATTTTTGTATAATAAAAGTTGTCTCTGACCAATTCAATTCAGCAGCAATTTGCTGCATGACATTTGTTTTGGGGAATTCATCTACAAGACAGACGCCTGCAGGGTTGCCAGCAAAAGGTGTAGAAGTAAACGCATCTACGAGCCAAATTTTAAAGTTTGGATGAGTCAAGGTAGCCTATTGAAAACTATAATTGAAATGACAATATAACTTACTACAGCCTTTAACACAACGATCAGTGGACAATCTACAGCAATTCCCGAAGAGGATAGAGATAATTTTTCCTGACTTCTGCCAATTAGTGTGAAAAAAGGACTTTTGGGAGAGGTGAGTTTTTAAAGTTGTCCAAATTGGATTGCAGGGAGATTCCACTCCTCTGAACCAGGGGATTAGATTTTGTATGAAATAGGGTATTTAGGTGTTTCTGTAGTTAATCCTCTTTCAGTACTTTAATCACCTCTTCGCAGACTTTTTTTGCATCTCCCAACACCATCAATGTATTGTCACGATAGAAAAGTTCATTATCAACACCAGCATAGCCAGAAGCTAAAGAACGTTTGACAAACAATACTGTGCGGGCTTTTTCAACATCCAGTATGGGCATACCATAAATGGGTGATGAAGAATCAGTGCGGGCGGCTGGGTTGGTGATATCGTTAGCGCCAATGACAAAAGCAACATCAGTTGAAGAAAAATCATGATTGATGTCTTCTAATTCCAAAACTTCATCATAGGGAACGTTAGCTTCAGCTAAAAGAACATTCATGTGGCCAGGCATACGTCCTGCAACTGGATGAATGGCATAACGAACTGTGATCCCTTTTTTCTTTAAAGAATCAACCATTTCGCGCAAAGCATGTTGTGCTTGCGCAACGGCCATCCCATATCCTGGGACAATAATGACTGAGCGAGAATTGTTCATGATAAACGCTGCATCTTCGGCGCTGCTTACTTTTACAGGTTTATCGTTAGAACCTGCTGGCCCTGCAGCAGCTGCGGCAGAGGGGTCTGTTCCAAATCCACCTAAAATAACATTGAAAATAGATCGGTTCATGCCTTTACACATAATGTAACTCAGGATAGCACCCGATGCACCAACCAAAGCACCTGTAATAATTAAAAGATTATTATGCATGGTAAAACCAATGCCAGCAGCTGCCCAACCTGAATATGAGTTAAGCATCGAAATCACGACAGGCATATCAGCGCCACCGATTGGTAGAATCAATAAAAAGCCAAGAGCAAAGGATGCAAAAGTTAATAGCCAGAAAAGTGGTACGGACTCTGTTGACATAAAGCTAATCAGCAAAACGACAATTGCTAATGCAATTAAAGCATTAAGTTGATGTTGTTTTGGAAATACCAAGGGTTTACCGCTTATAAGCCCTTGCAGTTTACCAAACGCAATAATAGAACCTGTAAACGTTATAGCACCAACAGCGGCTCCAAGACCCATTTCAAACAAACTCATAAATTTAATTTGTCCTGGGACGCCTAAATGGAATGTTTCAGGTGAATAAAGTGCTGCAGCTGCTACAAAAACAGCCGCTAAACCAACCAAACTATGGAAAGCTGCGACAAGCTGCGGTAAAGCCGTCATTTTAATGCGACGAGCGATTATAGTGCCAATGCTACCACCGATGATAATTGCCAGAAGAATCCATGTGTATCTTGAAATGGATGGTCCTAAAAGAGTGGTTAGAATAGCAATGATCATCCCAAAGATGCCATACAAGTTTCCAGTTCTGGAAGTTGCTGCTGACGATAATCCACGTAGTGCTAGAATAAAGCAAGTTGCTGAGATTAAATATAAAAATGCAGAAAGGTTAATTGACACGTTTGGTTCCTTTATTTACTTTTCGCGAACATTTGCAACATACGCTGGGTGACAATAAATCCTCCAAATATATTAATGGAAGCTAAAACAACGGCAATAAATCCAAAAGATGTCGAGATACTGGAAATTGCCGGGCCTGCAGCGATTAGTGCACCAACAATGATCACACTTGAAACGGCATTGGTAACTGACATCAATGGCGAATGAAGGGCAGGGGTTACTTTCCAAACAACATAGTAACCAACAAAGCAAGCTAAAATGAACACTGTAAGACCAATAATAAATGGATCAATATGAGCAATGCCAGATTGCTGAACCATTTGTTTGGCCATCCCCTCCATTTGCTTTGCTTCTTCAGCGAGTTCTTTAGAAGCATGAAGAATTTTGGTTGCTTGGTCAGTGAGTGTATGAATATCCATCTGTCCCTCTTAGTTTTGTTCTTTAAAATTTGCGTGGATGATTGATCCATCATGAGTTAAGCATGTAGCTAACACAATTTCATCTTGCCAATTGATATCTAAATTTGTGCCTTCTTTATTCATAAGATTTTTAAGGAAATTAAGAATATTCTTTGCATAAAGCTGGCTTGCATCTGCAGCAATGTGACTTGCAATATTTACAGGCCCAATGATTTTAACGCCATGCTTGACTTGGGTTTTTCCGTGTTCAGTTACAGCACAATTGCCGCCACTTTCGGACGCAAGATCAATAATGACAGAGCCAGCTTTCATGGTTTTCACCATTGCTTCTGTAATAAGGACTGGTGCAGGTTTGCCAGGAATTTGTGCTGTTGTAATGATAATATCTTGAGATTTTAATACTTCTTTTAATTTGTCTTCTTGAGCTTTTTTATAAGCCTCACTCATTTCTTTGGCGTAACCACCGGTGCCTTCACCAGACTCAGCCATTTCAACGGAAACAAAAGTAGCCCCCAAACTCTCAACTTGTTCTTTTGCTGCAGCTCTAACATCATAGGCTGAAACAATAGCACCAAGGCGACGAGCTGTAGCAATGGCTTGAAGACCTGCAACACCAGCTCCTAGTATTAAAATGCGCGCAGCTGGGATGGTGCCAGCTGCAGTCATCATTAGAGGAAGAGCTCTGCCAAATTCATGAGCCGCATCAATAACAGCTTTATACCCAGCAAGATTGCTTTGAGATGACAAAACATCCATAGCTTGGGCACGAGTGATTCGGGGCGTTAGTTCTAAACTAAAGCTGGTTACTTTATGCTTAGCAAGTTTTTTTAACAAAGAATGATTTTGGTGAGGTTTAAGAATTCCAATTATATGACTATTTTTTGATAATTTAGCTGCTTCTTCTTCAGGGAGTGGGTTAACAGTTAAAAGCACGTCAACTTTCTTTAGGAGTGCTTCTTTGTCTTTGTCAACAGAACATCCAACTTTTTCATACATTGCATTGAGGTATCCTGATTCTTTGCCAGCATCAGATTCGATACTGACTTGATGACCGGATTCTATTAATTTTTTGGCAATGTCTGGAGTTAAGGCGACCCTTTTTTCATGTGGGGCAGTTTCTTTGAGAGCAGCAAAAAGCATAACGTACTTTGTCCAAAGGATTCTTGAGATAGGTTTCAGACATTATAAAGCTTTTTTTGTGCTAGGAAAGGGTAAATCTATCATTTTTTCAGATCATAATGCGATTTTGTTCTATAGTATAGAAAAAACAGGCCTGCCATGTCTTTTTATCTTTAAATATTACAACTTAAGCTGCTTTCTACTTTCTACCAAATTTTTTTGTTAGGGCCTTCTGGGTTTTGGTTTGATGCTTGATGAGCGTATGTAAGTACTGGTAAAACGTGTTGATGATGTTTCTTCAAAACCGGCGAATTTCAATACTTCTTTAAGATAAAGGTTGTCTGGAGAGATTTTAGTAGACCATTTTTGTTTTTTGGACCATGGGTTATTTACACGTGTGTTAACTGCTGTATGCATTAATTTAGTATGCCTAGTTGCTTCTGTATAGCCTATCATATTTATGAATATTGTTTCTCGATCAGAAGATGGCTCTAAACTAAAGTGTCCTATGATTCCTGAACGAGAAAGCAAACAAAGTACGTAAGGAGAACTAAGATTAGATAAACTGAATGGGTTTTGAACGATTTCACCTGTTAAAGGGGAGAGCATTTTAACAGGGTCATTATAGGCTTGCAGAGTCCCTCGAGCAAAATACGGATTCATAGGTACAAGTAAAACAGATATTCCTTCCATACCTGGAAAGTGTGAAAGAGGTTTTCTGGGATTTGCAACCGTTAGATGATGGGTGGCAACTAAAGAGAGTCTATCAAGCTGTTGCTCATCATTAATGCTAGCGCAAAGAACTTTTAAAGTACTTAATAAAATTAAAAATATTTTCATTTTATTTTTTTACTCATGTTTTGATTAGGAAAAAAGTTGTCCAATATAAAGTTATACCAAAATCTAATTATGATTAAGGTGAACATATCATTATGGAACCCTCTGCAAAAGTTGGATAATTAAGAGTCGTTTTGTGCTATTTTTAAAAAAGAAACACAAGCACAGGTTGGCTATGATGGCGACATTTTTGGATTTAATCCAGCAATCCCCCAAAGGTAGTATTTTAAAAGAGATAGAAGAATTGATCGATTGGTCTCGTATTGATCAAAAACTAAAGCACTTGATGTTGAGTGGTAAAATGGGACGTCCTTCTTACGCTCCCTTGAAGATGTTCAAAATTTTGTTGTTGCAACGACTCTATGATTTATCAGACCCCGAGATGGAACATCAGCTTTATGACCGGCTCTCCTTTCGGTCTTTCTGTGGTTTTGGAATGGCTGATTCTTTGCCGGATGAGACCACCATCTGTCGTTTTCGAAATGGTATTTTGGGTAAGGTTGAGACGTTATTTAACCTGGTTTTGGATCAACTGGAACAAAAAGGTCTTTTGTTGCGCAAAGGAA
>DAHVSZ010000269.1 GCA_027328625.1 Candidatus Paracaedibacteraceae bacterium | reverse complement strand
TTCCACCATTCCAGTTATCATACTCAGTGCACCGTTCTACGTACACCTGAGCGGAATCAATAATGCTTACAAGCGCAGGATCTCCTTTAATCTCGTAATGTCGGCGCAATCGCCTCAGTGCTGGCGGAATTTTTGGTATTAGTGCATATTGGTTCATAACTGTATCTTACTACGTTAGTGGGTCGTGTATCCATTACCTATATGCATTCAATATACGAAATCTTGCGATCCGACATCCGGCGACTGACTGCGCTTGGCCGATATTATTCCTCCCAAGGCAGAGTGGGAAGGTCCGCTTCCGCTGCCCTGTCGCCGTTGAGCCCTGATGGTCGGCGGCAGACTGGAAGCGGACATATGGATAGGCCAGCATGTCCACCTGCTTTCCGAGACCGGGAGCGGGCATTTCATCGTTTTGTCTCATACTGCGCGCCCATGAGAAACTAAATAAAAAAAATATCTGCTATCGTATTTGAGGGCGCGCTATGGGACAGAATGATACCTTCTGTCTGGTGGCGGCCTCTACAATCGTTCTCTGCCGTAATGAACACGGAAAAATAAAAATGCTTATAAAAATAGCGGTCGCGGCTTTTCTTATCTCTCTCATGACTGGA
>DAHVSZ010000268.1 GCA_027328625.1 Candidatus Paracaedibacteraceae bacterium | reverse complement strand
CAAGAACGCTGCTGCGTCTTAAAATAGGAGTGCGCCATGATGCCGTGCTGAAGGCTCGGCGGCGCAGCAGCGCCGCAAGGCATCACTATTTTATAGTGGTGTGCGGTTCCGTTCTCCAGAATCCCACCATAGCAGGAATTTCGATAATAGTGGAATCCAATGCCGCTTACGGCATGTCGCCACATATACGTAGAATTGTAATGAAGGAGCGGCACGAGCGGGACATAGCGCTGAAAGCGCTCATTTGAGATTTGGTGCTTGGAACTCGGAGCCTTTTTGTCCTCATCTTGGTTTGCGTATTTCAATTGAATCTTGAAAACCTCCTCGTGACGTGCTAAATTGTAACACTTGGCGGAGTAGCTCAGTCGGTTAGAGCAGTGGAATCATAATCCACGTGTCGGGGGTTCGAATCCCTCCTCCGCTACTGAAATACCCTCCGAAAAACTTCCATTCAACCTGCTGCGTGCGCAGGGTCCAGCCTCCAGGGTTGATGTCCGTCCGAAAGGTACTTATGCCATAATTCGAATGCCTGTTGGAAGTTCTCCAAAGCATAGACATTCTTCGAGATTTTCTTCCAGTTGTGAGGAACAGTCAAGTTCACCGTTACATGAGTTTACC
>DAHVSZ010000267.1 GCA_027328625.1 Candidatus Paracaedibacteraceae bacterium | reverse complement strand
CGACTTGTCAGTCTCGCAGTCAAGCACCCTTATGCCATTGCACTCAAAAGCGCGATGACCGACCGCGCTGAGGGTACCATTGCACTCCTCCGTTACTCTTTGGGAGGAGACCGCCCCAGTCAAACTACCCACCATACAGTGTTCCCAACCCGGATAACGGGTCTAGGTTAGAACTCCGACATTACCAGGGTGGTATTTCAAGGTTGCCTCCACAAGAGCTAGCGCCCTCGCTTCAAAGCCTCCCACCTATCCTACACAGACAAGGTCAAAGTTCAGTGTAAAGCTGTAGTAAAGGTTCACGGGGTCTTTCCGTCTTTCCGCAGCTACGCCGCATCTTCACAGCGATTTCAACTTCACTGAGTCTCGGGTCGAGACAGTGGGGCCAGCGTTACGCCTTTCGTGCAGGTCGGAACTTACCCGACAAGGAATTTCGCTCGATTACTCCACTCCGTTTCCGGAGCAGTCGGACTTTATCTTGAGTCCCTTGCGGTTCATTTCGTTGGTGATTTCGCGGATTCTTTCCACTCCACCACCATCTAGATGCTCACCGCGACTCATCAGGTTCACGATTTCTCGAAACTTGATGAAATCTACTCGCTTGCGCGACTTCAACGGATGC
>DAHVSZ010000266.1 GCA_027328625.1 Candidatus Paracaedibacteraceae bacterium | reverse complement strand
GAACGAGTTTGCAAATTCTCGCGGGAATGGTTTGAGGAGTTATTTTATCAAGAGTTTCTGCTCAATAACAACGCGCACGGTTGGTCGGCGGAAGAAGTAATCAAAATGTTTAAAGAAGAAGCCAGTTCTGGCGAGTTAAGAGAGCACTACAGATAATGCCGTCCAACAAAAGATTCCAGACGACCTCAAGCTTTAATGTCCGCTTGCAGCTGCTTGAAAAGGCCTGATGCCTCTAGAGGTCGAAGGGCCGTTCCTGGGCGATAATAGCCCTTCCCAGGCTATCTGTATGCCTGCTCCCGCTGCCCTGCCGCCGTTGAGCCCTGATGGTCGGCAGTAGACTGGAAGCGGTCATTGGTTCGCTCTTGGCTCTGTTCAATTAGGCATCCAAGCACCAATAGCTTAATGAGTGGCTTTGCAGACTTAATAGCACTATGATCTCCTTATTACGGAATGCTAGCAGGAGACCTGACCATGACAGCGGCACAACAGCTTGGCCAACCGACAAGTGTCGGAATGAGCAGCCTCAACTTTGTCTCATAATGGCACCCAATGGGTAAGTGATGAACCCAGCAAAATCAAGCCATCCGTTCCTGCTAGGTTTGCGATCACCAGAAATATTAACACATAAC
>DAHVSZ010000265.1 GCA_027328625.1 Candidatus Paracaedibacteraceae bacterium | reverse complement strand
GAGCTATGGCCCCGCGTTAATGGGCCGATGGCACTCCCGGCGGCCTCGGCGAACAGCGCCCCGTCGACCGCCGGTCGTGAAAGCGCCGTATTTATCGGCCACGCCGGTACCCCGACTGGTGGGTCTGGGAGGAGTTGCACCTCCGACCTCACCCTTATCAGGGGTGCGCTCTAACTAACTGAGCTACAGACCCATAATGCTCTGCAGCCCCGGTCAGTGCGCGGGCCGCCGCCCCATTGCTCGGGCAGGTAACTTGTGCTGGGGACTCGCGCCGCCGAATCCTCGTGGCGCGGTCTCTTGAAAGGAGGTGATCCAGCCGCACGTTCCCGTACGGCTACCTTGTTACGACTTCACCCCAGTCATTGACCACACCGTGGTAGGCGCCCTCCTTGCGGTCAGGCTACCTGCTTCTGGTGCAGTCAACTCCCATGGTGTGACGGGCGGTGTGTACAAGGCCCGGGAACGTATTCACCGCAGCATGCTGATCTGCGATTACTAGCGATTCCGACTTCATGGAGTCGAGTTGCAGACTCCAATCCGGACTACGATAGATTTTCTGAGATTGGCTCCCCGTCGCCGGTTGGCTTCCCTCTGTATCTACCATTGTAGCACGTGTGTAGCCCTGGCCA
>DAHVSZ010000264.1 GCA_027328625.1 Candidatus Paracaedibacteraceae bacterium | reverse complement strand
AGCTTTAAAAGAAAATGAATTTGCTGATTTTTATGAAGAAACAGAACTTAAAAAATTCTTTTGTCATAAATGCGAGATATTTCCGATATGTGGTGGGTCTTGTCCAAAAGAGTGGAAAGAAGGCCGAATACCTTGCCCCTCTGTAAAATTTAACATAAAAAAGAGGCTAATGTTATTTTACCTAAAGAATTTACATAAGCAGGAATATAATCAATTTCTTAATACTATGAATCCTTTGTGAAAGTTATGAATTGGATACAGTATTGAATATAGCAGTGGCATCTTGGATCTCTGGGTTAAATTACAGAAACGGGGCAAATGCGAACTGGAATGGTATTTTTACTAAACTTTCTAAGCTATGCCGCCTTAAAATTCATGACCTCGTCTAAAGAATAAAAATTGTCATTCGCCGCGACCAAATTGCTAAAATCGTAAGTTCCATGCAGGTTTACATGTTGCCAGGTCATTATTGAAGCGCTCATAATATTATCCAACAAAGCCTCTCTGGCCTCCTTATCTGATCGCATAATTATTTTAGTAAGCTCAATATAATTCCATAAAATGATGATGTTTTGCAGAATCATTTTACACATGGCTGATATCTCTTGATCCTCCCGATAAGCTTCAGTTATCT
>DAHVSZ010000263.1 GCA_027328625.1 Candidatus Paracaedibacteraceae bacterium | reverse complement strand
TGGAAGCGAAGAAGAAGCGCAGTGAAGACACCCGCCGCAAGATTCTGGTCGGTGCCGCCATCCTCGCCAAAGTCGAGCGCGGGGAATGGCCACAGGAAAAGCTGCTGGCCATGCTGGATGCTTCGCTGACCAGAGAGGATGACCGCGCCCTATTCGGCCTGGCCCCTATCCAGTCAGCACAAACGTTGTCGCAGTGACGGAGCGTAAAACGGACACGGAGACGCGGTTAATCTTCGCAAGCCAATCTGCCCACAGGAGCAGCCCCGCCAAGGCCCCAAATTGCGCTACAGCGCACGCCCGCCCAAAACATGGGCCAGTTCCTCGCCGGATACCCGCGCCACCCCTACGGGCTGCCCTAGCGCGGCGCGCCTGTACTTCGTGGCGTCTACCTCTCGCCTCTCCCGGTCCCGGAAGGTTTCCGGGGTTGCCATTGCGCGATCACCCGCTGCAAGGCATCGACCTGCCCACGCAATTCGGCGGCGCTTTCCCGGGCTTCCGTGGCCTCTTGCCGCCAGCGATCGATCTCCTGCGCTTGCCTCACGATGGCTTCGTCCCGCTCCAGCACCCGCACCAGCGCGGCCTCCAGATCGGCGCGGACCTGGTCCAGTTCCGATGACAAGACATCGGCCAGATC
>DAHVSZ010000262.1:246-640 GCA_027328625.1 Candidatus Paracaedibacteraceae bacterium | reverse complement strand
TCGCCTTGGTAGGCCTTTACCCTACCAACTAGCTAATCAGACGTAGGCTCCTCCCTTAGCGCGAGGTCCGAAGATCCCCCGCTTTCCCCCTCAGGGCTCATGCGGTATTAGCCCAAGTTTCCCTGGGTTGTCCCCCACTAAAAGACAGATTCCTACGCATTACTCACCCGTCCGCCACTCGTCAGCATCCGAAGACCTGTTACCGTTCGACTTGCATGTGTTAGGCATGCCGCCAGCGTTCAATCTGAGCCAGGATCAAACTCTTAAGTTCAATCCATTAAAACTATATTGCTCAGGGCGATCAATCCACGCCTGGCGCTTCATAATCCCCCTGGGCCTAAACCCCACACATCTCCACTCGGCTGGAAAAGAACAATACCGCATGCTACGAATC
>DAHVSZ010000262.1:0-236 GCA_027328625.1 Candidatus Paracaedibacteraceae bacterium | reverse complement strand
GACGAGCTGCCTGGCTGCTCCACCCCGCAACAGGGTCAATCACTTTATCAGGAGAGGCGTCTTACTGTCAACACCTGATGCATTTGCTGCTCTCTTTGGGATCGCTGCCCCGTCGAGAGGACGAACTATACACGGGGGTATGGGGGCGTGCAAGCGCTTTCTCTCGCCTTTTTCTGCCCCCCGGGACGTGGCGCCCGTTCAGGATGCGGAGCTGGAAAGGGCGGGCGGGGGCGGGG
>DAHVSZ010000261.1 GCA_027328625.1 Candidatus Paracaedibacteraceae bacterium | reverse complement strand
ATATGTATAATGAAAAACATCCGCACAGGGGCAGGAGGGACACCATGACGTCAGAACAACGCAGGGCACAAAACAGAGAAGCGGCGGCGCGGTTGCGTGAACACCGGCGGGCTATGGGCATGCGCGAAGTTATCGTCTGGGCAAGGCCGGATCAGGCTCCACTTATCCGCGACGTGGCGCAGTTAGATGAAGTCCGGACGCAAAAGCTGAAAGACGCGTTGGCAAGGCTTGCAAGCGAGTAACCGCCTTACCCACAAACCCCACCGCCTTGTGGACGGCTCGTTACTGCGTAACGACCAGCCAGCGCACGCGCCAACTTGCCGACCACAACCACAGACGGCCACACGCCCTTGTTGGGGCTTTGTTGTCTGGGCAAGAGCCGTGGATTTTGGGGATAAGGCTATTTGGCGTCTAGTCGCTGAATACCGCTCAGGCGATCCGGACTTGATTTGCCCTGCCTCTGGGCGTCAGTGTCCGTAACTTCTGCAGCCGTCCGGTTTCATAGAGCGCCTGCAACTCGCTGCGCACCACGTTGAGCTCCATGTCGATGGAGGCGATGGGCGCGCCCCGCCTGTCGCGTTGCTGGAGTAGGGCATGGCGATGGTTCTGGAGTTGAGTGATACGGGCTTGGCGGTCGCTTTC
>DAHVSZ010000260.1 GCA_027328625.1 Candidatus Paracaedibacteraceae bacterium | reverse complement strand
TGCAACAGATAATTGTAAAAGCTACTGAGAATACCAAACATCACTTTCAGTGCCGGTTGTGAAAATTGGTACTTACTTTTATCACGCTCAACGCCATCTTTGTGGTCTTTTTTACTGACATGCGCTTCGAAAGGACGCCACTCGGGATTGGGGATTTTTTCTCCATTCACTTTCTTAAACCGAACATGTTTTTTAAGGCTCATCCAACGCTTAGGAGGCTTGAGACAAAACTCAACAAAGGATTCAATATCTTCTCGTCTGTGTTTTAAGAAGGATTGACCACGAACAAACCAGCTCCATTGAAGAAAACGCTCTAAATCCCGTCTATAAGATCCAAAGGTGTCAATGCTACCACGATAGCTATACAAAAAATTCAAAGCCATTTGATAATCTTTAACGGCAAAAGATGGTACCTCTGTGTTTGTTTGAGAAAAACAATAATTCAACCACTTAGAAATAATGTGGTGAGGTTTTTCGTTTGCATAAACTTCTTTATATTGATCAAGAACATCCTCAAAAGTATCAAAAACAGGCGTTGGAATGTAGGGTTTATTTGACACGGTTGGCATGCATATTTATAAGTTAGTAAACAAATTTACTATGTTTTTAAGAGAACAACAACCTGAATTTTATCCCCACCTAAA
>DAHVSZ010000025.1 GCA_027328625.1 Candidatus Paracaedibacteraceae bacterium | reverse complement strand
AAAAGAAGAACAAGAGATATCAACGCTTTGTAAAGTTATTATCCAAAACACAGTTGTTCTCTGGAACTACTTATATCTTTCTCAATTGTTAGCCAATTGCATTGATGATAAGGAGCGAAGTAGCATCCTCTTCCTCATCAAAGACGGATCCATCATTACTTGGCGTCATATCAACTTACACGGAGAGTTTGATTTTACCAAACATATGGGGAGCAACTTTCTCTTTGATATGAAAAAAATCCTATCCTTACAGTTAGCGCAGTCAGCAGCCGGAGGTTGACTTTTTGCATAAATTGAACTATTGTCAGAGACAATAGGGGGAAGGCCAAAAAAGCAAAATTCTCTTAAACTTTTTCCTCCAAAAAGTACTCTCCCTTTCCCCTTATAAAACTCCATGATCTAAGCAAAAACGTCACTTCCTTATTAAAAAACAGCACTTAGGTTCAACAAACCACACTTTTCTCCGGATATGTCGCAAGACCCAACATGCACATAACAATTATCTGGTAAAGTTTCTTCTATCACCAGCTGCCCTAATGAAACAGGAACTTGTGCTTTCTTAGAACCTTTTGATAAAGACAAGAATATCGCAGATTGCAAAGCACCCTCTATCAATGAGGGATGCAACCCATAGGATATACGGTCATTATCAGTAACAGCAACTGAAGGTAATTGCAGATAGCTTATGCTTTCGTCTTGACCTAACTTGATCCACGATACTGGCTTAAAAAACTGGTTATAATGGTAATCTTCTAAAGACAGCTTCTCATAAAAGCTTTCTTGCTCAATCTGATCACCGCAGCGTTGTACGATCTGATCTACCGACTCGCTGCTTACCTGTCTTGCCTCCTTATTGTCTAACTGTAAATATCCTTGCGCATGGATCAATGCGTTGCCGCTCTCTGGATAACTCTTGATTTCAAAGGCTAAATCCTGCCCTTGAGGATAAATACCCAGACTAAGGAGACAAGGTTTGTTCTTTGATAGAGGTAACTGGCTCCAAACCACTTTACTTAAAGCTCCCAATTTACCTTCCTTTAATGACAGAGCTCCACCAGCTCTTGCCATTTCGATACATATAGAACTGGGCAATATCGTACTACCAGCAATGCTTTGGCCATCCTCGTAAAATGTGTCTTCACTCAATACAGTTTCAAAATACTGCTCTGTTAAAGTTGAATGATTCACCCCAACCAACGGATGAAGTTGAGCTTGAACTTTCAAAGATACTTTAGCTTTATTGCCGAGGGAACTTACCCAATACCGTTCTTTAGCGAAGGGGTAAGTAGGGAGAGAGATTCTTTGCTTTGGCTCATCAGCATATAGTTGTGACCAATCAAACTGGTAACCCTTCACATAAAGATCCGCTAAGACTTTTAAGTTCTTATGATAACCTGCAGCATCACTATAACTTTGAGAATCTAATTCCTTTAGTGTTAATTCCAACACCTTCTCAAAGATCGCGTTATGTTCAAAAGATGTATTTTGATCAACCAAACCCTCGAAGCACTCATCCCCCTGTTCCTTCGTGAGGTAGGCAGCTAAACCTTCTCTTAATACCTCTACATCATTCACAACCCAAGCACACCGATGCGCATAGTGCTCTCGACCCATATTCAACGTATAACTAATCGCGCTTAAGTTCCTCTGTTCTTCACTCGCCCCCTCTAGCCACTTCGCTAAATCTTCAACCCTTTCTCGTAAAGCACTATTTGTTTTACCCGATAAAGTAATTAGATAATATGGTTGGTTACCATGCATCATCATCCTCTCGGGAGCTTCTTCTAAAATCACATGCGCATTCGAACCACCTGCACCAAAAGAACTAATACCTGCTCTGCGAGGTATGGGAGATCCATTGTCATAAGTATTTGTTGTCCACGGGCTTAAGTTACGCTGCACATAAAAAGGTAATTCTTCAAAGTTAATATTTGGATTGAGGTGCTCTGAGTGAATAGAGGGAACTAATTTTTTGTGTTGCAACTGCAGAAGAATCTTTGTTAAGCCTGCAATGCCTGCAGCAGACTCTAAGTGGCCAATATTAGATTTAACAGAGCCGATGGGACATTTATTTTCAAAGCCTTCACTAGACTCAAAAGCTTTACTAAGCCCACGAATTTCAATAGGATCTCCCAGTGACGTCCCGGTCCCATGGGCTTCTATATAATTGATTGTAGAGGGAGAAATATCAGCTTTTTTCAAAGTTTCTATGATTAATTCAGCTTGTGCTATTGGGTTAGGCACTGTATACCCATTTGTCCTACCTCCATGATTTATAGAACTACCCTTAATTACAGCATAAATATGATCTTTATCGTTTAGTGCCCCTTTTAGTGGTTTCAGCAGAATAGCTCCAACACCTTCTCCTGGAACATACCCATCTCCTCCTGTACCAAAACTCTTACACCGTCCATCCGAAGATAAGAAGTTCCCTTGACTCAATAATATGTATTTTTCAGGATGTGAGGTAATATTCACTCCACCGGCTAAAGCAACCTCACATTCATTATTTTTAAGGCTTTGACAGGCCAAATGAATCGCACTTAAGGATGAAGAACACATGGTGTCTATAGCCATACTTGGGCCTCGACTATTCAAAAAGTATGACACTCGGTTAGCAATGGATCCAAAAGACGAATTAGTTAATAAATTACCTTGTGAAAGTTCGTCCCCACCAAAAAGTTGATAATGCCCGAACATTACACCTACGAAGACTCCAAGGCGGCTAGATTCGTATAAATTTTTAGTTGTATATCCAGCATCTTCTAAAGTTGCCCATGAAGTTTGCAAGAATAGTCGTTCTTGAGGATCCATTATAGTTGCTTCATGTGGTGAAATATTGAAAAAAAGTGGGTCAAACTTGTCGTAATCCTGGATAAATCCACCCCATTTCCCATAGGAAGTACCAACCTTATGCTTATCAGGATTAAAGTATTGCGCATGGTCCCATCGCTCCGTGGGAATTTCTGTGATGCAATCCTTACCTATTTGTAAATTTTCCCAGAACTCTTGCAGATCATTAGCCATGGGATATTGGCCACTCAAACCAATAATTGCGATATCATCATTTTGTTCATTGCTTGGAGAGCTATAAGTGAGCCTTTTTTTATTAATTTTAGGGAGATACTTAATTTGACTTACAAAGTCATTATCAGAGGTTTTAGAAGAGGTTTTAGAAGAGGTTTTAGAAGAGGTTTTAGAAGAGGTTTTAAAAAGTGATTCTAGAGTGGTTTTATGGTTTGTAATAAAATATTCTGCAAGCGTTGCAATGTTTTGATACTCAAAAAATAATGTCTTTGGCAGGACGCCAAAATCTTTTTCTAAGGCTTGCGTTAAGTTTAGTACTAATATCGAATCAATACCATAATGCTCAAATTCTGTATTTAAGCTTATTTTATGCTGAGGTAGCTTAAGCACAGATGACAATATATCTTTCAAGTACGTAATTATGCTTTCTTGTAAGTCTGAAGCTCCTGAATCAAACTTCTCGTTACCCACCCTTACTTGATCATTAATAGTGCCTTCAAATATTTGAGCAATACGCAGCTGGTCTCCCTTGGCAACAATAAGCTGATCTCCCGATATTACAAGGGCTTTTTCAAATGCATCGATTCCTGATTTTGTGTCTAATACACCTAAACCAAAGTTATCCGATAAATAAGTAATTGATGATTGATTTACCTGCATACCGCCTTCTGCCCATAGCGGCCAGTTTATAGAGACTGTTTTTCCTGAACGCTTCCCATGAAGCCTAAGATTATTTCTTGATCTTGCAAAACCATCCATAAATGCGTTTGCCGTTGCATAATCACATTGCCCTATGTTGCCCATAACCGATGCCATGGATGAAAATAATATAAAACAATCCAGCGGTTCATGTTGCGTAAATTCATCCAGCAATAATGTACCTAGGATTTTTGGTCGCAGCACATCATAAAAATCTTTTTCCTCTTTTCTAAATAGAAAATTATCCTTAATAACACCAGCACAATGGAAAATACCCTGTATAGATTTATGAGATTTTTTGATAACTTCAAATGTGCTTTGTACGGCTTCTCTGAGAGCAATATCGCAAGCATAATACTCTGCAGTAACGCCCAACTTTATAAGGTCCTGCAACCGCTTATTTTTTGTATCATCAATATTTGACTGTCCAATTAAAATTAAGTTTGCCTTATAATGGGTGGCAAGATATTGAGCAATAATATAGCCAAGCGCTCCCAGCCCCCCTGTTATTACGTAGGTGGCAAACTCCTTGAGTTGAATACTTTGCTTTTCATGATTATCATCACCATTAACAACACTTAAAGGGGTTACATATTGGACTGAACGACCTTCATCATTATAACTGATGTTGGCGCAATTAATGCGTCTATCCCTATATTCATCATGAAAAATAGTTGCTAACTTTTCTGGAAGACGATGGTTGTCATCAATGCGAATAACTTTACATTGATAATTTGGGTTTTCTAACGCGATCGATTTGCCAAATCCTGTTAGCATACTCTCAAATTCATAACCTTCATTTTCTGAAGAATGAAAATGGTATAAATCAGCTTCTTTCTTTGTTTCAAGTAGTGCTTTTGAAATATTAAACCATATCCCGACACTATATTTTAGTGCCACATCCACATCCTTTTCTAAGATTTCATGATTTATGATTTTTTGATAACTTTCATGAAGTGGATATAAGTTAATGAGAGAAAAATTCTTTATATCTTTCCCTATAGACACAGAGTTTAAAAGCTCTTTAAAATCCATCATTTTTTGAGGATTTATTTGATAAGAAAATTCTGATAACTTCTCAAAACTCTGGCCAAACTTTACATAAATACAGCGAGCAGAGGGGATAATACTATTAATATATTTATTAAAAACATTAAAATTAGTAGTGTCCGCATCAAAAATCAACGTATCATGAAATATTTTACCATCGTCGAATTCAATTTTTTGAACTTTCCTTGCTGGTTGAAAATAACCTAATTTATGTAACTTGCTTGGCATTTCGTTGATATAAGGGCGTGTGAAAAAGTCCTTAATCCTTACTAAAACTTCCCCATTTTCATTAAACAACGTCACATTATAAGATTTTATATGGGGGATTATTCCTTCATCTATACGCCTATGCTCTTCACCATAAACATAACAATGGCCTTGACAAGATTGTAAAAGCTCTATTTCACCAAGAGAAAAAGGCAAATGAGTTACATAATTATGAGTATTTATGCTTATATCATCAAATTCTAATGCTAAAAGAGCGTGTAATGCGCTGTCTAGTAATGCAGGATGTAAAATATAATTATTGCCGACGGCTTGCTCATCTTTAAGTTTTATTTCTGCAAGAACTTCTGTCTGGTTTGTTTTAACCCACTGAACTGCTTGAAATTCTGGGCCATAGCATAAATTGATACCAGATAAAACGTCGTAAAAATTTTGCTTATTAATTGTTTTTGAATTACATTTTTGCAGCAAATCCGATAATACAAGTTTATCATTCCTAGTTTGCGCAATATCCCTATAAACAATTTTCCCACTACAATACACCCTTTTATCACTCATATTATTTTCTGAGTGAACTTCAAATTCTGCAACATTTTCTTCGTCTGGATATAACGAAATATCTAGAAAATTCCCAGACTTACCTAACGAGAAGGGGCTCAACCAACTAATGTCAGTAAGCTTTGCCACATTGCGATTTCCCATAGCAAGTTGTGCTGACACTATTGCCATTTCTAAATATGCAACTCCAGGTAATATTTGTTCGCCCATAATAGTATGATGCGTGAAATAAAATTCTTTGCCTGTAAATTCTTTTCTATATATCTGTTCTTCAAAGGTAGAAATATTATGGGTGACTAAAGGATGCAGGTCGTTATCAATTTCTTTGGTAGGTTCAATATCAGGTATCCAATAAAATTCTTTCAAAAATGGGTATGTCGGCAATGGTATTCTTTGATTTAATTGGCCTTGATAAAACCTATTCCAATCAATTGTAGCCCCTTTAATATAGAGCTCACTTAACTCGCACAATATTTTTTCATATTCTGAGAATTTACTGTTGAGCGCTATTAATTGTTCGAGAGCATCATCCGCAAGCTTATTTAATTTAGTCTTTTCAGTTGTATTGCTTCTTTCTATGTATTTATAAGCAACAAGTCCATCCTCATCTCCTAAAGCCGCAGCTAACTTTTCCTTTAACTCAAGTTTATTTTTTACAACCCAAGCCCCTCGACAATTAAAATCTTCCCGGCCAACATTGAGAGTAAAACTAATTGAATCTAAGCCAAAATCATTATTTTCTGAGGATTCTAACCATCTTATCAAATCATGTAATTTACTTTTAAATACACCTTCGTTTTTTGCCGACAAAGTAACTAAATAGTGGCCTTTATCATCGATTGTAGAAACTCGCCCTGGTGCTTCTTCTAAAATAATATGCGCGTTTGAACCACTGGCCCCAAATGAGCTTACTCCAGCTCTTCTTTTCTCATTTTTCTCCACACACCATTCTTGCGTTTCGTTTAAGACATAGAAGGGCGATTCATCCAATTCTAAATATGGATTTATTACCTCAGAATGTAATGATTTAACCAGAGTTTTATGATGGATTTGCAAAGCTGTTTTTGTTAGTCCACTAATTCCTGCGGCAGACTCCGCATGCCCAATGTTGGACTTAACTGACCCTAATGCACAAAATTGTTTTTTATTTGTGAATTTATTAAAAGCATATTTCAATCCCCTAATTTCTATAGGATCGCCTAATGAAGTACCTGTTCCATGCGCTTCGATATAAGTGATACTTTCAGGATTAATGCTTGTTTGTTTCAAACAATTTAAAATCATCTCACCTTGAGCAATTGGAGAAGGTACTGTGATACCGCTTGCATTACCTCCGTGATTGATACTGCTGCCCTTAATAACTGCATATATAAAATCACCATCTTCTAAAGCCGAAACTAAAGGCTTTAAAAGGATTGCACCTACTCCTTCACCAGATACATACCCATCACCACCTTCGCCAAAGGTATGGCAGTACCCATCACTGGAATGCATATCCATCAAAGCATAAGTTAAATATTTATTAGGATGCAAAGAAAGGTTAACACCTCCCGCAAGAGCGACTTTGCTAGTTCCCCTCTGAATACTTTCAATAGCTAGATGAACTGCCGTTAATGATGAAGAACAAACTGTATCTATAGCAATGGAAGGACCGTGAAAGTCACAAAAATATGATACTCTATTAGCGATCGGTGCATAACTTAATGATAAAGGGAATCTAGCTCCTTTATATATAGCTTCAGTTTGCAATAAGGTGTAATCTTTATGCATTACCCCGACAAATACACCGACAGATTTCCGTTTTTTTTCTCCTTCTTCTTTCACAAGATTTTGTGGGGTATAACCAGCGTTTTCTATAGCCTCCCAACATGTTTGAAGAAACAATCTTTCTTGGGGGTCTGTATTTTCTGCCTCTCTTGGTGATATTTTAAAAAATTCTGGATCAAAACAGGCGACTTCATTAAGGAAGCCCCCCCATATTGATGCAGATTTACCTGATGGTGATTTGATATCATTAAGGCGTGATTTATCCCACCTATCTTGGGGGATCTGAGTAATACAGTCTCTCCCTTCTTTCAAATTTTCCCAAAACACATCAAGGTTGTTCGCCATTGGATATCGCCCAGCCATACCGATTATTGCTATATCGCAATTGACGTTGTTTTTTTCTAGCTCCTGAGAAAATAAAGGGCTATGTGTCGTCATTATAGGAGAGCTATGGGTTGCCATTACTGGGGCACTGTCTTCCAAAAACATTTGTCTTACAGGTTGTGCCTCATCAAGCACAGGTTGATAAGAAGCTACCTTAGTATTTTTAGAAATCTTATAGTTGGCTGATATAAAGGAGGAAAGGCTATCTATTGTCGTATATTCAAATAATAAAGTGGGAGATAGCTCTTCTGATAGATACGCCTCTATCGATTCAACCATTTCAAGCAGCATACGAGAATCTAATCCGAGCTCATAATAACCCCGCGATGTATCTATTGCTTCGTATGATTTTCCAAGTTTTCTCGCAATCAGCTCAGAAAGAAATTCTTTAATTTCATCAATCGATACATCTTGTTTCTGTTCGGATACGGGAATATTTGAGGTAGATGACTCAAGTAGATCTTTAGTAAGAGTATTAGCAAGTTCTGGATTTATTAACCCAACGTTCCTCACCAATTTATTTTTTAGATTCTCAATCTCTGCAACTTTTTGACCAGATTCATCAAAAAACTCCATATTTAAGGTAATAATTTCTTTGTTTTTTATGACAGTATCTTTTTTTATGCGCACATAACAAAAATTTGTGATAGTTTCAGACGCCTTAAAAGATTCATAATACAAAGGTAAAAATAATTCCGGGCTATCTGTATCCCTTTCAACAAATGCTTCTGTTGAGCCTATGCCACTACTATCTATAATGGTTGGGTGGAATAAGCAGTTGAGTGCATGTTGTTTTGCTGTCTCATTAAGCGCCACTTTAGCCCAGATAGAGTCTTCTAGGTAGTAAACGCGTCCCTCTGCCTTCATTAGACCGGTGTGAAAAAGACCCTGTTGCCTGCATCTTTTATATACTTCTTCTAAAGATACACTGGGTACGTCGTCTGTAAGGATCTCTTTTATGCAAATTTTTTCTTCAAACCTAATAGGAATACAATCATGCACTTCTGCTGTAATGTAAGTTGAATTTTCAGAGCTATCGTAAGCTCTTATTTTCCAAGACTTGTCCTTTCGTGTGGCTTCGATGATTAAATGGACTACTTGCTCTTGAGAGAGAGTAAAGGGTTTATATATAATTAAATTTCGTAATTCTATCTTATTAAAAGGAACATCGATTTCATCAAACCATTGGTAAAGTACATCTATCCATGCTAGTCCAGGCAATATGCCTCGTTCAAATACAACATGATTTCTAAATACAGGATGCTCGAAGTCACAACTGTTCTTCCATAATTTTGATTTCTCGAAATGGTGGGATAAAAGATTATTATGATAATGTTTGTTTTGATTTATAACGTCTTTGGACATAGCACCCTCGTATCTATAAGGTTATCTGGCGTAAGTTTATTGGATAAGGGCCTCATATTGGCTGCTTTTAATTGATGTTGTTTAAGGATGACATGAACATTTGTACCCCCATCAGCGAAACAATTGATTGCCGCATAAGGTAACGAAAGCTGTTGTGCAGAAAGTGGCAACACCATATTTTTCTCTTTCAAAGAAAAATGTTTTAACGGCTGCTGTCCTGAGAGAAAAGGCACCAGCATCTGGTGATATACCATCAAACAGACCTTAATAAAGCTTGCTATTCCTTCCGCACATAATGGGTGCCCAATATTTGGTTTCATTGAGCCAAGATAAAATGGTGTAGAATGATCCTTTCTATATATTGCTTCAATCGATTTTATCTCTAGCAAATCAGTTACCTTTGACCCTGAACCATTAATATCAAGGTACTTAATATCTCCGACTTGACAATCACTGTATGCTAATGCAGACTTCATAACTTCTTGTTGTGCTTCAATATTGGGCGTAGCTGGGCCTGCAGTCCTGCCATCATTATTGACACTAATACCAGAGATTATCGCATAAATTTTATCCCCATCTTTCTGAGCTAATGATAAAGGCTTTAGATACACCACTCCGACACCCTCACCAAGCACTATCCCTGAAGCTCTTTCATCAAAAATATGAAAAACACCATCCTTTTGTAATAAATTTCTTTGCTCAAATAATTTGTGGGTGAAGGGGGTAGTCAATAAATTAACACCTGCAACCAATGCTTGCCTAATCTTACCAAGCTGTAATGCTTCTACAGCCATATTCATTGCTACTAACGCTGATGAACAAGCAGTATCCACAACTAAAGAGGGGCCATAAAAATTGAAAAATTGTGAAATATTAGCTGCTAAGTAGTTTTGCCCATAAGTCATTATAGGATTGCGTGTCTGCATTAGAATATTATGTGGTACTTGATGTTGGCTTCTTGCACCAATATAGACACCTGTACTGCTTGCGTTCACCTCGTCAAGCGTATAATTCGAATCATATATTGCCTTCAAACTTTCTTTGAGTAGTAGTGTAGCTTGTGGGTCCATTGCAAACGCATCTTCCTTAGCAATCATAAAGAAATCTGGATCGAACTCATATATTCGATCAATCAGGCCTGCAAAGTATCCTGTTTTCACCCCCCAGCAATTTTCTGGTACTGAAGAAATTGCTGATTTTCCTGATACAAGCAATTCCCAGTATGCATCTAAGGAGTTAGCACCTGGAAACTGGCATGACATTCCAATAACGGCTATTGGTTCGTTAGAGGCTATAGAATGATCTGTAATCCGTTTCTTAACAGATATTTCTCCGCTATTTGAAGACTGACAAGATACGTTATCTATCACCTTATCCTTTACATCCACAGAAGAGCTTAGATCTTCATTTGGTTGAAAATATTGATTAAGCTTATCAAACTCATTTTCAAACAACCATTTTGCTATTTTTTGTATAGTAGTATGTTCCAATAGATGGGATAAATTTAGTTCTAATCCAAGTGCTTTGTTAATTTTTCTGACAACCTGAGTCAACAAAATAGAATCCACCCCGTAATTGGCTAGTGGGGTCTTACAATCTAAGCCTCCTTTTTTTAATTTTAATTCTTCCTCGACAATTTTCTGTAATAAGATTTGAACTCGGCTTTCAATAAGATTTGTGTTCCTCAAGTCAACCAAGGTGGTTTTTGAAAAAACAGGATCTATAGACTTTGTATGTTTCAATTTAGATAAATTAAATTTAAACTCGTCGATAACTAGTGGCATAACTGCGCCGTTCAATGAACGAAACATAATTTGATCTACGAAACTCAACCCTTCTTCGTCTTTTATACTCAGAATTCCTGAATCTTGATAAACTTGGCTCGTTACTTCTCCCATCCCTGTGTCTCTCCAAGAAGGCCACTGTATACTAAAAATTGGGATATTTTCAGCGTGATAAGATGCAAAATAATCCATAAAGGCATTTGCTGACGCATAGTCACTTAATCCAGCAGCTAATTTTGGTATTAGAGCTGAAAGAGAGGAGCATAGAATTGCGCATTTTAATTTTGAATAATCGATAGTTTCCATTAAGTTTTTCAAACCGATAATCTTAGGCGCAAAAACTGCTTCGATATTTTCGATGGGCTTTCTAATAAATGCAGGGTTTTCATTGTCAACATAACCAGCAGCATGAATAACCCCAGCAATAGGTCCGAGGGAATTTATAATCAAATTTATTTCTTTGTTGATTATCTCAGGGCTATCCAATGGCAAAGATAAAACTTTAACCTCAACCCCTAACCGCTCCAACTGTTTTATATTTTCGATTTTTTTAATAATAGAGTCTGGATATTCTAATGTATCTGACCATTGTTCCCGTGGAGGAAGCAATTCTTTCCCCGTTAATACAACTTTCTTTACGCCATAGTTTAAAATAAAATGACGAGCCAGAAGTAACCCGATGCCCTTTGTCCCTCCTGTAACTAATAAAACTTCTGACTCATCAAACCGAATACTAGGCGTCTGAGTTTCTTTTAGCTCTAGTTCTTTTAATATTGAAACATATCGTACATTATTGCGGTAACAAACATCAATTTCTGAATTAAGGCCCCTTAATTCATTAATCATGGTTTGAGATAATATATCCAAATCAGTGACGTTCGGATCTAAGTCTAAGTGCAATGAGGTAATATATGGATACTCGCAACTTAGCATGCGGTAGAGACCCACTTTTTCAGCTCCGAAAAGTGAAATTTTATGGTTATAGAAAGACTCGAGTCCAACTGTTACTTGAAGTGCTATACCTTTATCGGAACGCCTAGATTCAACCCATTGTTGCATAAGCGCTAACAATTGCTCTTTATGGTTAGACAAATAATTAGCAGACAAATCTACCCATCCAAAATATTCTGAGAGATCTTGGTTTAAATAAAGAAATGTCTCCGAAACATCAATGCATAAAGAATTTTTTTGGTACTTAAATAAATTTTCAGCAAGTTTTTGGGTCTTTTGATCATAGATAATTATACACTTAAAATTAAGATCGCGTGACTCTAATGAAGAGGTTTTCACCCAGGATTTCTGAAGGAATGATTGTTTTCTATGTTTATCTTGTTCAGAAGAATTATTGTCATTTAGCTTATCTGTAATCCAATACGATTCTCGTGAAAAAGGGTAAGTGGGAAGTGAAATTCTTTGATGCGATTCCTTATGATGCAAAATGTTCCAATCAGGGATACATCCTTTTATATATAGCCTAGATATACTAACAAGGATATCTTTGTATTTTTGAGGTTGTAAGGGAGTGGATTTTAATTCATTCTCCAAAATATCCATAGTTTTCTGATATAGGACTTCGTCATCTGACCTTTCTTCGTCAACACTTCTAATCGGATATTTATTATTATTTAGATCTTCTAATGAACAGATAAGCTGATCCAATAATTCCTTTTTATTTTCAACAACCCAAGCCCCTCTATAAGAAAAATGCTCTCTTCCCGTATTTAAGGTATAACTAATGGACTCTAGATTATAATGCTCATTTGAACCTTTTTTAAGCCAGGAGATCATATTTTCAATCACCTGCTTATAAGCAGCACTCTTTTTTGCGGATAGTACAATAAGGTAGCAGGGTTTGATTTCAGCAGGAATAAATTTTTCAGACGCTTCTGCCAGTATTACATGTGCATTTGCCCCACCAGCTCCGAATGAGCTAACACCTGAATATTTCGTTTTTCCGATTGCTTTCCAATCCGTCAATTCTCTCTGCAAATAAAAAGGCGTCCGTTCAAAGCTAATTTCCCTATTCACTTCTTCTGAATGTAGGGTAGGAACTAACTTATTGTATTTAAATTGTAATAATATTTTTGTTAGACCAGCTATCCCAGCAGCTGCTTCTGCATGTCCGATATTTGACTTAACGGAACCAATTGCGCAAAAACCTTTATCATCGGTAAAATGCTTAAATGCATCACTAAGACCTTGAACCTCTATAGGATCACCCAATGAGGTCCCTGTCCCATGGGCTTCTATATAAGAAATTTCTCTAGGATTAATTGAAGAACGTTCTATTGCTTCAACAATTAATTTTGTATGTGCGCTTGGATCAGGCACAGTATAACCATTTGTCCGTCCGCCATGATTTATCGCGCTGCTTTTTATAATTCCATATATATGATCACCATCTTCAATTGCGTCTTTCAGAGGCTTCAATAATACCGCACCAACACCTTCTGAAGGAACATAGCCATCCCCACCTTCTCCGAAACTTCTACACATGCCCTCGCTGGACGTAAAACCCATTTGACATAAGCCAAGATACTTATTAGGGCGTAAGGATAAATTTACGCCTCCAGCAATAGCCATGGTGCTACTGCCAGAATTAATGCTCTCGCAAGCCATATGGAGCGCAGTCAATGAAGATGAACATGCTGTATCAACAGCAACACTTGGGCCATGTAAATTTAAACAATATGAAACCCGATTAGCGATAGACCAATAAGCAACATGAGGAAAAGGAGCGTTAGGCTGCTGTTCCACAGCAAAATAGGGATATTCAGACCACATGACACCAACAAATACTCCAACCTTATTACTCTTACCTACCTTTTTTAGCTGGGCTAGTAAAGACGGTGAATACCCAGCATCCTCCAAAACTTCCCAAGATGTTTCTAAAAACAAACGTTCTTGGGGATCCATCTTTTCTGCTTCACGCGGAGATATATTAAAGAACAACGGATCAAACTGATCTACGTTTTTCAAAAAGCCACCCCATTTACAATATTTCTCCCCTTGTGTCAGTTCTTCATTCATTGAGAAATCTTGGTAAAGCCAGCGTTCCTTAGGGATTGTACTAATACAATGTTTTCCTTGTTGCAGATTCAACCAAAATTCCTCTAAGTTTTCTGACATAGGATAGCGGCCGCTCAGTCCTATGATGGCAATATCTTTCAATTCATTTTGCTTATTGACTATATTAAACTCATTAGAGACTTCAGAAACTTTATCTTTATCCTCTCCGAAGTTTTCTCCCACCCCTTCAAATAAGATTTGCAAATCATTAAAATGATTAGAAAGTAGAAAGTCCGCTATCTCGCTAATGGTTCTGCATTGAAAAAACACCGTTTTTGAGAGTTCTGGCATGGTTTTATGCAATCTATCATGTAGTTGATTGATCAAGAGAGAACTAATTCCATAAGCCTCCAATGCAATTTCATCATTTATGCGATCGTAGGAAATCTCAAACACGTCGGCAAAGATTTCTTTCAAATAGTTAATTGCGTTACTGCGTAAGGAAGATCTATCACTCACCCGTTGCACATCTAAGATATCAATAGGTTCTTCTTGCTTTGTTTGTGCGCGCAACCAATAACTTTCTTCGGCAAATGGATATGTTGGCAACGAGATTCTAATAGGTGATTTTCCCTCATAGAGCTTATTCCAATCGAAAGCAGCTCCTTTAACCCAATTTTCAGCAATACTCCCTAAATCATCCTGATTATTTATTTCTTTGAAATTTTCCTTATTTTGAACATTTCCAACAAATAAATTAGGCCCATTATTTCCTTCAGTAAATGTTCGTAATTTCTCTTTAAGTTCACTGAGGGATCTAACAACAAATGCAACTCGATAGTTCATTTCGACCCTGCCAATTTGCAGAGTATAAGCAATATTATTTAGGGAAACATTATTTAAAGATTTTATAAAGTTAGCAAACCTGTCTATATAGTTATAAAGTTGTTTTTCGGTAGCAGCCGATAATATAATCAAGACACTTTCATTGTCTTTTTCAGGGACAATTTTATGTTCATAGGCTTCAAGTATCAAATGACCATACGAGCCAGCACCTCCAAATGCATTGATTGCTGCTCTACGAAATAACTGTGATTGAGGTTCTTTCCACTCTTCTAGTTCTTTTTGAATGGAGAAAGACGTGTTCTCAAAATTTATCAAAGGACTTTGAGGATCTGTATCTATAGTAGGTACAAACTGCTTGTATTTCATTTGCAAAAGAACCTTACTCAGTTGAGACAAGGCGGCCACAGACTCCAAATGCCCAATATTAGGCTTAACTGAACCAATCCTGTAATGATGATTGCTATTCCCTGGTATAACATATGCTTGCAAAAGTGCCGAGCACTCTGCAGCATCAAACAATAAAGCTCCGCTTGCAGCACACTCTATATAATCAATTGTAGTAGGATCTATCTCTTCTTTCTCTAGTGTATTTTGCATTAATTGGGCTTGTACTTGCGGATTCGACATACCAAATTGGCGTGTACGACCACTATGACTTATGGAACTACTTTTAATAACCCCGTAAATATTATCGCCGTCTTCAATTGCCTTAAATAAAGGCTTAATTAAAATGCTTCCTACCCCTTCACCTGGAACCCAGCCAGTTCCCTTTTCGCCAAACGCACAAGATTTATCATCTTGTGAAATCATATTGATTTCGCTTAAAAAATGTAAATGGTTTGGGTGCAATATAAGACTGACCCCACCTACAACAGCAGCCTTGCAATCTCCATTTTTAATACCAGTACATGCTAAATGTATGGCTGTAAGAGTGGATGAACATGACGTATCAACAACCAGGCTTGGGCCTTGAAAATTGAACACATGTGAAATTCTATTTGCAATAGCATGCCTAAGACTACTAAACGCTGCCTGTCCATTAGAATAACTATGTGCAACATCCTTATAATCATCCCACATCACCCCCACATAAACGCCTATTTTTTCATGGATTTGATTCAGAAGCTCTGGTGTGTACCCAGCATCTTCCAGGGTTTCCCATACCTGCATTAATAGCATTCTTTGTTGGGGGTCTATTGAATGTGCCTCACTTGGGGCAATGTTAAATAACAAAGGATCAAATTTGTCGATTCCATCAATAAAACCACCCCATTTTCCATATATTCCCTTATCAGAATCATAATAATCCTTATAGTTCCAACGTTCGCTTGGAACTACTTTGATTTGACTGGTCCCAAGTTTCAAATTATGCCAATATTCATCTAAGTTTTTGGCCCCTGGATAGCGGGCACTCATCCCAATAATGGCAATATCATTATTTTTCGGAATTGTTTCTGGTATTCCCTGACTCTCTCTTATACAGGGAGCATATTTTTCGTATGAATAACCACCGCCCACAACGCATTGCAGAAATTGATGGGTATCATCAAGCTTGAAATGTGATTTGATTGCATCAAAATTAAGAGTGCCAACAGGACAAAGACCAATATTGCTCTCCGCTTGCCTTGACATAAGGAGCTGAAGGATACTTCCTACTTCTATGGTAGCAAATTGCTTACTGTGTTCACCATATATAGGTTCAATAGCAGCCATTTGAGCAATAAAAAAGAGGGAGAAACTAGAGTTTTGGTAGATAGGCCTATTGTAGTAAAAATGTATTTCTTGTGATATATAAGGCTTTGAAGTAATGAGGTATAATTTGTGCCCCTTGGGATCGTAGTAATAGATCCCCTCCTTTAAATTTTCAACTGCATTTTCTTTTAGATAAATATATATTTGAACTGCATATGTGCTCCCAGCAGATGGGTATTGAAATTTTTCTTCATCCAAAATAGTTTGACATTTCAATTGGCCAATAAATTTTGAAAAATCTTCTAAAGAAATTATGTCTGATGTAAAATCTCGTTTAGTCGCACGAAAATGTAAATTACTTTGGTCATTATCGAACTCATCTTCCAATAAAATACCTTCGTCATCACTAAAATGCCTAATATTGAAGCCCTTCCTCTTAAAATCATCTATTTCTGTCTTGGAAAATAAATTGACAGAGTTGTTTTTTATTTTTTCATTATTATACTCTTTATTCTGAATAAAACTTTCTTTTAAAATAGGAAGATTAGCTAGAAGGTATGAAGAAATTCCTTCCAAACTCGGGGTATCCAGCAATACATCCGGAGGTATTTGTATTTTATATTGTTTGTGTATCTCCTGGGATATTCGCATTATAGTTAAAGATGTTGCCCCCCGTTCGAACAAATCATCCTGCATAGCTATATATTCAACCTTTAAGAGTGAAGCTGCTATTTTTATAAGATCATCATGGAAACTATTCTTTAAATTATTATAATCCAACACACCAGCATTATCATGAGCTAATGACGTATCAGATTGCTTTGATGATGTACCTGAGCCTTGCAGGTTAATTGAGAATTGTGGTGCGGAATCATTCTCAATAATATATTTAACAATACTACTAACAGTAGTACTTTGTAAGAACAGCTCTGGTAAAAGCTTTATGCCAAATTCCTTGCTGACCATTTGAGTCAACCTCATCATCGTGAACGAAGTCGCACCAAGTTCGTATAAATCAGCATCTATACCTATTTCATTTAGATTCAATAGATTTCTTATTAAATCCATCATTGCATTTGTTAGGTTATCCTCATCTGATAAACAATTTTTTTTACCGTCAGCTCCATTTTTATTCTCATTTAGACAAATATTGATGAGAGACTTTTTTGAAGTTTTACCATTCTCTGTTAGTGGAAATTCCTTCAATTCTATAATCTTTGAAGGCACCATATATTCAGGCAGTCGAGCTTTTATAAAATCTTTTAATTCTTTTTTGTAATCTAAATATTTGTTCTTGAGAATGACAAACGCCGCTATATACCCGTCGTTTGCATCATTATTAACCGCACACACAACAGCATCTTTCACTTGTAAGTGCGTCCGTAATAAGGATTCAATTTCTTCTAATTCAATTCGATTTCCACGCAATTTAATCTGGTCATCTATTCTACCTAAATACTCTATATTCCCATCTTTTAAAAAACGTCCTAGATCTCCAGTTTTGTATAGTCGGAAAGATGTATTTTCACCTACCTTTTTTATTATAAAACTTTTGTTAGTAAGCTCTTCTTGATTAATATAACCATCGGCTAAGCATCCTCCTGAAATACATATTTCACCTGCATCTCCATACGGCACCTCGTTTAGGTCCTTATCAAGAATATGTATCGTGACATTTTTGATGGCCTTACCAATAGGCACAACGTTACTTTGATTACTCCGCTCGCATACCCAGCAAGTCACATCAATGGCTGCTTCCGTAGGGCCATATAAATTAATTAGCTGGGAGTCTAACTTCTTATAAAATTCACGAACGGTACTAGAGTTTAAAGCTTCGCCACTCGACATTACGTACCTTAAACTCCGACATTCGTTCATATTGGCTTCTTGCAAAAATATATTAAGCATCGAAGGAACAAAATGACAAACAGTGACTCCTTCTTGTTTTATTAAATTCACTAAATAAGCTGGATCTTTATGACCAAGTGGCTTGGCTAGAACAATGGTAGCACCAGTCATTAGAGGCCAAAAAAACTCCCAGACTGAGACATCAAAACTAAATGGTGTTTTTTGTAACACACGATCTTTCTCAGTAAGTCCAAAAGCTTCTTGCATCCACAGCAACCTATTACAAACGGCAGCGCTGTTTAACATGCACCCTTTGGGCATACCTGTAGATCCTGAAGTATAAATAACATACACTTGATCTTCTGGTAGGCTAATCCTGTTTGGATTTGTAATCGGATATTCTTGTAGTTGCTTGGATATATTATCAACAATAACGTATTGGATAAAAATCGTATTTAGATCATAATTAATGAGTGAATGGCTCAATAAAATCTTGGCTTCCGAATTTCTCAACATGTAAGTAATTCTTGACTCAGGTAAGTCTGGGTCAATTGGCAAGTATGAACCGCCAATTTTTAATGCTGCCAAAAGAGAAATTACCATCTCAGGAGAGCGATTCATCAATATGGCAATTAATGGTTTGGAACCCAAATTTAGACTTATTAAATAATGAGCAAGCTGGTTAGCTTTATTATTCAGCTCTCTATAACTTAGCTTATGACCTTCAAAGATGACCGCTGAGTTGTCTGGCATATTTACAACCTGACTCTCAAAGTAATCACATATACCCTGAAAATCATGAACGCCTATACTCTCGCGCATACAACTAACCTCTTATTTATACTAAATTTAACTGATTTATATCTTGACAAAGCAACCACCCTTGTATACAAAATTGCATCAGAGTTGGCTGAAAAATACATCTAATAGTGTAATGTGTCCAGATTAAACTCAATTTTTCCAAAAAATTTTGATAAATTCTTACAAATATATGTATTATCAATAAACTCCTCTAGCAATAAGTAGCAAAAGTTTGTGACTTTCATCTTGACAGATTAAGGTTGTTTGAATTTATCTGACGATAAATGTTAGGAGGAGTAGAAGAATAAGTTATGAAAAAGGCATTTCTATTATTTTCATTAGTATGGGTTTTTGAAATAGAAGCTTTGATCTGTATAGCAGCAGAAGATTTTAATGACGAGCGACCTACAGAACATTTTTGCCCCATAACGCATTGTCTTATGACTGATCCAGTGGTTGCAGCAGATGGTCATACGTACCAACGAGAAGCTATCCAAAAATGGTTTTTGAATTTTACTGGACTTGCAAGAAGTCCTATGACGAATGAGTATTTAGAACATACCAGTCTTGTACCTAATTTCACATTAAGATCTCTCATAATTTCTTGGAAGCAAAAAGGGCAACACAATTCTTTGGCTACAAATTTAACTCCTTCGACTGATCTTAAAAGATCTAATACTTTGTTGCCGTATAGGACACGCACAGAACGTCAAGCTATAAGCTGTAGAGTATATAGTGACGAGAGCTGTGAAAAATTAGATCTCCTCGCTGTTTTCATAGAGGGGTATAGGCATGCAGCCTATTTATAGTTTTTTGCAAGTAGAATTTTTCATTTATACTCCGATTTTACAAATTTGGTTAATCCTATCCTTGAAGAAAATATGAAAATAAACCTTGCTCACGTTCCAGACTCTTCGAGCTATAATCCGGTGTTTGGATAACCTCTACTTAATTGAATTAAATAAAACTGTTTTGTTTTCATTTTTATCTAACGATTCACGCCATATATCAAGACTATTAAGTTCTATAGATAAATTGATTATAGATATGAATTTAGGAAAAGTTTTTCGAGAGAGGATTGATTTTTACGGCAATGAAATTTTACCTGCACCCATTTTTTTCAATAAGGTTTAAATCATACTTTTCCCCCACAAATTTGAGTGTTGAAGATATTGACCATTTCTATGGATTGCTCAAGTTTTTCATATCCTCTCCATAAAGTCATATTTTCCGGCAATTTGTCATTTTTTCTATTCAACTAACCACTTAATTTTCCAAGCTAAATGATAACCCATTTTATCCTAGAAGAATTTTCTGAAAAGATCATGGTTCTATTTTCACACCTATAAAGTGTTTTTCATTGTTGTAATGTAAAAATCTTCGTGCAAGGTTCTTGGAGATGGGATAAAGCAACTTCTGGTAAGTATAAAATTGTCTTTTACCCTATATCCTAGGGAGTTTTTTAAGGTTCAAACTCCCCCCTAGAAATTTTCTCTAAAAACATGAGTTTTAATAAATATACCTACAATATAAACTTAGATAAATCCTGGTTTTTTGCAAGAGGAGTCACCCGCTCACGCACCATATCTACAGTAATCTCTAAGTTTTCTTCTTGCATATCACTAGCCTCAAAACTTATTTCTTCTAATAATCTTTCTAAAATAGTATGGAGCCTCCTTGCTCCAATGTTTTCTATGTTTTGGTTGATATCAGCAGCAAGAACTGCAATTTCATTAATAGCTTCATCGGTAAAAGTAAGAGTTAACCCTTCTGTTGCCATTAAAGCTTTTGATTGATAAATTAAGTTTGCTTCGGGTTCTGTTAAAATCCGTACAAAATCATCTTTGATTAAAGCACTCAGCTCAACACGAATGGGTAAACGCCCTTGTAATTCAGGTAATAAATCAGCTGGTTTTGCTAAATGAAATGCCCCTGAGGTTATAAATAAAATATGATCCGTTTTAACCGTTCCATGCTTTGTTGCAACGCTTGTTCCTTCCACAAGAGGTAAAAGATCACGCTGCACCCCTTCCCTACTAACGCTTGCACCATAATGGTCAGAACGGGCACAAATTTTATCAATTTCATCAATAAAGACAATTCCTTTTTGCTGAACAGCATGAATGGCTTCTCTAATTACTTTTTCTTGGTCTAACAGTTTGTCGCTTTCCTCAGCAATTAAAACGTCTAAAGCTTCTTTGACATTCATCTTCCGAGCTTTTGTACGGCCACTTCCCAAAGCTTTTCCAAAAACATCGTTCAAACTTATCATTCCCATATGTGTTCCTGGCATACCAGGTACATCAATGGAAGGAAGAGGAAGACCAGAAGTATCTGCAACTTGAATCTCAACCTCTTTTTCATCTAATTCATTGTTTTGAAGCAGAGCACGGAACTTTTGCCTGGTATCATGTTGGGCGGATTCACCCACAAGCGCATCTAAGATTCTCTCTTTGGCAGCCGCTTCTGCTTTTGGTTTAACTTCTTCACGCAGCTGTTCACGAACCATATGAATAGCAATTTCAACCAAGTCTCTTATAATTTGCTCTACATCTCTGCCAACATAGCCAATTTCTGTAAACTTGGTAGCCTCTACTTTGATAAAAGGGGCTTGCGCTAATTTAGCAAGCCTCCTTGCAATTTCTGTTTTACCCACACCCGTTGGACCAATCATCAGAATGTTTTTAGGAAGCACTTCTTCTTGAAGTTCAGGGTCTAGCTGTAATCGACGCCACCTGTTACGCAAGGCTACTGCAACAGCACGCTTAGCTTCATTTTGTCCAACAATATAACGATCAAGCTCTGCCACAATTTGACGAGGGGTTAAAGATGTCATGAAAAAAACTCCAGTTACTTGTATGCAAAAATTTAAATAGAAATACTTTCAAGAACGATATTTTTGTTCGTATAAATACAGATATCAGCGGCAATTTCTAAAGATTTTCTCACAATTGTCTCAGCATCAAAATTTTCCACTTGGACAAATGCTCTCGCTGCAGCCAAAGCAAATCCTCCGCCTGAACCAATAGCTATTATATTGTCTTCAGGCTCCAAAACATCGCCATTACCCGTTAATGTCAATGATACATTTTTATCAGCAACAGCCATCATAGCTTCCAGCCGTCGTAAATACTTATCTGTACGCCAATCTTTAGCCATTTCAACACAGGCACGTGTTAGTTGACCTGGATATTTTTCTAGTTTGGCCTCTAATCTTTCAAACAAAGCAAAAGCATCAGCAGTTGCTCCTGCAAAGCCAGCAATAACACTATTATTAGATAAACGCCTAACTTTCTTAGCTTGAGATTTAACAACTTGATTGCCTAAAGTAACCTGCCCATCCCCACCAATCACAACTTGGTTATCTTTTCGTATACAAACGATTGTTGTGCCATACCATGTTTTATCATCGTAATGCATAAAGTGTTTTTCCTTATGTTTTAGATTAAGAGGGGCCCATTATGCTTTCAAAGCTCTCTTGGTCTAATGTATTAAATCAATCAATAAAGAGTTGAGACGCTTAACATATTGGGCTGCATTCGGTATATTTTTGCCTTCCGATAACACAGCCTGGTCATACAAAATGTAAGCTAAATCTTCAAAACGGGTATCATCTTTTTCT
>DAHVSZ010000259.1 GCA_027328625.1 Candidatus Paracaedibacteraceae bacterium | reverse complement strand
CGTACCCTTCGTTATGTCGCGACCATTGACGATTGCTGGGTCGCCCTGCTGGGCTGGCAGGTCGCGGCGCTCCACAGTCGGGCTCAGGATGAATGGATCGCCTAGCCGCAGTCGCTCCTGCGCCAACGCCTGCACCTGATCGCCACGCCAACAATGCTCGTTTCCTGCTCCTGCCCTGCGAATCCTTTCCCAACCTCGCCTCCCGAATTCTGGCGATCCCGTGGGCGATCTTGGCATTGACCGAATCCAATACGAAGGCACGGGCATCGGGCACAGTGGGAAGCGGGAAGTTGGGGCGCTTGCACAGACAACGGAGACCCCCAACAAGGGGTCGGTTGGTCGTCTGGGTTGTGGTCGGCAAACTGGCGTGTGCGCTGGCCGGTCGTTACGCAGTAACGAGACGTCCATAAGGCGGTGGGGTTTGTGGGGAGGGTGGGGCACGATGGAACCCCGCGTCTCCCTGCTGCAACTTGATTCTGGGCGCTCCCCGCCCAGTGCGCCAGACACCCCCCTCCCGGCCCCTTTTTTCACCTATTTGGCCCTGAGACGAGGGTGTTTAGTGGGGTCACAGGGACAGGCATGGCAACCCCTTTTTCTCCCAAATCCACACACCACCTCACTCACCGGAGTCATGCATTCCAAATT
>DAHVSZ010000258.1 GCA_027328625.1 Candidatus Paracaedibacteraceae bacterium | reverse complement strand
GTGCCTGGTGCAAAAGACTCGGATGAGCTGTGGGTAGGGGCGAAAGACTAATCAAACTTCGTGATAGCTGGTTCTCCTCGAAATCGCTCTAGGGCGAGCCTCGTGTGAATCCTGTTGGAGGTAGAGCACTGAATGGACGAGGGGCCTTCACCGGCTACCGACTCCAACCAAACTCCGAATGCCAACAGAGAATGCACGGGAGTTAGACTACGGGTGCTAAGATCCGTGGTCAAAAGGGAAACAGCCCAGACCGCCAGCTAAGGTCCCGAATTCATGCTCAGTGGGAAAGGAAGTGGACATCCATCGACAGCCAGGAGGTTGGCTTAGAAGCAGCCATCCTTTAAAGAGTGCGTAATAGCTCACTGGTCAAGGGTGTCTGCGCCGAAAATGTAACGGGGCTCAAGCATGAAACCGACGCTGCGGATGGTCCGCAAGGATCGTGGTAGAGGAGCGTTCGGCCCGGGATGAAGGAGGATCGCAAGGGCCTCTGGACCGGACCGAAGTGATTATGCCGGCATAAGTAGCGTTAAAAGACGCGAGAACCGTCTTCGCCGAAAGTCTAAGGATTCCCGGGCACCGTTCATCGACCCGGGGTGAGTCGGTCCCTAAGCCGAGGGGGAAACCCGTAGGCGATGGAAAACAGGTT
>DAHVSZ010000257.1 GCA_027328625.1 Candidatus Paracaedibacteraceae bacterium | reverse complement strand
GAGATAAACGGACCCATCATTGAACTGAACTGTGATCGAGCCGGCCCCAAATTCGTAGGAAGCTATGTTGGAGTCACGACCAAGATTTGCGTAACGCTCCATGTTTCTGTCCTGTGGCCTAACGTAAATTCGATTGCGCTAACGGTGCAGCGTAACAATCCAAGTTACAGTATAACACGCCCATTGTCATCCCCAATCACCCTAATCATGAACGACGGTTACTGGTCGGATGATGTCATTTGTTTTCCGTTGCTGAATGTCCGCAATCAGTCTGCTGCGACGATCAGGGCTCAACGGCGGCAGGGCAGCGGGAGCGGTCGTCCAGCGGCTTGAGCATCATGTTCTCAAAACCCATCACTAAGGCTGGAAACCGCAGCAGTCTTGTGAGAATGATTTTTGAGAATTGCAACCCGTTGATTTGCCGTGCGACAATGGCCAGCAGATGAAGCCTCTCAAAAACGGTCGGTTGCGAGAGTGGTATGTCATGCCGATGCCATCTTGTGACAGGCGCGTGACCCATGCACAGATTGTGCGTACAATAAAGGCAAATGGAAATCACCTATGATCCGGTTAAAAATGCCCGCAACATTCAAGAACGCGGCCTCAGTTTTGATCAGGCGATAGATTTTGACTTCCACACCGCGCTCTATCGCGT
>DAHVSZ010000256.1 GCA_027328625.1 Candidatus Paracaedibacteraceae bacterium | reverse complement strand
GTTCCGCGAGATTACATTGCCTTCCTAGCCCGAGGCGCCTGCTCGCCGTGGTTGGGTGGACGACTGCCCGCTGCATTGTGGATGCCCTCGACTAGAACTCGAAAGACAGCTACGGCTTGATACCTGCCGTTGGAGCCCTGACGGGTCGACCGGCGGCATTGGGTCGGATGATGCCATTTGCTTTCCGCTGTTGACCCTGAATGACCGCAAACAGTCTGCTGCCGACCATCAGGGCTCAACGGCGGCAGGGCAGCGAAACCAGCCGGGCTATGCCCCGGCTTGCCAACCACGACCCAGCCTGCTGCTGGGGGGCCGGTTGGACCCGCTCCGTTGTCTGGGCAAGAGCCGTGGATTTTGTGGGTCAGGGTATCGCCGTGCACGATGCTTGACGTTCGCCCTATATGCTCTATATATACCATCTCAAACACCAATGAAAAGGCGAGGAGGCCAGCAGCGGCAGTGACAAATCGAGGAGCCGAGAGGCCAAGTGGAGAGCACGCATGGGTACTCGCAGCCGCTATCGCCGTTATTGCTTTAGTCTTTGCGTGGATAATAATCCCGGCAATCTTAGTCGGGAATCCGTTCTCTCAAGCCTTATTACCCTTCTTGAAGATGGCAGGGAGCGTCCTTGCAGCTTTTGCAGGCATTGGTGCACTGAA
>DAHVSZ010000255.1 GCA_027328625.1 Candidatus Paracaedibacteraceae bacterium | reverse complement strand
GCAACATTGACGTTTCCAGGGATTGTTGCGGGTTGCTCGGCAATGTTGGTGGCGCAACTGGCGGGACGGAAAACATGGTGGGAATGGCGGGGGACAATGCTGTATGAAAGGCGCGGCTTGGTGACCCAGCGTTACGGATACGGAGGCAGGGCCATCGCCATGGTAAACAGTGTCCGCGACTGGCATGCTGGGCAGTAAATAGCACGGCCAGCGGAATCCACCAGATGTTTCTGATGGTCAGCTATATCGTGACCAGACGCGGAATAGCCTTATCCATCAGAATCCATGGGGTTTGAGAAAGGCTTTAACCCCATGGAAGTCTCCACGATCACCGGGCACAAAACATTGCGGATACTGAAGAGATACACTCACCTGCGGGCTGAGGATCTGGCGAAGAGGATGGGGCAGATCTGGCGGAAGTGTCGATTATCATGCTCATGCCCATTCAATCGTAGCTTAGTAATGGCATTTCACCTACGATCCGCACCGTCTCCACACTTACCCTCACCACCCTCTGCACCAGATTGGAAATATACTCCGGATCATCATGCTCCCGGCACCAGTCATTCGGATCGTTCTTGATCCCGCTGTCCTTGTCCACGGTGATGCGATAACGCTCCATGATCCACTCGATGGCTGATTTTCCGTTTACGACGTACC
>DAHVSZ010000254.1 GCA_027328625.1 Candidatus Paracaedibacteraceae bacterium | reverse complement strand
TATTTGAGCTTTTGGATTAGGGTTATTAAAACGCCATTCACATTCCTTAAGAAATAACCCAAAATTCTCTTTGGGAATACCATTAAATTTACGCATATGTCTCTTGGCTTGATTCCAAAAATTTTCAATACCATTGATGTGATTTTTCTTGTCAGCAAATAGCATGGAATGATTAATTCGATAGTGTTTAAAGTCAGAAATATCAAGCACATTATAGGCTCGCCAACAGTCAGAATACACAATACTATCAGGTATAATTTTGCGTTCAATAATGGGTATCAGTGTTGAAGAAGATGCGTCTGGAATAATCTTTGTATATACCCGACCACCCCGCTTTAATAAACCAAAAACAGGGATTTTACCTGCAGAGCCACGACCTCGATTTCCTTTCCTGGCTCCTCCAAAATAGGATTCATCAACTTCTATTTCTCCACCAAAAATCTCTTGCGATTCTTGTTCAAGATGCAGGCATATTATTTCTCGAAGCCTTTGAAAATAATAGGCACTTGTCTTGCGATTAATACCAATAATTTCTGATGCACAGCGAGCCGTTGTTCCGGCTACAAAATGTTCTATCAGTTTATCCTGTACTCGTTTGCTTAATCGGCTCTTTCTCATACCATCCTTATAACATTATTTCATGTTATCTGGGACAGCCCC
>DAHVSZ010000253.1 GCA_027328625.1 Candidatus Paracaedibacteraceae bacterium | reverse complement strand
GGTGATTATGCCGAAGTGAGCAGACAAATCAGAAACCTGATTCACCCCGCCCGCTACGCTGAAGATCATTTCCGTAAGAGAATCACAGCAAGATACTTGGCACACCAATTCAAGGTGGTTGGCTTGTGTCAGGATTGGCTTGCCTACCACAATGCGCAGCAACTCCTCAAACATATGGAGAATAAAGAAGACAACGATTAGGCGTGATAGTTTATCCAGTTTTTCTGCCAATCTATAAAAACCTGAATCGTCATATGTTTTCTAGACTCTTCGTGATTCTCTCAGGCTCGAAATGTCTGCAGCGCGGCGGATAGCAAACAATCTGGCGGAAATGTGCCAATGACCGTAGAGGGTCGGAAGCTGTCCATTGATCATCGGCAATTGTCCGCAATCAGTCTGCTGCCGACCATCAGGGCTCAACGGCGGCAGGGCAGCGTTTGCAGTCATTCAAATTCTTGACATTAATCCTTCGTTATGCGTAAAAGTCTTTTTCAATTTTCTTCAGACTGAACTTTTGATCGATGTTTATCAATTCGCTGAAGAAATTCTCCATTTAACGATCGAGAGTTACGACCTGCGCCACCAATGCGAAGGATGGCAAAGGCTTCACCCAATCCCTGACGCAATAATCCGGTCGATTCGCGAGAACCATTAAAAAGAT
>DAHVSZ010000252.1 GCA_027328625.1 Candidatus Paracaedibacteraceae bacterium | reverse complement strand
TTTCTTTCTTGATGGCGGTAACCGATTCTCAGAAGGGCGGATGGTATCTTTTCAAAAATCTTTCGAAGCACATATCCGCGACAACTGCGCAGTGGGAAGGTATCCGTGTTGCCCAGGTCGCCAGGCCCCATGCCTACCTATGGAAGGCGGAAATCACCCCCGCAAACAACCACGGTTAAGCCTACCCGAAAAGTCCCCATGGAAGTCTCCACCATCACCGGCCACAAGACATTGCAGATGTTGAAACGATATACTCACTTGAGGGCGGAGGATCTGGCGAAGAGGATGGGTTAAAACAATTTCTGGAAAAGACGGGAGAGGCGGCTATGACCATCTGGAGAAATGTTATTGCTGATACTTATTATGCCGACGGAAGACCGCCTGCACTAAGGCAGCGCGATGCCGGAGAGGTTCGGATTGATGAAAGAGAAATCGTTGTTTCCTATGAAGATGAGTATGGCGTTGTAATATACCGTGGCGATAATGACGGCAGCGGGCACTTTAACCTGGAATTTAATGCGCCTGGGCGAAACGGCAGGGCCTCGTTGCACCGGTTCCTTCCAGATGGCAATATTCTTGAAGGGTATTGGATAGAGGACGGAAGCATGGGAATGTGGCGTATAGAACTTGGGCAACCTGACCTGGGTTAACGCCGCCCGCG
>DAHVSZ010000251.1 GCA_027328625.1 Candidatus Paracaedibacteraceae bacterium | reverse complement strand
GTATAGGAGGTTCGGCAACGGCTACAAATTATAAATTATATTCTAACGCTCCTTCGGAAACAGTAACCGGAATTTTAGGCGGAGAATGGGGATATAAAGCTTTAGCCGGCATAAGATATAGAATTAATAACAATTTGTCTTTATCTTTTGATTTGATATACGACGCTTATTTTTTTAAACATTCCGGCAATGATTACTATTACATCGGCAACGGAGATTACACGGCGATAGAAGAGCCCGACAGTCATACGGTAATTTACGGAACGGAGTTCGGGCTTCATTACGACTTTTGATAACATAGGAGAGAAAAATGTTAAAAAAAATTATATCGGTTTTAATCTTATCTTTAATTTTATCGCCTGCGGTTGTTCAGGCGGATGTATATAATAATTTGCAAAAACTGTCTAATATTTCGTATATAGCGGGCAAAGAATTATACGCAAAAAATAAAACGCTAACCGCAAAACAAAGTTATATTGCCTGCGAACATTTTATGAAGTCGTATAATAAAGCTCTTGCCAAACAGCAAAATAATCCAAACTACACGCAATTTTTATATTATATGTCTCCGGCGGAGGTAACGTATTGCTGGGCGGGCTACTTAGACGGCGCGGGAGCTAATAAATAATAAGGGGTTAACGTGTTTAAATTTTTGTTTACAA
>DAHVSZ010000250.1 GCA_027328625.1 Candidatus Paracaedibacteraceae bacterium | reverse complement strand
CCTCAACCTTCATATGATCAAAGAATATATTGTTATCAAAATATTATTCGATCACATTCATCAGTGTATTCGCTATTTCCTGGAACCACTACGTTGGCCTTTTCAATCCATTCAGAATCAACCAATTACGCAATCCGTCACGAATACAGAGTCACGGAATATTAACCGTGTTCCCATCGACTTGGGCTTTTGCTTACGTCTTAGGGGCCGACTCACCCAGCGCTGATTATCATCGCGCTGGAACCCTTGGATTTTCGGCGGACATGTTTCTCACATGTCTTAAATGCTACTCATATCAGCTTCCGCACTTCTGATACCTCCAACAAACCTCACGGTTTATCTTCTACGGCTTACAGAAAGCTCCGCTACCGCGTCTTATCAAAAAGATAAGACACTCACACCTTCGGTATATTGCTTTAGCCCCGTTATATTTTCGGCGCAAACAAACTTAACTAGATCAGTGAGCTATTACGCTTTCTTTAAAGGATGGCTGCTTCTAAGCCAACCTCCTGACTGTCTTGGTTCGTTCACCTCCTTTTCCACTTAGCAATAATTTGGGGACCTTAGATGGTGATCTGGGCTGTTGCCCTTTCGACCACGGACCTTAGCGCCCGTAGTCTGTCTAGCTGTATCAATACGCTTTGGTATTCGGAGTTTGATTGAG
>DAHVSZ010000024.1 GCA_027328625.1 Candidatus Paracaedibacteraceae bacterium | reverse complement strand
TAAAATTATGCATTTATTTTGCAGATTCTTAGTTTTATTCATTAGTATAGTAATGCTTACAACCTCAAGTTACGCTTGGAAACCCCACAAACCACATATATCAAACCCTGTACATACTGCTAAGTCTGTTGCTCATGCTGCAACACATCCTGTTGATACAGCTAAAAAAGGAACGAGTGAGGCTAAAAAAGGTGTAACAAAAGCTGAAGATAAAGCTAAAGATGCAGCCGACGGTATAGAAAAAGCTGTCATCAGTGGTGTTGAAAAAGGCATAAAACCAGGTATTCAGCAAATTGAAGGGGCAGTGGAAAAATCTACTGGTGCTGTAATTGATAAAATGGAACCACTGATAGAAACACAAATTCAAGGGGCGCTTGATATTTTAATGAAAATCCCAAACAAACAGGTTATTGATTTAGCTGGAAAAATTTTAGATAAGGCCTTAAAAAGATACGAACTTTCTGTCAAGGAAATTGTTGATTCAGCTAAAGAAATAGAGCCCATTGTTAGAGAAGAAATTCCTACACTCCTCCAAATTATAGATGATTTAAAGAATTTAAGAGATGAAGTCAGAAACATCAAAGAAAAAACCAGTCGATCTGCAGCTATTAAAAAATTAAAAGCAATTAAGAAAAAAGTTGCGGAGACTGAATCAGCTATAAGCAGTGCTAAAGGTATTATTGTTGTCAGAAAAATCGATACTGCTTGCATGGGGGCCCCTGAACTTGTTATAGGAGCTGGAATACCTTCAGTTGGTGAAGGAATTACCTTTGTATGTACCAAAGCTCATATTGTATTAACCCGTATTGAGGATGCTTTAGCCAAGATAGATGACATAATGGCTAAAATCGAAGATGGTCTTGCTCTTGCAGATACAGCTAATAATGAGGGCATTAAAAAAACGGTACTTAAAGTAACAGCAAAAAAAGCCAACTCTAAAATTGTAGCTGCATCCAAGGAAACAGATGAAGATGCTGAAGATCAATCTGCAGACACAGACGATGATGGTGATGCGCCAGAAGAAGAAACAGGGACACAGTAATTTATTGTGATTTTGACAATAAAAACTGGTGATTACATCCTTATCTTTTAATATCGTCATTTGTAGGGATGACAGCAGACAAATATTTTCCAAATGCAAAATTATTTATAATATTTGATATTATTAACTTTAATTAATATAAAAACATATTTTTATTTGTTGTAAATGCATAATATTATTAATAAATCGTTAATGGAAAATAATTATACTAATAGTTAAGAGTATTATAACCAAGAGCTATTAGATGGATTTTCTTAATGCCCGCTCACATTCAGCAGATCTAAGCTACGTTAGAGAAGCCATGAAAATGCCTCTACTCGATAGGGAAAAAGAAATTGAATTAGCTCGTTCTTGGTCAGAAAATCAAGACGAAAAAGCTTTCCATGAATTAATATGCTCTTATACTCGTCTTGTTATCAGTATAGCTTTGCGTTATCGCAATTATGGGCTTCCTATGAGTGATTTAATTCAAGAGGGAAATATTGGTCTTTTACAAGCTGCTCTCCGTTTTGATCACAAACGAGAAGTTCGCTTTTCTACCTATGCCAAATGGTGGATAAGAGCTTACATTCAGGAATTCATTTTAAGAAATTGGTCAATTGTAAGAACAGGTTCGACCTCAGCTCATAGAAACTTATTTTTTAATCTGAACCGTCTTCGTAATCAATTACTCTCTCTAACAACTGATATGATGTCTTTGCAAGACAAGACAGTTATAGCTGAACATCTTCATGTTACGACCCAACAAGTTGAAGAAATGGAATCTCGTCTTGCTGGGCATGATTTATCTTTAAGTAATCCAATCAGTGAGTATGGAGAAGAAGATTGGCAAGACTTTCTTTGCGATACGCGGCCAACTCCAGAAGAAATAAGCTTTCAAGAACACTCGGAACAAAATCGTCTACACTGGATTGAAGAAGCTCTTAGCTGTCTAAGTCCAAGGGAACAATACATCATTACCCAAAGACGTTTAATTGATTCGCCACTCACATTAGAAGAGCTGGGTAAAGAGCTATCGATCACTAAAGAACGTGTCCGCCAACTTGAAGCAAAAGCACTTAGACGCATGCGTTATTATTTTATGGAAAGTATGTATGAAGTACGGCAGACACTTTAATCAATAGACTTTTTGCATAAGACCTTTTTAAAAAAGGTTGTACAAGAAGTCTATTATAGCTAAACTTATATAAAATGATAATAATTATCGTCATCACGAGCCCCATAAGGGGCGTGGTGGTCTATGTATTTCCTGGATGGCTACGCAACTTCGTTGCTCGCCAAATTCGTACTTAATTTTATCTTGCTTCTGCTATAAATTACAAAATCAGCTCTGGATTTTCTCTTTGCTTATCTTAGAACCTGTATTCACATAATTCATTTCGATCGTTGCAGATAAAATGACGTTAATACAAGGAGAAACCCGCAGGCAATAGCTATTCTATTGGCAAGGGTTTTGACGCTGTAGAACGTCATCTTAGCGCAACCCAAAGGGAAAGGCAAAAATCAACGACTGCTTCATCACAAGTCTCGACCGTAGAATAGCTATGCTCTTCGCCTTGCTTCTAGCATTCATTTGATTTTTGCTCTTTCGATCGGAATAAATTATGTGAATACAGGTTCTAAGTAATAAGCCAAAATATAAATACGAATTCGACTAGACAAATTTGATCTTTTTTCAATCGCTGAATCCATTGAATCAATTTCTCTAATTAGCCCTGCTACCGACATTTTTTTTATCTGAGCAATGATTTTAAGAGCTTCCCAAAATTCTTCCTCTAAAGAAATGCTTGTTTGATGACCTGAAATGTTTACGGATCGTTTTTTCATACTTTATAAACCCACCAATTAGGATCCATTTTGGAAATAGCTTCTTCGCAAGCTTGAGTATCTTTATATATCCCAAAACAAGTCGCACCACTGCCTGACATTCTTGCTAACAAACAATCATCTGAAGCTCTTAGTACATCTAAGATTTTTTTAATTTCAGGAACAATCTCACTTGTCGGTTTGGCTAAACTATTTTTGGTCTTTAACAAAAAATCCATTAATTCAGAAGATTTTTTTGGTGGCTCTATAGGTTTATCATATATCCTATCATAAAGACGGAAAATCTCAGGAGTTGAAACAGCAATTTTGGGGTTTACCAATAGAATTGAATAGTCAGCCAAAGGATTTTCTTTCCACAAAGGTTCAGGCAGTCCTTCCTTACCGCTACCCTCAATCCAAAAATAGGATCGATTCATAAGATGATGAGCAAGACATACTGGAACATCTGCCCCCAACAGACCTGACTTTTTTATAAGTTCTTTTTTTTTTGATTCTTCAAGTTTTAATTCCCACATTTCGATCAAAGCTGAAATAGCAGTTGCAGCATCACTTGAACCTCCGCCAATTCCTGATGAAATAGGAAGATTTTTGGTCAATGTAAGATGAGCCTTAGCTTGATATGGATATAACTCATGAATCCATTCAGCAGCTATTAAAACCAAATTATCTTTTATAGGTAATCCTTTGCCAAAGGGCCCTTTTATTTCAAGTGAAAAAATATCGCTCTCTTGAACCTCGATCTGATCACCGTTGCCAAAAAAAGTAATTAAAGATTGCAAATGATGAAAACCAGATGGTTGACGATCTGTTATATGCAACATTAAATTTATTTTTGGGCTAGCATTGTGTATAGTCACAACATGAAATCCGATGATCATATTCCTTTGTTGCAGTGGTACCATGAAATGGGGATGGATGTCGCTGTCCTTGAGGAACCACAAAACAGATTTTTAACAAAAACGACTACATCGCTGTCAATCATTAACCAACCATCAAACAAAACTGAAAGATTTATACCAAAACCTTCTATGGCTGCAAATCATACAGAGCATCCTGCCTATAAATGCAAAACATTAGAAGAACTTTATCAAACAATGAAAGATTATACGGGTTGTTCTCTTAAAGAAACAGCTATGAATATGGTCTTTTCTGACGGTAATCCAAAAGCCGAGGTTATGCTAGTAGGTGAAGCACCTGGAGCAGATGAGGATCGGCAAGGAAAACCATTTGTTGGCCAAAGCGGCCAATTATTGGATAAGATATTGACCACTATAAATTTAGACCGAACTAAGGTTTACATCAGTAACATTATTCCATGGCGCCCACCAGGCAATCGCCCACCAACAACGATAGAAATTGCTTCTTGTCAGCCCTTTATTGAAAAGCATATTGAATTAGTTGCGCCAAAAGTTTTGATATTGTTAGGTGGAGTTGCCGCTAAAACTTTGCTAGCAACAACGGAAGGTATCGTGAAATTACGAGGAAGTTGGCGTACCTATCAGCCAACACCAACATGCCCTTTAATTAAGACTATGGCAACTTTCCATCCTGCTTATTTACTTCGCTCACCTGGCCAGAAAGCTTTTGTTTGGAGAGATATATTAGCGGTTGAGAGAGAATTAAAAGGTTTATAGTTAGTTTTCACCAAACTCATTCGCGATTATTCTCCTCTGAGTTGCAATTTTTTAAAAACTCCTCCTTGTTTTTTTGTCAGTAAAAAATTATTTTTCGTTTAGTTAATTTTTTCGGGACACGATAACAAAAATGAGCCTTCCTTCAAATCCGTTTTTTTTACTGATACTTTTATGTCTTCTCTTGACATCTTTTGTACCTTTTTTGATTTGCGTATTATAGATGTCGCATAATCAACAGTGCTAAAAAACGATAATATATAATCCTTATATACTCCACGCACTTGGAAAAGTCTATTTCCTAACTTCCCTCTCAGTTTCCCCACGGCTTGACCGGGGGGGTCCATGGATTCTTTGGTCAAGCCAAAGGAAAACTAACAAAAAGTGGTAAATATAAAACAGGCATCTTCACTTTCATTGGGTATAGGCATCTTTATTATTTTCAAAGATGTTAATGATTATCACTAAAGTAAAAATCTTGATCTTATAAAATGGCCTATCTTAAAATATTCAGAGCACCTGGAAGGCTGACATCTTTACAACACAATTCCTAAGAATATAGTTCATCTTTTGCAACCCATCTTGAAAAACATGGGTAAGTTACTTCATAATACTTGCACATTAAGGAAATCTTTAGATTTTTTGGAGACTATTATGTTACACTCATGGTTTAAAAACTATTTTGATTATGGTCGATTTAGCAACTATACAAAAACAACCCTGATCACCATTGATATCAATTTGCGAAAAAGAAAGCGTTTATCACCATGAATAGTTTAAAAAAAATAATCTCAACTTTAGTTATCCTTATATTATCAATCATTATTTACAAGCATTTTTCTAGTAAATCTTCAATCGATATTTCTTCTAAAGAAAAGCTTCCAATCATTGCCATCACTCAAATTATTGAACATCAAGCTCTTGACCAAGAGCGTGAAGGAATTATTGATGTCCTAGCGAAAGCAGGTTATATCGATGGACAAACAATCAAAATTATTTATCAAAATGCTCAAGGTAATATCAGCACAGCTGCGCAAATTGTAACTCAAATTGTAAGCCAGCATCCAAAAGTCATGGTGGCAATCTCAACACCGTCAGCGCAAGCTGCTTTACCCTCTTGCTTAGCGCAGAACATCCCTTTAGTTTTTACAGCTGTAACAGATCCTATTGGCGCTAAACTTGTTAAAGATATGACAAAAAGAACTGAACTTGTAACAGGTGTTTCTGATTATCTACCTATTCAATCGCAAATTGAACTTGTTAAAGATTTTATTCCTGACCTAAAAACTCTTGGTGTAATTTACAATGCAGGTGAAGTGAATTCAGTTAACATGGTTAAATCTTTAAAAGAAGAAGCCGAAAAACTGAACATTCAAATTGTTGAAGCCACAGCCAGTAAAACAGGCGACGTTAGCACAGCTATGACAAGTCTTGTTGGCAAAGTTCAAGCTGTTTATATCCCAAACGACAATACAGCAGTAGCTGCAATGAATAGTATTGTTCAAATTGGTGAAAAACACAAATTACCCGTATTTGCCGGTGATACAGGATCTGTAAGTGCAGGAGCTGTTGCAGCGCGTGGTTATGACCGTTTTGAATTGGGTAGAAAAGCAGGTGAATTAGTTCTGAAAATTCTTAAAGGAACACCAGCTGGAAACTTGCCTATTGAGTCTGGACAAACAATGCGACTAACACTAAATATCAAAGCTGCAAAAAGGATGGGCGTTGTTGTTGATCCTTCTATCTTAAAAACAGCTACAGTGACTGGAGAGTAGAGATTTTTTATGAATTGGATCCAATTTACAGGGGCAATAGAGCTCGGCCTTATATATAGCTTAGTGGCGTTAGGTGTTTATTTATCCTTTCGCACCTTACAATTCCCAGACCTAACCGTAGACGGCAGCTTCCCACTAGGAGCAGCTGTTTGTGCTTCACTTATTACAATGGATGTTCATCCAGGTTTGGCCACACTCTCAGCTGTTTTAGCTGGTGCTTTGTCGGGATGGGTAACAGCTTGGTTATCAACCCATCTTCGCATGTTAAATCTTTTAGCTGGTATTTTAACAATGACGGCTTTGTATTCTTTGAATTTAAGAATTATGGGGCGTCCTAACATTGCACTTTTAGGTGAAAAGACTATTCTAACTGAGTGGTTTGCAAACACATCTCAATTTGTGTCATCTCATTTTCTACCTTTATTCTTAGCAGCATTGATTTTCGGTGCTATTTTATACTTCTTTTTGAATACTCGTTTAGGGCTCGCTGTTAGAGCAACTGGAAGCAATCCGAGAATGGGAAGAGCACAAGGGATTAATGACACAAAAATGATTTGGTTGGGCTTAAGCTTATCAAATGCACTCGTAGCTTTGGCAGGTGCTTTATTTGCACAAGTCCACGGTTTTGCTGATGTCACTATGGGTGTTGGTACAATTATTATTGGGCTTGCTGCTGTTATTATTGGTGAAGCCCTTCTTCCAACCAGAACTATATTTCAAGCTCTATTAGCTTGTGTGTTTGGTGCAATTCTTTATCGGCTGGTGATCGCTGCTGCTCTTAATGTCGGTGACTTTGGTTTACAAGCTTCAGATCTAAACTTAGTTACGGCAATTCTGGTAGCTTCAGCTATGTTTCTGCCTTCCTTAAAACGCCGCGCTAGAGCATTTTCATAAAAGGTATTAAAAATGATTCGCTTAGAAAATATTCATTTAACCTTCGCTCCTGGCACTGTGATGGAAAAGAAGGCACTGCAAGGAATTGATCTTCAAATAGAAGAAGGTGAATTCGTAACTGTTATTGGCAGCAATGGTGCAGGTAAATCAACATTGTTGAATACGATTTCAGGTGAAATGCTACCAACTTCAGGTGAAATTCGTATTGATGAAGACGAAGTCACAAAACTTGCTGGACATGCGCGAGCAAAATCTGTTGCTAGAGTGTTTCAAGATCCTTTGGCAGGCACGTGTGGCGATTTAACAATTGCTGAGAATTTAGCACTTGCTCACAGGCGGGGAAAATGTCGCGGGTTGTCTTGGGCATTACCTCGAACTTTAAAAGATGAACTTAAAATTGTTTTGAAACGTCTCAATTTAGGTTTAGAAGATCGCCTTGATACTTCTATGTCTTTACTATCAGGTGGACAACGTCAAGCTGTTAGTTTGTTGATGGCAACATTAAGCCCATTGAAAATCCTTTTACTTGATGAACATACATCCGCATTAGATCCAAAAACAGCTGCCTATGTAATGGAACTAACACAATCTATTATTACAGAAAAAAACTTGACAGCTTTGATGGTAACGCACAGTTTGCATCAAGCTTTGCATTTTGGGACACGGACCATCATGCTGCATGAAGGCCGCATCATTTATGATGTTAAAGGAGAAGAGCGAGCAAAATTGACTGTTAAAGATTTGTTAAATCAGTTTAGTCAATCAATGGACGACGATCGATTATTGTTGCAAGGAAATTAAGGAATTGACAGAAGTTGTGTTATATAAGCTTATCTAAACAATATTTTAAACACTCATTTTTTTCAGGTTTAAAATCTTGTTCAATCCACCATTTTTCACAAGCTTTTAACAGTATACCAATTTCAGCACCTTCCGAGCAGCCAGCGGTTAATAGATCCTGCCCTGTAATGGGGAAATAGTGATTTTTTTGAGTTGATAACCAATCTATTTCTTGTTGGCAATTTTGAACCTTGTCTTGAAATGATAATTCTTTTTTGGCTTGAATCAGCAAAATCCAACTTAAAAACAAATCCCTTCCAAAATAATAAAAAATAGCGCGTCTATCGTTTAGATTTAAACTTTCATTAATATGCCGTAGATATAAAAGTTGATGGCGAGATAAACGAAAACTGTTTTTATATATGCTATCATTATCATCAAATAATATATAAAGACGTCTTAATGCATTTGGTTTCACTTTTAAAGTAAGCTCTAGTTCAATAAGTGTATAAAGGGGTTGAAGAAAAAAATCACTATTAAATAATGTTGAAAAAATTCCATCTTTTTCCATCATATTTAAAGATATTCTTGGATTTTTAGCATCCAAAAGCTTCAAAAATTCATGCTGAATGCGTTCTTTTGAGAGAGTTAAGAGGCCTTCTTTTAGCTCTGATAGTTCTTTAATTGTCCCTGGCACATTTTTTCCGTAATAAGCCAAAAAACGATAATACCTTAAGATTCTAAGGTAATCCTCTTTAATGCGTTCTGATGGATCCCCTATAAACCAAATGATACCTTTTTCTAAATCATGTCTACCATTAAAAGGGTCATACAGACTCCCTTTTTCATCCAAATACATAGCGTTCATGGTGAAATCACGACGTTTGGCATCCTCTAACCAATCCGTTCCATAAATAACTTTAGCATGCCGCCCAAATGTCTGCACATCTTGGCGTAGACTTGTTATTTGAAAGGGTAAATTATTAACAACAGCGGTTATGGTTCCGTGATCAATACCTGTTGGGATAACTTTAATGCCCGCTTTTTTTAAAGTATGTTGGGCTTGTTCTGGCGGCACGTTGATGGCTACATCAATATCTGCTGTTTTAATTCCAAGCAGTGCATCACGCACACATCCACCCACCAGACGAGCTTCAATCTGATTTTCACGGAGCAACTTGAAGAGTTGTTTGATTTCCAAATTTTCTAACAAGTTCATGATCGTTGGTGATTTTTTATTTTTTTGCATTATTACATTCTTGTTTGCATATTTATAGAACCTAAATGGTTTTTGAAAGTGATAAAACTTAATTTACCTTGCATATAACAATAAAATTAGTTACTTTGTTTGCATTGTCCCCTTCGTCTAGAGGCCTAGGACATCGCCCTCTCACGGCGGCAACACGGGTTCGAATCCCGTAGGGGACGCCATGGTATTTAATTGGTTACTTTCTTGCAAATAGTAGAGGTTCTATAAACTAGAGTAAGCAAGTTTTTGGTTAATACCTTTAGAGTTAAAGATTTTTATTATTTTTATATCCAATACAGTATTTTGTTGAGATTGTCTGAGTTTTGAGTTAAATCTAAAACAATGAAGAATTATTCTAACAACACGCGTACGTATGCGCCTACCATAAGTTTCATGCCTCCAAAGACTATTGTCTTGGTTGGAATGATGGGGTGTGGCAAGACCAGTATTGGGCGCCGTTTGGCAAAGCGCTTGGAACTTTCTTTTTATGATTCTGACCATGAAGTGGAGGCAGCTGCAGGTTGCCCAATTAAAGAAATTCTTTCTGTATTTGGTGAGGAAGCCTTTCGAAGCGGTGAACATCGTGTTATTTCAAGATTGTTAGATCAAGAAACCCATGTTCTGGCAACAGGAGGTGGTTCTTTCATGAATAATGAGACGCGCTCTCTTATTAAAGAAAAAGCGATATCCGTTTGGTTAAAAGCAGACCTCGATACATTAGTTGCACGTGTTTCACGTCGCAATGATCGTCCTATGCTGATCGAAGGAAACCAGCGTGAAACGCTGGAGGCGTTTATTGCTGAACGTTATCCCGTTTATGAAGAAGCAGATATTCACGTTCAAACCTTAGATGAGCCAACAAACGCAACTGTTGAAAGAGTTATCCAGGCAACAAGCGAATTTGTTCGCACACATCACCCTAAGCATTATATTTTAAAGTCGGTTTAAGAATTATTCTTAAGACCATACCCTTAGCTAGGTACTATTGGTCAAATCATACATTTTTATATCAAAACCGTAAATAATATGTATGGAAAGAAGCCTAATTAAATGTTAGTTTTTGGTGTCTTCAAATATTTTTTATATTAGAACACATAATAGTTTAACATCAGTTATCAAAGAGGATCGAATGCTTATTGGTGTACCTAAAGAAATCAAAAACAATGAATATAGAGTTGGTTTAACTCCAGTTTCTGTCAGAGAATTAACCCAATTAGGGCACCAAGTTTTGATAGAAACAAAAGCTGGCATAGGAGCTGGTTTTAAAGATGAAGATTATACAAGAGTAGGAGCTGATATAGCCGTTAATGCTGCCGATGTTTTTGCAAAAGCAGAAATGATTGTCAAAGTTAAAGAACCGCAACCTTCGGAACTTAAGATGTTGCGCAAGGGGCAGGTTCTCTTTGGATACCTTCATTTGGCTCCAGATCCTGAACAAGCCAGAAGTTTAATGGAGTCATCTTGTATTGCTATTGCTTATGATACAGTTACAGATTCACGTGGTGGATTGCCATTGTTGGCACCAATGAGTGAAATTGCTGGACGCATGTCCATTCAAGTTGGTGCTTGGATGCTTGAAAAAGGGCAAGGTGGTTCAGGTATACTTTTGGGTGGTGTTGCTGGCGTAGCGCCTGCTAAAGTAACGGTTCTTGGTGGTGGTGCGGCTGGTGCAAATGCTGCGCGTGTTGCAGCTGGTATGGGTGCTGAAGTTGTTGTTATTGATAAAAATTCACGTCGTTTGCATGAACTTGATTGGCAATTCTCTGGTAGCATCAAAACTATTTTTGCGACTCAAGAGGCAATTGAAAAATATGTGATTGATGCGGACGTTGTGATTGGTGCTGTTCTTGTTGCTGGTGCTGCAACACCAAAATTGGTATCAAAACAAATGGTATCAAAGATGCGTCCTGGTTCTGTTTTAGTTGATATTGCCATTGATCAAGGTGGATGTTTTGAAACAAGTCGTCCAACCACACATGCTGAACCCAGTTATAGTGTTGATGGTGTAATGCACTATTGCGTGACGAACATGCCTGGTGCTGTTGCTCGCACATCAACAATTGCTTTGAACAATGCGACATTACCTTTTGTTATTGCTTTGGCTCAAAAGGGGTATCGTCAAGCTTTGATGGATGATGTCCATCTGCGCAACGGTTTGAATGTTTACTGTGGTCAGATTACGCACCAAGCTGTGGCACGTGACCTTGGTTTTACTTATCAAGCCTCTGAAAAGGCAATAGCTGCTTAACGAAGGATCCATTGAGCCCTCTGGTCAAGCCGAAGCAACTGTTTTTATCGATTTGTTGTCAAAATAGTCAGATGATGATGTTAAATTTTGAGCGAATAAGGTTGTAGAAAATCCATAGGCTTTAGAAGTTGTTTCATTGAATCGAGATAAGAGAGGGAACAATCGCCGATAAGGAGCGTGTAATGCCAATGGGGCTAACAACAAAATCGTTTAAATGTTCTTTGAGCCACTGTTCGCAGATCTCATACCCTAACTGATGTTCATCACAAATGTCACAAACGTCTTTGATAGCCGCAAGTAAATTTGGGGTACGTGGCGCGCTCGTTTGTTTTGTGGTGTTTCAATTGCCCTTAAACACAGTGTTACACATCTGTTGTCTTCAACAGCAGCTGTCAGGGTGACTTGGCCTGGATGTTCATCTGTTGCAACAATGATAGCGTCCTCTCCAAGTGCTTTAATCTTGGTGAGCACTTGTGACATTAATGAAGTTGTGATTTTTGTTTGTTGCAAAGGACTCTTGTCCAAAAGGTAACTGATTATATCAGTGTAACACACACACTTTTTCTAGCAACAGGTGTTTCAGAATTCCAACATTCTCATCCATCACAGAACCTGTTAAACTGAACCCACTTCTACACAGCGAAGAATAGAAATATTTGGAATGGAGTAACCCTCTGAGACCTATCTGACACTGCTTGTGAAGGCAGAAAGCGATGTGTGCGTATTACTTCCTTCCTGACCATCAGCCATCTTTACGTACAGTTGCCAAGCAGCAACCATTCCGACTGCAGTAGCGCACAAGACTAAGTTGCGGTGTGCGTAAAGTCTTCCCATTAAAGTAGGTCTTGCAATCTGCCCTGCTGGTGGTGCAGCAGTCTTTTGCACGATTGCAGCGGCAAACATTTTGTCTGCATCCCAAGGGCCATCAGCACGCTTTCCATTTGTTCCAATATAAAAAGTATCTGATAGTGTTAAACTGATTTGTTTTCCGAAAACACGTCTATAAATTTCAGGAGAAAACATATTTTCTAGGAATTCTGTTGTTATTACGCTGACTTTGGTTTGGTCGCCTGGTTTTTCTTCTCTGCGAAATTCGACAGATGTTTTTTCTCCATCGAGCGGTCTCCGTATGCTTGCTGTTGTGGCAGGCGGTGAGCAGCGCTTATCTCCACTGGTTATCCGAAAGGCTGAAGTTGTATGCTCTGCAAATCCAGGATAAAGATCATCAGTTGTTTCCATTTGCTTTCTTGTCCATTCGTAAAGATCATTTGAAGCAAAACTGTGGGACACAAAAAATGCTTTTCTTCCAGGCTTTAATAATCTTTGGACTAGTCGCAGAAATTTTTGGTGCTGAATTGGGTTCAAGGAATTTTCGAAACGATCTACGTAAATGGCATCAACTTTACCAGCCAAATGATTTAACGTTTCAAAACAGTCACCCTCTACATATTTCAAGGATCCTTCGTCGCACAGTCCATCAAATCCACCATCTACAAAACTGACATGATGAGTTCCTTTTGCTGCAGAGACAAAAGGAACTCCTTGAAAAACAAATCCACTTAAACTTGTTGAAATTTGAAGGGTCACTGGTTGTCCCTTGGTTTCACTTAGCTCTCTTACATGTTGCAAAAAGGCGAGTTCGATTTCAGTTGGTGATGGTGTGAAAGGACCATCAGGAATGCGATTATCAGTAATTTCTTGTTTTTCTAGTTCTTGAATTTCTTCTACCATATCGGGCTGTGCTAAAATGCTTGGATGTACCCAAGTTCTAAGAACATCTGTTTTTGTTAGTCTTAATGGTGGCTCAATTCCAAAAACCGCGGACATGTTTAAAACAAAAATAACTGCTAGATATAAAATCTTGTTAATCATTAAAATAGAATCAAAAAATGTTAAGTATAAAATCTTATATAGCTATGAAAATGATTGTTTTCAAGATTGATCTGTAAATTTCCGGACTTCAGATAGATATAAGACGAATTGAGAAGTTGCTTGTAGTCAGAGCTTGTCATTTTAGGGCAAGTTTTTGTAATTACCAACCTGTTTCGTTTTCGCTCTCCATCTGTCTCTTTCTCTTTTCCCCCTCTTCGAGGAGTTCTTTGAGTATCTGGTCCCCTGCCCAATTAGGATTGGTGGGGGCCACCACCAGATTATCCATCATACGTTCCTTCCTCCATAGATTGACACTTATCGTATACTCAATGATCTGTTTTATTTTTTCGTAGGTATCCATAAGATCTTTGAAGAATACCTTTCCTTTATCGTCTATTTGATTCGTGTTCGTGAAACCTTGATAAAAATCTTGACCGATTACAACATTTGCGTTTTCAAATAGAACGTACTCTTTATCTGGAAAAATGACAACGATTTGGTTATTTTTATTGACAATACGGCCACCAGCATTTTGTATTTGGAAAATATCCGGTAATTTTTGTTCATCCATTATCGCCCGGATAGCTTTTAAATATTTTAGGTATGCCGAAACAACTGACAAAAAAGGAACAAAGTTTGGATCTTTCCATATTTCACGTATTTCTACAGAGGGGCCATTTTTCCATTTCTGTCCATATTTTGCAATAAAAGTTGCTGCAGGTTTAAGGGCAAAATTATTTCCAATAATAGGACGGTCTTTCCCTGGTTGCAGTTCTCTCAAACGATCATCTAAATCAGCGGCTGCTAAATCAAAAGAATTATTGATACCACTGGGTCCAGTGAATTTGACTCGCAACATTACTGTGTCACCGTTTATTGATAAACCTGCTGGAATAAGTGGGTAGGGCTTCAATAGATCCATAGAAAGATAAACATCAAAGTATCGCTGGGCTTTTGTTGCAAGTTTGCAGAGTATACCATCCGGCAACTGCATATCTTGCCTCGAAACTGCTGAGTCACGCCTTAAGGCGGCAGCAAGCGTTATAAGAAATGAGTTTAGATATTGCAAATCTCCCTTTTCTGTAAAATCTATAGCCTGACGTTCAATGACATCTGAAATGTCTGGTCTCTCCAGGCCGGGCACCAAGGCAGCTAGATCCTTATAAATGTCTTTTGTGACTTTAATATGGCTAACAATAGCATTGCCAGCGACTCCTTCTCCATGAATAGTTACCACCATCGGCGGCGGCGGTAGTTCCTTTGGAGGCGGAGGGGAACTGGCTTGAGAATTGTCTATTAGAAATGCCTGCAAGCATAGGATGGCAGTTAATATTTTGATCATGGATTGCCCCCAAAAATAAAGTAATTATCTGATGGCTTTATTTAAATTTACAAAAATAATATTAACAAGTTGATAATATGATTTATGGATTTAGTGTTTTTTCTATTTAAATGGACCTTTTATTTCTTTTGGATTGTCTTAATGCTTTTAAAGAAAGCTTGCTACGGCGCTATTTATGAGCGCGCTCGCTCCCTTCACTTTGTCTCAAATTACCTGAACTCCTGCAAATCCAGAAAATATTTTGACCTTATAATCCTCATGAGTTATGGTGATGCCGAAGGTTCGGAGAGCATGATCTTTAAACTTGAGTAAATGTGAAATAATTAAGATGGTGTTTGTTAAGGAGAATTTGTTTCGATGATTTCAGCTATTATTATGGGTGTTCTATATTTGTTTATAGGATTGAGCAGTGATACGAATAACCTTGAAAAGCAAATTCTCATAGAGAAAAAGGAGCACCCAAGAGAAAAACGTGATTCTTTTGAAGAAAAAGGGCTACATTATTCGAATGTTGTAGGTAAGCTTCCTCTCTGGCTTAATGGTAGATTCATTCATATTTCTCCTGCTCAATATACATTGGGTGATGAAAAGATATGGCACTTTTTTGATGGCTTTGGTTTGCTGACTTCTTATACCTTCTCAGGTGATAAAATTGGTGTATGTTCTCGATTGTTGAAAACAGACCAGCTTAAAGCCAGTTTGTCAGAAGGAAAAATAAACCTTTTGGGGTTTGCAGAAAATTTTGGAGAGTTTTTTCCTTTAAGAACGACATCTGATGGTCAGAAGGCTTGTACCTCTAATGCAAACATTAATGTTATGCGATTAGGAGAGCATTATCTTGCGTTGGGTGAAATTCCTATGCCCGTGGAGTTTAATCCAGAAACTCTAGCAACTGAGGGCATGTTTGACTATGCTGATGATCTTCCCAAGAAAGATGCTTGGGAATCTGCCCATCCGAAGAAAGATCCGGAAACGGGGATTGTGTATAACATTATGTATGGATTTGGCTTTATGTCTGATCTTATAATTTACAAATTTAATGAAAAAACATTGAGTCGTGAGAAAATTGCATCTCACCACGTGAGTTACGCAAGTTATGTTCATGACTTCTCAATAACAAAACGTTTTATTGTTATTGTGGCTTATCCGCTAGTTGTTAATCCTTGGGATTTGAATGGGATCCGTGAAAAGAGTACGGAATCTAGTTTTATAGGTGCCTTTAAATGGAAGCCCGATCAAGGAACAATTGTGTCCGTTTTTGATAAAAACGATGGTTCTCTTGTTCAGGAGTTTAAGCTTCCTCCGTTTTTTGCTTTACATCATGTGAATGCTTATGAGAATGCTAATGGTCAAATAGCGCTTTCTCTTTTGGCCTATGACGACCCAAAAATTATTCTGGATCTCGCTCTATTTCCTGATGGCAACATATCACCCTCTAATATAAGAACCATTACGCTTGATTTTCAGAGTAAGAAAGCATCGCTGAAGACTGTTTCCAATATCTCATGCGATTTTCCTGTGGTGCCTGATAAGTTGTTAGGGAGGGAGTTTCGTTATTTTTATGCCGTGTGTTTTAATAATTGCGATGATAAAAGAAATGGGTTGATGAAGTATGATCTTTTGCAGGGTAAACAGCAAATTTTTTATCGACAAGGCTTGCTTTTTGGTGAACCTGTTTTTGTCCCCAAGCCTGACGGTAGATCAGAAGATGATGGTGTCCTTTTGGTTGTAGGGCGCAATGATGAGGGTTATTCATTGTTTGTAATAGATGCAAGCACAATGGAGGAGCTCGCGCATGCTTCGTTTAAGGGAGCTGCTGCAACGCAACTCCATGGGCACTATTTTGGCAAAAAACCGGTTTGACCTAGAGGTGTAAGGATAAAGAAAAGAAAAAACAATAAGGATGGCCATTTTTCACTTGCAAAAAATGTATGAATGGATACTATGTTGAAGGAGTCTTTTAGACAAGCGGGCGTAGCTCAGGGGTAGAGCACAACCTTGCCAAGGTTGGGGTCGAGGGTTCGAATCCCTTCGCCCGCTCCATTTATTGTTGTAATCCAAAAAAACCTTGCTTAGAGCCTGGCGAATTTGTTAGGATACACGCAAGTTTTTGAGTGAAAGTTTTTAAAAATGGCAAAATCTGCAGTAATTACAATTAAGCTGCTTAGTACAGCTGAAACAGGATATTTCTACGTGACTAAAAAAAATCCACGTAAAAAACCAGAAAAGATGGAACTGAAGAAATATGATCCCGTTGTGCGTAAACATGTTCCTTTTAAAGAAGCAAAAATAAAATAGTTTTTTCTTCCAATTTTAGAGTGGGTGTATGAATCAAGTGGTTTTAGAACAAGCTTAAATATGCCCCACTTTTATTCCTACTTTTTAAAGTCTTTTTTTTTATTTCTAGTTATTACACAATTCTTTATATCTGAATCGTGCTTTGCTATTACAGAAACACAAATCAACGCAAGCCGGCCTTTTATTGTCAGTATTAAAAGCAGAACCACCGCTTCCGCCTATAGTGGTGAAGGTAGTATTTCTGGAACAGGTAGTATTATTGATAAAAAGAATGGAATTTTATTAACAAATGCTCATGTCATAGGTCCAGATCGGGTTGTCCCTTACTATGAAGTCACACTTCATAATGGTAGAGAGGTCAGAGCTTATTTGCTTTATATGGATCCTTGGCATGATTTTGCTTTTTTGAAAGTCAGAGATGAAGATATAGAAAAACTGCCAGCTGAGATTACAATCGACAACCGAGAAATCAAAAGTGGTGAGCCAGTCTATATGATTGGTAAAAACGAGAACAAACCCTTTTCTCCACAAAAGGGGATAGTATCAAGCATTTATGAGACGATCGGAGTTCTTCCAAGTCAAGTTTTCAGAATCAGTCAAAATGTTCAGGGTGGTGCAAGTGGATCGCCAGTTTTTAGTAAGGACGACAAAGTTATTGGTTTAGTAAATGCATCAGATGGTGGAACTTTTTCTTTTGCACTTCCTATTGCGTATGCTGTGGATGCACTTCAATCAATTAAAGAAAATAAAATTGCTCCAAGATACGCAACTGGCGTTATTCTTGAATATAAATCTCTTGATGATCTAACACGTTTTTATAATTTTCCAGTGAATCTTGCTGCACAATATCGTTCAAAATTCCCAAATGCATTGAACCAAATTTTAGTTGTTAAAAATATACTTGCGGCAACCCCTGGTGAAGAACTTTTTGAAGTTGGTGATGTGATCACTCATGTCAATGGAACTGAAATCGGTCCTAATTATTATCTTTTGGATAAAGTTGTCAATGAATCAGGTGCTGAAAAATCAAGTGAACCTGTTGAGTTTACTGTCATTCGCAGAGGGAAAATCTTAAACTTAAAAATAAAAACTTATGATTTGAATCAGAGAAAAATTCAGAAAATGGTTCAATTTGGAGGAGCTGTATTTTACGAAGCAGATGATGCCATTATTCAACGAACGGGAGCCAGAGATCACCGCGTTTTTGTCACGAACATAAGGCCAGGCAGTAGTTTCTCTGAAAGGCTCCCTTTGATTCCAAGATCTAATTTTACCCTTGTTTCAATTGTTAGAATTGGAGAAAAAGAAATTACGTGTCTGCAGGATGTGATTGATCTGATCCCAACACTTGTGGAAAATAACGACTTTTTTGTATTTTATAAAAATTATGGTGTTGAATTTGGTATTGACGCTTTGCCATTTTTTGCTCAGACATTGCAAACGCAACAGATTACATATAGTAGGCATGATGGGTTGCCAGAAGTTTATACCTTTGATCATGATTCTAGAGTTTGGGTTGTTGAAACCATTGGAAGTCCTGAGACTTTAGCACCAAAGAAAATCCCTGTTAAGACTATGTAATCTGTTACTCTGCCTGAAGTTAAAGCTACACCAGAGACCAAAAACTAATCTCTGATTGACTATAGATGCGTTTTTCTAATAGTTTTAGGTCGTTGAGCTTTTCTTGTGCCTTTCCAATAGCACTTTCAACACAAATAAGTGTTTTCTCTTGAATCCATCCCGTCTTTTTCAGATGTATACATGCAGGTTTTAATAAGTCTGATTGATAGGGGGGATCAAGAAAAATGAGCTTAACAAAAGTAGATGTCTTTTCCAGTTTCAAGATGTCTGTTTTAAAGACTGTTGTTTCCTTCTCCACTTTTAATGACGTGATATTTTCTTGCAAAATATGAGCAGCTTTTAAGTCTTTTTCAACAAAATAAACGTATTTAGCTCCTCTTGAAAGTGCTTCAAGTCCCATAGAACCTGAACCTGCAAATGCATCTAAAACATTAATTTCTGAAAAGTCGATGTTATATTTATGACTTAGTATATTAAAAATAGATTCTCGAACACGATCAGTTGTTGGTCTTGTTGTTTTCTCATCAGGTCTTTTTAATAAACGATGGCGCAAACGTCCAGCAATAATACGCATTTATCGGAAACCTACTTTTATAACAATTTATTTGGATTTTATTTTTTTATTCGTAATAGGTTCTAACACCTCAGTTATAGCAGCATTCAAAATTTCTTCTTCCTCTAATTTTCTATCAGCTAATTTTCTAACGTTCACTTCTATTACTTCTGGTCTTGTCAAATATTGAAAAAACTTATTATCTTTCATAAGCTTATCGTACATTTTTCTCAATACTTGTAGTTGGTCTGTATGCTTGTTGTAGTAATAGCAGATTGCTAATGAAAGAACTGTGTTTTTTTTCAGCTCTGCATCCTTTGTATCATCAAGAATACCAACCAAAACTGAAAATTTACGTGCTGCCTCATCCCATTGCCCTATCTTCATATAAAGATTACCTGATAATTTTAAGTGCGAAGGAAGAACTGAATCTTTTAATACAGCCAAGGCTTCTTGAATTTTACCCATTGCCACTAGTGCTTGTGCTTCAAGTAAAAGTTTCTTTTCGTAAAGATCTTTATTATTAACAATGTCTTTAGAGAGTTCTTCTAAAATTGTTATTGCTGTTTCTGGTTTTTTATTCAACAAATGAATTTCAGCAACTTTTAGAATAAGTCTATTTTTCTCTGGTGAATCTTGCTTTTGCACAGCCCATTTTGCAAGAATGTGAGCTGCTTGATCCAGCAAATCAACTGCCAAAAATTGATCTACAATGATATTCATTAATTCATCACCACTTGGACCACTTGGTACAAGATCCAGGAAATCCTCATAGATAGAAATGGCTTTTAAAGGAGATTTATGGCTTAGATCTTGTTTAAAATAAGCAATAAAAAGGCTTTGCATCTTGCTATCTAAATTTTCAATCATTGAACGTTCGGGAAAAGATTGCTTTAAAGATTTTATGTAGCCAAGTATTCTTGAATAGCATTGTTTTTCTTCCAGTAATTCAATTATTTTCATCGTAATGCGAAACTCAAATTGATCGCCTCTCCATCTTAAGCGCACCTCATCAAGTTTCTTAATGACGTCATCAATTTTTAAAGAATTTGTAGAAAATTGATCAAGAATTACTTCAAATTCAGCTTCTACACAAAGGCTAATTGGCACAAAATTGTTATATTCATTTTCTAATAATTTTCTATAAATAGCCATTGCAGACGACTTTGATCCTCCTGCTTCCATGACTCTGGCTTTATGAAAATCAAATATAAATTTTAATCTTTTATCTTCAGCTGCATAATTTGAACCTGTGAAGGCTTCAATGACAGGTATCTCTCCTATTGATGCTGCTATTTTCAAAATTGTTTCTGTTAAAATATTACGCAATACAGGTGGATAGAAATCCAAAATGCTTTTTGCAAATATAATAAGAGAATTAATTTCGATTGTGTTTGCTAAAATTTCACGCGCAACAGTTTTCCAAAGTTGAATTTCTGTAGTTTCACTTAGAAAACTCCATGCCTCTATAGCTTGATTATAGTTCTGGCATAAAAAGTAAGCCATCCCTTCAATAGCTTTAAAATATGGATTAAATTCCATTCCTGGGTATTGCTGTTTTAAGTTTGTTAAAATGGCTATTGCTTCTTGACCTTGGCCTAATGCTATTTCTACCCACGCACGTTCTAATTGCATTTCAGGAACATTGGCCTGGGTAGATTCTCTTATTCTTTTTTCTAAATCACTTCGATATACAACCCAGTCTTTTGTGGCATCTGAATTAAAGAAAAGAAACTCTTGGCAATTGGTTGGAGGATTAACAGCTTGTGTTGAAAAAGAAAAAGTATCAGTCGTTTTTAATAAGAGTTGATTTTTCTTTCTTTCTAAATACAACCGATCAGATAAAATCTGACATACAAAACCCTGGATACTATAACCAAGTCTGAAATATGGAGTTTGATACGCAATACGGAGACCATCATCCAATCTCATAGAAGGCAATATGTAAAATCTTTGCCCTTCATATGTCAAAAAGATTTCTTTCGTAGACTCAATTGCACCCACAATAGCTGATGACCAAGTTGTGTCGCTTAGACTTAATGGTTTTTGATTTTTAATTGGAGGAATTGAAAGAATAGTGTTATCAAAAAAGGAAAATGTGATAAACCAACCCTTTTCGTCTTTTTCAATATTAAAAGTTACATTTGGCTTTAACTCAAGTTGAATGACAGTCAATTCTGGAGTAGAGGAGATGACGTTAACAGCCTCCATCTTAGATATTAAGATTGCAGAAGAACCAAATTCAGGTATAGAAAAGTCTATTTTTTTGTCAAAAACAAACCACCAACAATTATCTCTTTTAAAAATGGCCAAAGCAGCTTGAGCTGATGAACCAAAATAAAGATGATAACGTCCTTTTGTTAATTGAAAACTAATAAGATTTTTGGTAGTAGCTTCTGACTGAGCCATTTCCTTTGGTGTTTCTAGTCTTTCAGCATACGCAAATTTAGGTATAAGAGTGCTTTCTCCTAAAGTTAGTATCATCGCTAACGATACGGCAATCCAGAGGTTTTGAAATGCTTTGGATATAATATAACGCAGTGTGCAAGTTTTTCATGAGAGAAGTAATTCCAGAGCAAGTGGTTTTTCAGGGTTTTGAATTTGGTTAAACATAAACGCCACAGAGTGAGCCAAGATTTTTCGTGTAACTTTTGTAGAGAGATGCCATAAATTTTTAGCTCTAATTGATTGAATATTAAAACGCTCTACTAACTGCCCAATGACCGTTTCTATTTTTCTTCGAATATTCATCATCAGGGATACCGTCTCTTTTGGTCTTGGATCTTTCATGTTTTTCCGTAAAGGTGTTTGTAGATCAAGATGTTGTGTTGCCAGATACTCTTTTAACTCAGGTCTAATAAGTCCTTTATCGGCCAAGATCATTCCTTTACGATTGCCTGTGATTTCGGGCAGGATATCACGCTCGTCTACATTCGCTGCGGCTAACTCATATGCAATGGGAGCGCCATGCTGAGTCACCAGAAGGTGTCCTTTAAATCCAAAGTATTTTTGATCCTTAGCAGCACAATACCCTGTAGATCCTTGAGAACGCAGTTCTGTTCTGGATCGTTTATAACGTTTGATATGACAAATCGGAATAGGAAATCCGTCAGACAAGTAAAGATCTTGATCTGTCGATAGAATGCTGGAGACAAATTTGTAGAGCTTTTTCTTAACCTCGTTTAAGTTAGCGCTTTGCCTGGAAAAACTCGTACGACAAGTGATTTTTGGAAAAAAATGAGACCAATGCTCCCTAAAGTAAGACCAAATCGCTTTATCGGATCCAAGTCCTAAATATTCTCCAACAATTTCTATCGTTAATGCTTCAGAATCTGACAAGGTCGGCTTCTCTCCTCTTGCCCTGATAGAATGTGAGAAAGAGTGGTGTAAAAAATCGTCGACAAAGCAATAGGTATGAATGATAAACTCTTCTAGGGTCATGGGCTCTTTAGATGCTTAAAGTTTTAGTCAACTTTATCTAAACAGGGCTTCATGACCTTTGCAAATCTTTACCCCTTAAAACTTGCACACTGCGTAACCTATATCGTTTGGTATAAATTGGCCTCTGAGATGCATGATGCATTGAATTTAATTTTTGAACAAACAAGGCAA
>DAHVSZ010000249.1 GCA_027328625.1 Candidatus Paracaedibacteraceae bacterium | reverse complement strand
ACCTTAAATCGCGTCGGCTCTGTACACTCTGCAGATGTAAGGCGGGAAGTCAAGCACCGAAACAAGTCGTACATCTCTATTCCCGCTCAGGTCGGTGGGTTCGGCATAGATCAAGCCAGTTGTGCTCATGTAAATAACAGGTGCTAATTTCGAGGAAGAGAAGGTTGCTCTATTGGAGAAGAGAAAGATAAACGCAGCCAGAAAAATTCTTGTGCTCATCTAAGAGAAAATGTTGGCCATCTTGTTTGCGTCATTGTTGCACATATCGTTACATTTTTTAGAGTTTTGAATATTACTTTCATAGATTGGTCCTTCTGGCCTATTGAACGGCGGCTTACGCTGCCTGCCGCCGTTGAGCCCTGATGGTCGACAGCAGACTGAGAGCTGACGTTCAGCGGACTGACCATCGTGTTCTCAAAACTCATCATCATGGCTGAAAACCGTGGCTCCATACTGAGTGGGTTGGCGAAGTTGCTAGACTAGCCTCCAACACTAGCCTCCTTGAGGATTTCACAGATAAGCTCGTAATTATCCCTTCTGGAGGATTCTTTCATGAATACGCAATCTCTTTTTTCGTTGGGTTTGGTTTCCGTCGTCGCCGCCACCGTAATTATAAACGCAGTCGGTCCTGGCCCTCACATCCCACACATAGATCACATCGATGT
>DAHVSZ010000248.1 GCA_027328625.1 Candidatus Paracaedibacteraceae bacterium | reverse complement strand
GTTCTCCCCGAAAACTATTGAGGTAGTGCCTCGCGTATCACTCCAGGGGGTAGAGCACTGTTATGGCTAGGGGGACATGGCGTCTTACCAAACCATGGCAAACTCCGAATACCTGGAAGTGTCAGCGCGGGAGACAGTGCACCGGGTGCTAACGTCCGGACACGAGAGGGAAACAACCCAGACCGCCAGCTAAGGTCCCCAATATCGGCTAAGTGGAAAACGAAGTGGAAAGGCTAAGACAGTCAGGAAGTTGGCTTAGAAGCAGCCATCCTTTAAAGAAAGCGTAATAGCTCACTGATCGAGTCTTTCTGCGCGGAAGATGTAACGGGGCTAAGCCGATAACCGAAGCTGCGGATTTGCGCGCAAGCGCAAGTGGTAGGGGAGCGTTCTGTAAGCCTGCGAAGGTGGTTCGTAAGGACTGCTGGAGGTATCAGAAGTGCGAATGCTGACATGAGTAGCGTTAAAGCGGGTGAAAAGCCCGCTCGCCGAAAGCCCAAGGTTTCCTGCTCTACGTTCATCGGAGCAGGGTGAGTCGGCCCCTAAGGTGAGGACGAGAGTCGTAACTGATGGGAACCAGGTCAATATTCCTGGACCGATGCCAAGTGCGATGGGGGGACGGAGCATTGAAGGTCATCCGGGTGTTGGACGTCCCGGTTTCTGATCGTAGGAGGCCA
>DAHVSZ010000247.1 GCA_027328625.1 Candidatus Paracaedibacteraceae bacterium | reverse complement strand
CAGCATGCCATTACATATCAAGAAAAGCGAAGTAGGCTGACGAAGTGAGATATAGCGGATAGAATTTAGGGGCGGACCAGAATTATTTTCTTCCTGCCAACTGCGTCGAATCATACGACATATTGACCGTCTGCTTTTGGGTCAAGAACAGCTAATTCTCGAGTAAGGTTCGACTTACCGCTAGGGCCGAACTCCGGTAGTTCGTGGTGCCATCATTGAACATCAGCTTCTGGATCGATATTATTCCTCCCCAGGCTGCACGGGAAGGCCAGGTTACGCTGCCCTGCCGCCGTTGAGCCCTGATGGTCGGCAGCAGACTGGAAGCAGTCGTTGAGTAGGCTTAGAGTTGATCTGATCGTCGAACCACACAGGTAGACAATCTCTGCGTCTTTCCAGTAAGGGAATGCCGACGAGAAGCTCAATAGAACAGCAGATGATCTCGATCATGCACAGAGAGCGTTGAGATAGGAAATTGTACAAACTGTCTCCTTATTCTGCATGTGTGATTCAAGCTTAATATTGCAATATGTGCCGATAGAAAGCGAGGAACCTGATGTTAATTGGATTTATGAAGGATCACTGGTTTTTTGCTTTAACATTATCTGTTGCCATTTACGTGGCGTCTTTTTTTATAAAGAACAATGGGGTAATATCAATCTTCTATCAAATAAAATTAGAA
>DAHVSZ010000246.1 GCA_027328625.1 Candidatus Paracaedibacteraceae bacterium | reverse complement strand
ATCGAGTTATTTCCGTTGTAAACAAGGCATTCCGCGCCAATGCTTTACTTGGAAGTTGTGGTATGATTGACGCTGATAGCGTTGGACCAGAGATTGGCGCGGTTCCAAAATCGGGTCTGCGGTCTTCATCCTACCCACTCAATACAGCGAAGAACCAGAATCAATAATCCAATTTGCCAATGCATGTCGCTAAGAAAAATAGCTAGTGAATGTCGTGAATGCATTATCTTATTAAATAACCTGCTTCATTATTATTTTTAGATCAAGCAATCAATGGCCGCTACCGCTGCCCTGCCGCCGTTGAGCCCTGATGGTCGGCAGCAGACTGTAAGCGGACATTGGGCATGAACTCAACAATGCCTCGTCGACGTATTGGCGGATCGTTCTGCTCGTGGAATAAAGAGCCAGGAAAACATTTATGTGCTTTCCCAGATTAGCACACTGCAAACGATTAGTTGGTTACTATCAACTTTTCTTGAGGCGGGAATCTTACGATACTATCGTCTGGGTTTTCTCCGAATACCTCTGCGACGCTTTTGCCGACATGCAGGGATATAAGTGGATCTACGCAAAGATTGATTAGATCATAATCGCTTTTAAGAGACAGCATTTTTACACCGAAAGCGAGACAGCCATCCCATTGTAAGACGATATTATTTTCCACGCTAAAATTTATATCGTCCCCATCCTGCTCACA
>DAHVSZ010000245.1 GCA_027328625.1 Candidatus Paracaedibacteraceae bacterium | reverse complement strand
TACAGGTGGCGCGTGGTGGTTCCCCCACCCGTACTCACACTCCGGATCCCGTATGACCCGATCCGGAGTGTCCTGGCCAGGGCACGGAGCCGTGCGGTATCCGTGCTGGAATCTTTGCCTCGCAACATTAACGGTAAAGTTTTCACGGTCACCTATCGAGCGTTGGCGGTGAACTTCACAGTTGCATGTAAACGTATCTGCATCAAAAAGTCGCACTTCAACGACCGCTGCCACGAAGCCACTAGCAGACTGCTCGAGAAGGGCTTCAACCCCATGGAAGTCTCCACCATCACCGGCCACAAGACATTGCAGATGTTGAAACGATATACTCACCTGCGAGCCGAGGATCTGGCGAAGAGGATTGGGTAACCGATGAAGCCAGAGGACATCATCGGGGGAAAGGTTACCAACATCGAAACCATTGCTGAGGGCTCCGGCATTCGTGAGTTGCCTAGACTCAGACGTGTTCACGGTGACGGTCGCTGGAAAAAGAAAAAGGGGCTCGCTCACGTGCGGCTCCCTGATGGTGGAATTATCTACGCGGAGGTTCATTGGTATGAAGCACACGGCGTCGGAAAAGTTGAATACAAGATCAAGCATCCCATCCATGACGAATGATCCGGCATTCTGGTTATGCGTGTCCAATGCCGACTATGAAGTTTCCCTCGAACCTCGCAAGGTTTATGAGGGAATGCCGGATA
>DAHVSZ010000244.1 GCA_027328625.1 Candidatus Paracaedibacteraceae bacterium | reverse complement strand
GAAAGCATCTAAGCGGGAAACCCACCTCAAAACGAGGTCTCCCTGAGGGCCGTGATAGACCATCACGTTGATAGGCCGGGTGTGGACGTACGGTAACGTGCGCAGCTAACCGGTCCTAATCGCCCGATTGAGCTCAAGATCACCCGCCATGCATGGCCAACACATGAACAGGCTGCCATCAAGCACATCGCAAACACCAAAATCTGCCACTTGCGATCTCCTCTCTCGAGGCGAGATCGCGGGTGGGCTGGACAGCCTGGTGGTCATAGCGGGGAGCCCGCACCCGATCCCATCCCGAACTCGGCCGTGAAAATCCCCAGCGCCAATGGTACTGCGTCCTAAGGCGCGGAAGAGTAGGTCGCCGCCAGGCCCTCCAGCCCACCCATACAAAAAACACCCCCGCGGGGTGGAGCAGCCCGGTAGCTCGTCAGGCTCATAACCTGAAGGTCGCACGTTCAAATCGTGCCCCCGCAACCACTTTTACCGAACTCGTAAACAAATCGGAACCAGCGCCGGCAACGGCGCCTGGCGTCGCCCCTGCACCGGGGCGCGTCGGCGCTTGCCCAAGGCCAAGCCCAACCATCGCAGCAATCTCGCCGGTGAGCACAATCTCCGGCGCCTCGCCCGCCGCCGCGGGAGGCAGCACCTCGACCCGCGCCACCAGGCCACGCACCATCTCCAAAGCCTCCTGCCCATCCGGGCCCGTCAAG
>DAHVSZ010000243.1 GCA_027328625.1 Candidatus Paracaedibacteraceae bacterium | reverse complement strand
CTTTTTCCAGTCTCTTCTGAAGCGTATCCGTGTTTATTATAATAAGTCCAGTCGGATTCATTTCCAATATTTTTATAGTCCATTATCGGTCTGGTCTTTTTATCACCTGGCTGGTCACCTTCCGAAATTTTATTAATTATATGCGCGGTCCCATGATCACATCTATAGAATATATCACTTTTTGCGGTCAACGGTGAAATCGCTGAAAAAGCAAATAATAAAGATTCGATAAGTACCAAATTTTTTAAAATATATCTCATGATATATATACGATATGACCTTTAATCGCAACGTCCGCTTATTGTCTGCTGCCGACCGTCAGGGCTCAACGGCGGCAGGGCAGCGGGAGCGGTCATTCCAACACCGATCGTGGAGGATCCAGTTTTACTCATCGTTTGACGAGATGGATGACATCGTTTGTCGAATACCCCTTGTTTGCGCGACACTCGATGTGCATAAAAGACCCAAGAGCGAGCCGCCCATATAAGCGGCTCGTTTCGTTTTAAGCATATTAGGGAGCGCCTGGCCCTCCACGTGGCGGTCCCCCCATAGGTCCTTGTGGGGGCTGTTGGGGACCCGGACCTCCGAGTCTGCCTGGGCCACCTTGCGGTGGCCCTCCCGCCGGTCCTTGCTGGAACTGAGGGCCTCCAGGTCCTGGTCCTCCGGGAGGACCAGGCGGGGGTGGTTGCGGTGCTCCAGGTGGAGCCGGCTGGG
>DAHVSZ010000242.1 GCA_027328625.1 Candidatus Paracaedibacteraceae bacterium | reverse complement strand
GGAGGTTATAGCAACTCTTGATGAGAGCATGCAGATACTGCAAAAGTGCTACACGGAGGACCTACGCAAGGTCTATCACGCAAAGGTCTTTGCTGATCAATCCGTTAAATATGCAAATAAGTTTCCAGATTCGCCAAGCTCGTTGGAGTATCTGGATCAAGCAAGCACGTGGCTCAATGCTGAACTTAAGTCACGGCAGGGAGACAGGGCGATTAACCAGTTACTACGCGACCTAAAGTCGACACGACGTAATCTAACTCACTAGAACGGCTCTAGCCGGTGCTGCAACAAGTATGAGCGAGGAACGCCAGCATCGCTGGAACTCGTCAGCGAAGGCTGGTGTGCTACAACATTGAGCGACCGTATTCCATCATTCCAAGGGCGGCTTAGGGTCGGATGCTGTCATATGACCATCATTCATGGATGACCGCTTCCAGTCTGCTGCCGACCATCTGGCCTCAACGGCGGCAGGGCAGCGAAAGCGGTCATTCCCATTGTGGCTCGGGGATGGCTAGTATAAGCCATCGGCGTCTGTCAAGGTAGTTGTCGTGTCTCCCATTTTTTAAGCGGCTTTTTTATTTAGGGTTTAATGTATGCCCAGCATCATTGTCAAAAACACAAAAGGCCAACATTTGCAATGGCGCAATGTGACTTTCCCTGCAAACGGCGAAATTCCTGTTGATGTCGTTTTGTTCAATAAGTTGGTTCATGAGTTCGTTCCTATTTAC
>DAHVSZ010000240.1 GCA_027328625.1 Candidatus Paracaedibacteraceae bacterium | reverse complement strand
ACTTCACCACCGTAGTGGCTCGTTATCACGCCTCAGGGTTGATATGCGACCGGATTTACCAAATCACACCCCCTACACGCTTAAACCGGGACAACCGTCGCCCGGCTAGCCTAGCCTTCTCCGTCCCCCCTTCGCAGTAACACCAAGTACAGGAATATTAACCTGTTTCCCATCGACTACGCCTTTCGGCCTCGCCTTAGGGGTCGACTCACCCTGCCCCGATTAACGTTGGACAGGAACCCTTGGTCTTCCGGCGAGCGGGCTTTTCACCCGCTTTATCGTTACTTATGTCAGCATTCGCACTTCTGATACCTCCAGCATGCCTCACAGCACACCTTCGCAGGCTTACAGAACGCTCCCCTACCCAACAACACATAAGTGTCGCTGCCGCAGCTTCGGTGCATGGTTTAGCCCCGTTACATCTTCCGCGCAGGCCGACTCGACCAGTGAGCTATTACGCTTTCTTTAAATGATGGCTGCTTCTAAGCCAACATCCTGGCTGTCTGTGCCTTCCCACATCGTTTCCCACTTAACCATGACTTTGGGACCTTAGCTGGCGGTCTGGGTTGTTTCCCTCTTCACGACGGACGTTAGCACCCGCCGTGTGTCTCCCGTGATAACATTCTTCGGTATTCGTAGTTTGCATCGGGTTGGTAAGTCGGGATGACCCCCTAGCCGAAACAGTGCTCTACCCCCGAAGATGAATTCACGAGGCGCTACCTAAATAGCTTTCGGGGAGA
>DAHVSZ010000023.1 GCA_027328625.1 Candidatus Paracaedibacteraceae bacterium | reverse complement strand
TCTAGAGATTTCTCCCGTTACGGCAAAAACCATAATCACTACATCTAGTAGGTAGGGGAGTCAACTGCATAGCCCCGTAAACTAAATCCCAACAGCCTGTCGATAAAGATCTAAAAGCTCTTCTTGTTCCGCAAGCTCTTCTTTCTTCATACGACGCAGTTTCATTAACTGTCTCATAACTTTAACATCAAATCCCTCTGATTTTGCTTCGGCAAATATATCACGAATAGTTTCAGAAATTTCTGCTTTATCTTGTTCTAAATTCTCAATTTTTTCTATAAAAGACCGCAGTTGACCTGCTGAAATACCACCAATATTGTTTTCTTCCATATATCACCTTTATCTTATTTTGCTTGAACCTTATCTGTTTACATCACTAATTTCAATGCTTTACAGTGGGCAAAGCAAAAAAAAACCATTAAAATAACATTCAATTATATGCAAACGTTTTAGTTTTATGGATACTAATCTTCTTTTAGAAATTATTAAAAAAAACCAACCAAAGGATCAACTTGAGCTTTTAAAGCTTCTTCAAGCAAATGGCATTCAAGCAACTCAATCTACTCTTTCAAGACAACTTAAACGACTTGGCATCACCAAGACTGATGGTGTCTATAAGCATACGTTAAAACCATCTATGCAAATAACTTCTATTCTAAGCGTTAACCTTTCTCCGCCTAATCTTCTTTTAATAAAAACGCTGCCGGGCCATGCTAATGCTGTTGCTTTTGAATTAGAAGAACAAGAGATGCCAGAAATTGCTGGTATTATTGCAGGGGATGATACTTTAATGGTGGCTGTTATGGATCCGTCTTTATTAAAATTTCTCAAACAAAAGATTGTTAAATTTAAATCGTAGCCAGAAATTCTTTTAACTTATCATTGAGTATTTCACCTCGCCACCCTTGCAAAAGTTTATGATCTCTTGAAGGGTCTTTTGCAAATGATTCAATTTCTGATTTATTGGCAATTAAACGTGCTGAAATCTCCAGCTCATTAGCAAGAGCATTAATAATATCTCTTAACTTTTTCAATCTATCTTTGACCACTCCTGAATGTGGCTTTGGATACATTTTTTTTATGGCTTTTTTGATTTCTTGCTGCCGAGTCACACCTAACTTTTCTTTATTTTCAATTAAGCGATGTGCTTCAGAGTAACATAAATAAAATTCGCTTATTAAGTCTTTTGGAACAATAGACTGACGATGTAATGTAGTAATTGTGAAAACTTCTTCAAAAGATAGAAAAGACATCTGGCAAAGATCTATTAAAAATTTATCTTCAATGAAACTCGTCCTTGTTAAATCATGATATCGCGCTTTTTCTTCTCTCCATGCACATAAATCACGCAAGATCGATAAGGCTTCCCATTTACGAATTTGGTGCTTTACCTTAAGCCATGCTTTGTCTATATCGATTAAATATATTTCCTTACTCATAAGAGCAGTAAAACTTTCTTGCATCCACTCCAATCTATTTTTTTCATAAAGCTGATCATGAATAAGCGGATATATGGCGCATAAGTGAAGAACATCATCCAAGGCATAATTTAATTGCGCTTGGCTTAATGGACGTTTCAACCAATTAGTGTGCTGTGAAGTTTTATCAATTTCTATATTTAAAAAATGATAAACCAATTTATCATAACCAAGTCCATCCCCTAATCCTAAAAAAGCTGCAGCAATTTGAGTGTCAAAAACAGGAAAAGGTGTTTCTTGAAAAAGAGAAAAAAATATTTCAAGATCTTGGCGCCCAGAATGCAAAACTTTCGTAATACCTGGGTGTCTTAATATTTTTAAAAGTGGTTCAAATGATAAATTAGCACCAATGGGATCAATAATACAGGAACGAAAAGGTGAGGCAATCTGTATGAGAGCAAGCTGAGGCCAATATGTTGTTTGCCTTATAAATTCCGTATCAATACACGCAAACTCAGGTTTGTCGTCTAAAAACGCTTTACAGAATTCTTCTAATTTTTGTTGTGAGTTAATAACAGTAAGCAAATTAAATAAATACTTTTTTTGTGTCTTTCTTGACAAAATTACACGTTTTGTGGCTTTTTTACGATAGGTTTCTATTAAAATAAAATATTGAGTTTTTCATGTCTTTAGTTTCTTCTCCTTATCGCACACACACCTGTGGGCAACTTACTCTATCTGATGTTGGTCAGACTGTTCGCTTATCTGGCTGGATTCATCGTAAACGTGACCATGGTAACTTAGTCTTTATTGACTTAAGAGATCATTATGGAATTACACAATGTGTTGTTGAGCAAAACTCACAGTCCTTTATTACAGCTGAAGGTTTGCGCAATGAAACAGTCATTACCTTGACAGGCAATGTAGTTAAAAGAGACTCTGAAGCTGTTAACTCAAAAATGGCAACTGGAGAAATTGAGGTTGTTATACAAGAGATTATCATTCAATCCGTTGCTGAAACTTTGCCACTACAAGTTAATGCTAATACCGAATTTCCAGAAGAAACTAGACTTACTTATCGTTTCTTGGATTTGCGCCGTGAAAAATTGCACAACAATATCGTGCTGCGTTCAAAAATTATTGCCTCCATTCGCCGTCGCATGATTGAGCAAGGTTTTATGGAATTCCAAACCCCTATTTTGACCTCCTCATCCCCTGAAGGAGCACGTGACTTTTTAGTACCAAGCCGCATGCATCCTGGGCAATTTTATGCTTTGCCGCAAGCGCCACAACAGTTTAAACAATTATTGATGGTTTCAGGTTTTGATCGTTACTTCCAAATTGCCCCTTGTTTTCGTGACGAAGATGCCCGTGCTGACAGATCTCCAGGCGAGTTTTATCAATTAGACTTCGAAATGTCATTTGTCACTCAAGAAGACGTCTTTGCTGCGATTGAGCCTGTTTTAACAGGAGTATTTAATGAATTTGCAGATAGTCGCACAGTAAGTCCGTATCCCTACCCACGTGTTACTTATCATGATGCGATGTTAAAGTATGGTTGTGATAAACCTGATTTGCGCAATCCTTTAATTATTACAGATGTTAGTGAAGTTTTTAAAGATTCTGACTTTGGCATTTTTGCAAAGGCCGTTGCTTCTGGATCCGTTGTTAGAGCCATCCCTGCACCAAAAGCCTCAACACAGCCGCGCAGTTTCTTTGATAAACTGAATAGCTGGGCACAAGACCTTGGCATGCCAGGTTTGGGATACATTGTTTTTGAAGCTGGTGAAGCAAAAGGACCAATTGCTAAATTCTTGGATGCTGCACGAATAAATCAGCTTAAACAATTAACTAACACACAAGATGGCGATGCAGTGTTCTTTGTTTGTGACAAAGAAGACAAAGCTGTCAAGTTTGCAGGGCAAGTTCGAACAAAAGTTGGCCAGGAACTTGATTTAATTGAGAAAAACACCTTTAAATTCTGCTGGGTTGTTGATTTTCCAATGTTTGAATATAACGAAGACACCAAGAAAATTGATTTCTCTCATAACCCATTTTCTATGCCGCAAGGTGGTTTGGATGCATTGAACAATCAAGATCCTTTAACAATTAAAGCGTATCAGTATGACATCGTTTGTAATGGCATTGAATTGTCCAGTGGTGCCATTCGTAACCACTTGCCCGAAGTGATGTACAAAGCCTTTGCAATTGCCGGTTATCCTAAAGAAGAAGTGGAAACACGCTTTGGTGGCTTGCTTAATGCCTTTAAATTTGGTGCTCCTCCCCATGGTGGTTGTGCACCTGGCATTGATCGTATCGTAATGCTTTTAGCAGATGAGCCAAACTTACGTGAGATTATTGCTTTCCCATTGAACCAACAGGCTCAAGATTTATTGATGCAAGCGCCATCCCCAATTGATGCAGAAAGGTTAAAGGAACTGCATATTCAAGTGAAACTTCCGCCAAAAGCCGCATCAGCGGCTTAAAAGGATAAAATATGGAGCCAGTTCGCATTCTTGGTCTAGATCCTGGCTTAAGACATACAGGATGGGGTATTGTTCAAATCAAAGGCAACTCTCTATCACACATTGCCCATGGTGTGGTTGATACCTCAAGTGATTTAGACTTAGCGCAAAGGTTAACTCACTTGCATAAAGGTTTACATGAAGTTATTTCAGCTTATGCCCCTGATGAAGCCGCCGTTGAAGAAACTTTTGTGAATAAAAACCCTACATCAACTTTGAAACTTGGTATGGCTAGAGGTGTTGTACTCTTAGCTCCAGCTGCTTTAGGAGTGAGTGTTTTTGAATATTCAGCGAATAAGGTTAAAAAATCGGTAGTTGGTGTAGGGCATGCAGATAAGGATCAAGTCTTGATGATGGTGAAAATGTTGCTACCGGCCTTAAATTCAATTAGTATGCGCGCAGATGCTGCTGATGCATTAGCAGTTGCTATTTGTCACTCTCATCACCGACAAATTCACTCTCTTGCTGCAGCCTTAAAGGTGTGGTAGTTATGAAAATTAGTTTTTCTCTAGTTTTCCTCCGGCTTGACCGAAGGATCCATGAGGAAAAACCTCGATGTCTGGAACATGGACCCTATGGTCAAGCCATAGGGAAACTTGGATAGGTGTGATATGAAAATCGAACAGCAAAATCTTTTCGAAAAAGAGACCAAAATCGAAAAACCGGCACCTACTCCACCAAAAACAACCGCTTACAAAAACCCACCAAACACCACTGTTTTAGGTGGGCTGAATCAAGCCACCTTACAAGCTGAAAGCGTTTATATGCTCCGTGTGTTGTCTAACCAATATATGCGCGGCTTTCCAGCGCCCGTTGCCAAAAAGAAATTTATCCATACCGTTAAAGCTGAGATAAAATTAAAACAAGGAAAGCTTGATCCAGTTTTATTGCTTAGAGATTGTTTATTAAATAGAAATATAGATACAAAATGATCTTTTTTAGAGTTTTACAAATCTGTCCAATATCTCAAACATTCCTTGATTAATAGAACCATAATCTTGGGATAATAATTGCTCTTGCGTAAAAAAAACGAAGAGGAAATATTTAGTTTTTTAACTTATTCCTAGCAAATTACATAATTTTTCTCATCAGATTTTATTATTTATGGGTTGCATTTTTCAAATAATTGTTTATTCTGTTACTGCAAGTAGGAGCAGCTTACAGTAGAGTTCTTAAATTTTGAAGGAGAACAAAAATGTATATGATCCCATAACTATAAAATTTTTTATTGTTAACAGTTGAGTTTTCACCTCTTAGTAGTTTCTTGGAAGCAGTGAAGAGTTTGTTTCGTGTTTGACAAAGAGATACTTTAAAGCTATAGTCAGCCTTATTAATTTAGTCTAATTGAGGCGGAGTAGCTCAGTCGGTTAGAGCAGCGGAATCATAATCCGCGTGTCGGGGGTTCGAGTCCCTCCTCCGCTACCAGACTTAAATTTATTCAATGTAGATATCCAAGGAAAATATAGTGAAAATCAATGGTAATGCAATTCGCATAGGTAATGTTATTGAATTTGAAGGTAAACTTTGGGTTGCAGTGAAAACGCAACATACACAACCTGGTAAAGGTGGCGCCTATATGCAGGTTGAACTTAAAAACCTTGTTGATGGTACAAAAAAAAATGAGCGCTTTAGATCATCTGAACAAGTAGAACGTGTCTATTTAGATCAGTCTCCTTATCAATACCTGTATGAAGAAGGAGACAACCTGATTTTTATGGATCAGTCAAGCTATGAACAAATCAGTCTATCAAAAGATTTTGTTGGTGACGCTGCAGCATTTTTGCAAGATGGGATGATTGTAGATGTTTCGTCTTATGAAGGAAAGCCCTTGAGCGTTCAGCTTCCTGACACTGTCATTTTAACCATTACCGAAGCAGACCCTGTCATTAAAGGTCAAACGGCTTCTTCATCTTATAAGCCAGCCAAGCTTGAAAATGGTCTTAAGATTATGGTACCTCCTCATATTGAGTCAGGCATGCGCGTCGTTGTCAATACAGCAGACGCCTCTTATGTAGAGCGTGCAAAAGATTAAATATAAGTTAGGAAATAGCTATGGTAGCCACTGGACGCGCAATGATCTTGTCTCCAATTTTGAATGTTATGACTGCTGCTGCTGAAAAAGCTGCGCGTGGGCTTATACGTGATTTCGGGGAATTAGAACATCTTCAAGTTTCAAAAAAAGGATTAGGAGATTTTGTCTCAACTGCTGACAAACGTTCTGAAAGCATTCTTATTCAAGAACTTTCAAAAGCAAGACCAAGTTATTCATTTTTAACAGAAGAAACTGGAGCCATTCCAGGCGATGAAAATACTGAGTTTTGTTGGATTATAGATCCATTGGATGGTACTCTTAATTTTCTTCATGGTATTCCTCATTTTGCCATTGTAATCGCACTTAAAAAAGGTGATGAGATTGTAGCAAGTGTTACTTATTCTCCACTTCAGGATGAAATGTATTGGGCAGAAAAAGGCAAAGGTGCTTTCCTTAATCAAAGAAGACTTAGAGTATCTGGACGTCGTCATTTAGATGAAGCGGTTATTGCAATCGGCACCCCCTTTGGTGATCATGGTGATATCAATACTTTTCAAAAGCGCTTAGAAAAAATTATGCCAATTACAGCTGGAACAAGACGCTTTGGTGCCGCAGCTCTCGACCTTGCTTATGTTGCTGCAGGTAAGTTTGATGCATTTTTTGAAGACCACCTTAAACCTTGGGATATGGCTGCAGGCATTTTGCTGGTTAGAGAAGCAGGTGGTTATGTAACTGAAGTTAAGGGTGATAAAAATATGTTAACAAGTGGCAGTGTTCTGGCGGCTAACGAATACATACATGGTGATTTGCAAAAAATATTAGGAAATGTTTAAGTAACCAATTAAGCTACCTATCTTTTCTCCTAGGAATCATTCCAAGTACTTCTCTTATCTCTTTTATATGCTTTTCAGCCAGAACATTGGCTACTTCAGCACCATCATATAAGATTTTGTCTAATTCATTATGATGTTGTAATAAGTGGTTCATTTTCTCACGGATTGGGCTTAAAGAAGTAATAATAACCTCAGTTAAAGCTTGCTTAAAAGCTGAGAATTGTTGACCTGAAAACTCAGAACATAATTGATCAATGGTTTCACCACTTAAAGCCGCATATATCCCTATAAGATTTTCGGCCTCAGGACGATTTTCTAGCTCTTTTTTTGAAGATGGTATCGGCTTACTATCCGTTTTGGCTTTGCGTATTTTTAAAGCAATTGTATCGTTATCATCTAGTAAATGAATTCTAGAATAATCAGATAAATCAGATTTACTCATTTTTTTGGTACCATCGCGCAAACTCATAATTCGTGCGGTTTCTTTTTCAATAATTGGCTCAGGCAATGGAAAAAACTCTTGCTGATAATGATTATTAAAAGATCCAGCCAAATCTCTTGCCAATTCAACATGTTGCTTTTGATCTTCGCCAACAGGAACATGTGTTGCTTTATAAACCAAAATATCAGCTGCCATTAAAACTGGATAAGCATAAAGACCAAGATTGGCACTTTCCTTATTTTTTCCAGCTTTATCTTTAAATTGAGTCATGCGGTTTAGCCACCCTAAGGGGGAAAAGCAACTTAAATACCAAGAAAGTTCTGTATGAGCTGGCACATGACTTTGAGCAAAGATAGCACTTTGACTAGGATTAATTCCGCACGCAATATATGCGGCAGCAATCATTCGTGTATTTTCTGCTAAATTTTCAGCATCCGCAGCTGTTGTTAAAGCATGCTGGTCAACAATACAAAATAACTGTTCCTCTGTCTCAGAAGACATTTTAACCCAATTACGAATAGCACCTAAATAATTGCCCAAATGAATATGGCCGGTAGGACGCACACCTGATAAAACACGCTGATGAACTGACACAAATCTTCTTTCTAATATTTGTACTTTTTATTATATAATGCAGTGTGTAAGTTTCAACTCGTGCCCTTTAGTTTTCCTCCGGCTTGACCGGAGGATCCATGAGACCCTATGGTCAAGCCATAGGGAAACTCAATATTAGAGGGTCTTTTAAACAACTTACACACTCCGTTTATATAAACCTTGAACAAGATTAATCATAATCATATACTGAACGTGCTGATATGTCAGCCCCCCACATAATTTCATTACTTTAAAATCCTCTCTATCTTTTGGTAACTGCAAAAGTTGCGCGCAATATTGTTTCCCTAATTTGACTGAACCATCATTTCCTAAGGAGATTGTCATGCCCGAATCACGCCTACCATTTTTATTCATTTTGTCACTCATAGCTTGCTGCATTGAAGTCGATATTTCTGTTCCAAGTTTTCCTGAAATTAGCCATTACTTTAAGGTTTCAGAAAACATCGTTCAATTGACAATTGCTTACAATTTCTTAGGATTCTGTCTGTCAGCATTTGTTTTCGGCCCACTGTCTGAATGTTATGGACGCAGAAAAATTATGATTATTGGTAATGCAATTTTGTTAATTGGAGCAACCCTTTGTGTCTTTGCACCATCAATAGAATTTTTACTAGTTGCTCGCTTTGTACAAGGAATTGGTGCAAGTACATCTGCTGTTATTGTATTTACGATGATTGCCGATATTTACAAAGGAGAAAAAGCTATAAGACTCATTGGAATCATGAATTCTGTATTAACAATCCTGATAGCCATTGCTCCTATAATTGGTGGATTCGTAAATAAAACCGTTGGCTGGCGTGGCAATTACACTTGCGTAGCTCTTATTAGTTTTATCTCTTGGATTTTATTGCTTTTTCTTTTACCTGAGACAAAAATAAAACTTGAGACTTTTAATTTGAAAGATATTTTAAAAAATTATCGAAAAGTACTGCTAAATTTAGAATTTTTCAGCTCTTCTATGGTACCAAGTTTAATGTACTCAGCCTATATGTCTTTTGTTGCTTGTGCATCTTTTTTATATATGGAAACATTTGGCTTATCTGTTATTTGCTATGCTGCTCATCAGACAGTTATTGTATCATTTTTTGCTGTTGCAAGCACCCTCTCAGGTAAACTCATTCAATTTTTGGGTAATAGAGGATGTATCTTTCTTGGTATAGGCCTAAGTCTTATAGGGTCAATATTATTGATGATGTTAAGTATCATTTCACCCTACTCACCTTTATTGACGACAATATCGATGAGTATCTTTTCATTGGGTTTTGCTATTTCCTATCCAGTTATTTTTAGTTCTTCTTTAGAAATCTTTCCTGAAATTAAAGGTATTGCTTCATCAAGTATAATGGCAATGAGAGCACTATTAGTTGGGAGTATTGTTAGTTTAAGTGGATATTTCTACAATGGACATCCAATAAGAGTTGCAACAGTAATTATAATAATTATAGTATTAGTTCCTCTTTTAACTTCAAAATTGCAAAAAACATTATTCTTGCTTAATCACCGACAAAACCTGACAACTTCCAACATAAATTCCAAGAAACAACCACAAGTGACGTTGATATAGAAATTCATTGAACAACGATCCAACGGCACTTGCTACTAACAACCCTATAGTTGCTAAAGCCGTATGATGATTAGCAACTGACGTTTTAAATTGAGTCCAGGCTGAACAAAAAATCATTAAAGGCAATATTAGGAATATACTGAAACCAACAAGCCCCATTTCACTCAGAATCCATAAATAAGTATTATGAATCGTCATAGGTTCAAGCGTATTCTCACCTTTTTGAGTTTCAATGAAGCTACCTAATCCATTGCCAAAAAATGGTGACTTGACCCAACTCTCACACGCTAATTTATTTACATGTAAACGTTCGAGTACCCCTTTATTAACCTCTCCTATAGAATAAAAATACGTTCCCTTTAAATTATGCTCAAAATGATGATAAAAAGTGCTAGAGTTATCCTCCATAAATTTGCCAAAATAAGCAGACGACATAATAAGAACTATCACTGCTATAAGTGATACCCCTACCCATTTTATTACTCTTAAAGAAATTGCCTTAAAACTAAGAAAAAACAATAAGAAAATCATATAAGAAAGCATAGCACTTTTAGAACCAGTAAAAAAAATCGCAAGCGTACTTAGAATCAAGCAGACTCTCTTTATTACTGGGGATAATAAAGGCAGACGATAGTATGAAAATTGAAAAGCTGTTACACAAACACCTAGAAAACCGTAAGCATTAGGATTTTCTAGAAATCCCCGTAGTCTCCATCCATTATAAGGAGTTATTAACAAATAATGACCTAACAAAAGTGGACTTATTAAGAATACCATGAGCTGCAAGGCAGCAATTATGCTATAACTAATAATGAATATTTTTATAAAAAGCTCTCGACTTTTTGAAGCCAAGCCAATTACATAGCCCACGCCAAAATAAGCAATTAAAACTGGCCACCCTAATATTTTTTTAATGGCCCAAGAATTAATAACCCCATAGTTTAAATATTCAATAGAAATTGAATAAATCATTACTAATGAGCTAGCCACAACCCAAAAAATATATTTTTTGTTTTTTTTAGAAAACTCTATAAAATTTCCTGTTCGTACATAAAAAAATAAAATAAATGGGTAAATAAAATCAGATATTCCAAGTCTAATGTATAGATTACCAATAGAAATATCGTACTGAATTTGAATTGCAATAGCTAATATTGCAATAATTACATTATGCAAAATTATCGGATTCCACCTAAAAAAAGATTTTGAAACAACATGCTGAAAAAAATAGCTCATATATTGCTACTACTAGACACCACTACTGGTTTAGGCATAATTAGCTTATATTTCTTTAAGATGTTATAACGCAAGAATTGAGCTGAAAACGAAGAACAAGCAACGCCAATACATGCAGCTGTAACGGGAGAAGAATTTTGCAAATATAAAGAAAACACAAATAACCATATTAAAATAGCTAGAATATTAGCTTTTATATCCTCTATTATCTTTCCATTACTGACCAATCTTTCATGAAGTGGCCCCCACAAAATATCACAAAAACGAACAAAAAGTATCGTTATAAAAGCAGTTTGCAAACTGACTGCTTCTGGCCCCAAAAATGATAAAAACTCTTTAGAAAATAGAATAAGAAAAATTAGAATAGGAAAAGCAGAGAGCATAAGTAATTTATGGCGATAGTGAATTTCTTTTATACCAGCACCTCTAGTCAAACGGTCACTTGATGAATGAAAATGCCATGGCAAAGCTAGAAAAACAAAATGTTGCACAACAATAAATCCATTAGCCAGTTGAGTACATAACCGATAGTGCCCCAAAATAGATAAAGGAATAAAAAAGGTTAAAACAATCGAATCTAATCCTGCAGCCAAACGAGAGCTTAAATTATTTGCAATAAGAGCAAATGTATAAGAAAAAAACGAAGTCATTTTAAATTTTAAACGTTTATTTTTGGGTATATAAACTTCTTCATGTTTAATAAAAAAAGCTAACATACACAAAGAAAATGCACCAAAAATCCCAGAGCTTATTGCAAAGAAATCTCTCACGTTTGAAATCTTTAAAAGAATAACTAAACTAGTAAGTAATAGAGGTAGAAACAAGTCTCTAATAATAAAAAAATGACTGACCCTATTTGTTGTCCTAAGGATTGCTAAAAATGCTTCATTAATTCCGCAAATTGTCCCATACAGCAAAGCAAATCCAATAACTTGAGTAGTTGTCCCCAGCAAGGGAATTGATAAAATAATAGCCAATACAGAAGAAACGACAAAAAATAGGCCCAAATTTCCAGATATGATTAAATAATATTTACTAACAAACGGTGATTTGCCCTCACTTGCAGAATGATAACGCGTAAATTGATTTAACCACATATCTCCGCCTCCACTTACAATGGCAGAAATCATACCTGAAATCATAAAAAGCAATGCAAAAATGCCGAACTCATCAGGCAGCATAACTTGGCTACCTAATAAGAGAAGAATGAGCGTCGATAGTCTTGATACCCCTGCACCTGCCACAGCTAAAAAGTGCTGCATAAGAGAGGTGTTCAAAAAAGCAAAAACCCTTTTCATTATTTCACAATCAAAAGCTAAAAATAAAATAAATTTCTAGTATCTAAATACTAGCAGCGACTTAAATCTAAGTCCATCTGAATACACAAAGATATACAATTTCATTTGCTACAGAACCTTAACCTAAAAAGCAATCTCTTTTATAAAATTGGGCCCAAATATGATGTTTTTTGATAGGACTTTTTAAAACGATTCCTTCAAAAGAAGTGCAACGACTAAGAGCAACATAAACCTGTCCTGCAGCAAAAGCCCCAGAACCAATATCAATAATGACTCGCTCAAACGTTTTGCCCTGGCTTTTATGAATGGTGATCGCCCAAGCTAAACGAAAGGGATACTGCGTAAAAGTCCCAACAGCTTCTGAAGAAAGTGCCTGACCATCAATAAAAAAACGATAAACTTCCCAGGTATAACTATAAACCTCTACGACTCTGTTACTATCTTGCAATCTGATTTTTAAGTATTGCTCACCTTCCTCATTTTTTTGAACAGCCTCTATTACACCCATACTTCCATTCACCCAGCGCTTTTTAAGATCATTATTTAAAAGCATTATTTGTGAACCAACTTTAAATTGTAGTGTTGTTGCTGTTGGGTAATACTCTCGCCCAAAATCACCTTTAATATCAGCTGTTGATTGATACATTTTCCCTTCTATGGCATTTAAATGTTCGTTATTAATTTCATCAGCTTTTTTATTTGTCGTTGTAAGATAGATATAAAATTGATCATCATTTGACTTAAATTCTGGTAAAAAACGCCGATTTAAAACTGTGAGATCATTATCATTAAGTGAATTGCTACGAATACGATTTAAAAGTTCAACAAAGGCTTGATCCTTTTGACGATATACTTTTTCAAGTTCAACAACTTCAAGAAAAAAACTTTTGAAGACAGGAGCACTAAAGAAATATGGACTTTCATAATGTGTTGAAAAAATATCGATTTCTTTTTCCATCACAACTGGAGGAAGCTGGTATAAATCGCCAATAAAAATCATCTGTATTCCACCAAATGGTTTAGTAGAGTCAGGTCCATACAAACGCAAAAAACTATCAACACAATCTAATAAATCAGCTCTAAGCATAGAAACTTCATCAATGATGATCGTCTCAAGCTTTTTATAAATCTCACGGTTTCTAGGTTTTACTTTTTTATCTCTGATTTTTTGAGGTGTTACATCGATATAAAAATTAAAAAAACGGTGAATAGTTTGCCCTTTAACATTTAATGCAGCAACTCCAGTTGGTGCTAATACAACCACATTTTTTGTTGTATGAGCACAAAAATACTCAAGAAAAGTTGATTTGCCTGTCCCTGCTTTTCCAGTAATAAACAGGTTTTCGTTTGCGTCTGCTTTTAACAGTGCTTTTTCAAATTGGCTATTAAGTTCAAGCGATACATTTATCATTATGACTATTATCTAGAGAAAACGGTATTCTTATAGTAATTACACAAATCTGTAAGAGAACAAAGCTCACATTTTGGCTTCTTAGCAACACAAATGTATCTCCCGTGTAAAATAAGCCAATGATGAGCATGATGCCTGAATTCGTTTGGCACAACCCTCTGCAATTCATTTTCAACTTCTAATGGGGTTTTACCTGGTGCAAGACCTATTCGATTGCAAACTCGAAAAATATGTGTATCAACGGCAATCACGTCCATACCAAAAACTACATTTAAGACAACATTTGCAGTTTTTCTGCCAACACCTGGTAAACTTTCTAAGGACTCACGATCAGCTGGAATAATCCCTTTAAAGCGTTCTATTAGCTCTTTCGATAAGTTAATAATATTTTTTGCCTTAGTTTTAAACAAACCAATTGTTTTTATATACTCCTTCAGCTTTTCTTCACCAAGCGCAACCATCTTTCCGGGCGTATCAACAACTTTAAATAAAAATTCTGTTGCTCTATTTACCCCTTTATCAGTTGCTTGTGCAGATAAAACAACGGCAACAAGCAAAGTATATGGATTTGTGTACTTCAGCTCAGTTTCAGGATTGGGATTATTTTTCTTTAAACGTTCAAATATCTCTTTTGCATTTGGGTACAAAGTATTTTCCCCTTTCGGGCTAGAAAGAAGTTAGCATAGAACCAGGATATTGGGGTGCCACTGATGGTGAGAAATATCCTAAGTTCTTAAATGTAAGCTTAATCAAAAACCCTGAGTCTGGGTGAATGTCTCTGTCCCTGTATGAAGTTTTGTAAACACCGGCATCAAGTTGAAAGCATTCGTCCTTATAAGTGGCCGAAATAAAATTTGCTAAATCTCGACTGCCCTGACTTTTTTGTAAGTTTCGAATTTGAGCAAATGATAACGACCAATTCTCGACAATCTCTGTTCCAATTTTCCAATTCAGTTGAGAGATATCTTGATTGTTAACTGTTGCTTTTTTACTTAAAAAAACATAACCCAGATCTAGATTTAACCGCTTATCTCCAAATGTAAAACCGAGTTCAGAGTAACGTGGCCTATTGTTGTTAGGTTTAACAGCTGTTCTGTACCGCGCTGTAAACCAGGAAATAGGCTTCACTTTGATACGCCCAACATAATCTGATTTGTGAGTATCTTCTCCTAATCCAACTGGTACAACTTGCTTATTATCAAGTCGTCTATCTTGCCCTATAAATAGGCTCACATACTTTTGATTTGGAAAATAAAAATTATTGTCAATACCATATATCAAACGACTTCCTGAATCGACTCTATCTATGCCATCAAAACGGTTTGGAAGAAATAAAGTTGTGTCATCAAGTTCAAATGCATTCGAATCTTCATTGGGAATGCGCTGATTGTTTAATTGGTAGGGACTAGCAACCACCATCCCCATTGGTTGAACAATCCAGTCTGCTTGATGTAATCGTTTTAATAAAGGATAACGCCAATCAAGGCTTGCTTGTGGAAAAAGACGGCCAGCAGTATGCTCCAATGATTTATTTGGAATTGTTGTAGTTGAAGAAAGTTGATATCTCCTTGTGTAGTAACCATCAGCTCTTCCAGCAAATGTTGCTGTTATAAGTTGGCCGGATCGAGTAATATATGGTAATTTCCAGGCTATCCCTGTTGACAAACGCTGCATTTGTGTACCAAATCGTCCCGGCACTGGAGTTTGGCGAGAAAGGGCTAAGAAATTTGAATCAAGTATTATAATTCCTCCCAATTTATCTGGCTGAAGCTGATGATGATAAGTTGCAGTTGGAAAGACAATAGGTGTCGTTTTAGGTGAATCTGTTTGAAATGAAATTCCCTTAATACCTAAGTAATTCTCATTTTTAAACTGCTCAATAGTTGCTGTAGAAGTCAAATATTTATTTTGAGCAAAAGCTGGAGTTTGGCGTGTTATTGGATAACGCGAAAGATAAGTGGTATCACTTGCTCTACTAAAATCAAGCAAAAAACGACGTTCATCACTAATATCATAACTAATTTTGCTCGCTAAATGCCAACGATCAGATTTTGGTGGACGTGGCCCATTTATCGGAACAGGTCCTATTTGTTTATTAAGACCATGTGATTTTGTATAACTTCCTGCAAATTTTGCATCTCCATTATAAAATCGATGACGATATTCGCCAACCATTACAGGCCCTTGTTTCGTCGTTAGGATAGGAGTTAAAGTCAGATCTCTATTTTGAGCAATTACGTAATAAACTGGCAAACTTATAAGAGTACCTAAATCTTTTGACATCCCATACATCGGGAAAAGAAGCCCTGATTTACGCTTTACTGTAGGATCAGGATGTGAAAAATAAGGTAGGTAAAATACGGGAACACCTTTCATTTCTAAACTAGCATTTTGGTAAATTACTTCTTGCTCTTCTTTATTATGTATAACTTTATCTGCTTTTATTTGCCACAAAGGGTATTGATTATTGTCCTCTGCCCGACAGATTTTGCATGGGGAATAAACTGCTTTTTCAAATTCAGATTCATTACCTTTTGATCGCTTACCACTAACTGCTGCTAGTTGTGCTTGATCATTTGTCCATAAGTGAAGAACTTTACTTATACCTTCTTTAAAATCTCCTGTAAAAATAACTTCATCGGCAGTAATAATATCACCTGTTGGTTCTTTTAATTTTATATTCCCCTTTGCAGTAATTTCATTTTTCTTTTGGTCATAAACAACAGATTCAGCATACAGAACACGCCACCCTTCACCTGGAACGAATTGATTTATTTCAACATTTCCTTGAGCTTTTACGACTTGTAAAACACTATTATATATCAGTTGATCTGCATTCATTAAAATAGGCTGATTTGTGGATTCCTTATTTATTGATGAAGTTTCAGCCATTGCTTCAAAGAAAACAAAGTTGAAAATAATAATTCCAAGAATAAAAGTTTTCATTCACTGCTCTCTTGATGGATAAGAAAAGTAACACTGAGCATTAAAGTCACAAGAGAAGGCATCCAAGCTGCCAAGAAAATCGGGATTTTTTCAGCAAGCCCCAATGCATAAATAACATCGCTCATAAAATGGATAACAAAACCAACTAGAATGCCGCCCGCAATAAGGCCTGGAACATTTCGATATCTGATAGGATGCAAACAAAAGGTAGCAGCCAAAAATAGCATTGCGATCATTAGTCCCAAATTTGCAATTTGATTGTGCCAATAAAGCTTATATCTTAAACTGGATAATCCAGTTTTTTCTAAGATTTCAATATATTGAAGCGTTTTCCAAAATGAAAGTGTTTCTGGTGATGCATAGCTTTCTTGAATTTTATTAAGCGTGAGATCACTTGTGCGTTGCAAAGTTTGATAGGTTTTCTGTACATTTTCCTTATCAAAGCAAATAACTCCAGTAAGATTCCAAGCTCCTTGTACTAGTGATGCTGACTGAGCATCACAACGACCAACATAAAGCCCTTTGTCATCAAAATCATAAAAACTAACTTCTTGAAATTTATTATTTGAAAAATCAAATGAGTTTGAATGAAAGATTGAACTGTTGTTTTTGCTGAATTCTTTTAACCATAAACCAGTTTGTGAAATTGCCAGATCATGACTTTGATTGTTAAAAACTTTGCCTTCGAGTTGCTGAAGTCTTGCTGTCATAGCTGCACTTAAAGGATTCAAAAATACCAAATTTATAAGCCCTATAATCATTATTAATGAGCTTAATCCAATAACAATTTGCCAGATAGAAACTCCAGATGTACGAGCAGAAATTATTTCTTGAGTCTGGTTTAAACGCCATAGACCCAGAATTGACGCAAAGAAAATAACAAATGGCAATAATGTATCAATATGTTGAGGAAGCTTGAGAATAATCATTTCAGCAATAAGAGTAAACGATATCTGAGGATGGCTCATAGATCGTCTTAGTAGCTCAACCATTTCAAAAAAACTAACAATTGTAAGCAAAACTACTAAAGTTAGAAAAAACCAAAAAAGTAAACATCTACAAAAGTATCTATTTAATGAAGAAAATAGAAAATGCATCATAAACTATTTTTCCTTTTAGAAAAAAAGAACGATATTCTCTTCCATTCAAGCGAAATACTTAAACCAATAATAGTTATAACAATGAATAGATACGCGCAAGTTATTAGAAAAGGTCGTTGAACACTTATGCTGAACAGTACATGTATGACTAGATGCAAAACCAATGAAAGAATTATTCCAGCTAAAATACGATACTTACGCCCTTTTCGGCCAAAATCCCCCATCAACATACAAGTGCTAACAATTAAAACATCAATCAAAGAAAACCATGGAGTTAAAAGACGCTGATGCCCTTCGACACGCATACGTGCTTTTAAATGCTGATCGTCTGTTGAGTTCTGGTTAAAAAGTTCTGTTAAACTTTTTTCATATGGTTTTGTTACTCTTTCACTTTCTTGTTTGATTGTTTTTGAAAGATCTAAAGTAAATTCCCCAAAATTAAAAAAAGATATTTTACCTGTTATAGAATCTTTTTCTTGCCTACTTCCATTCTTGAGAACAAGAATAGGACCATCTTCTGTTTGATATAAGCTTCCCTTCTCAGCGATGATGGTATGGGATATAAAAGAAGTTGATTCTTCATTACCCACTTTCTGGCCTTGAGGTTTGTATATTAGAATTCCATAAAGTTCTCCTTGTTCTCCTCGCTCGCGAACATAGGCTGTTATCCCTTTTATCATGTTAAAGGTACCTTCACGAATCAGCGAACCAGAAAACTGATTTCTAATTTGATGTTCTTGATTTCTAAATTTTTGAAAAGAAAGTGGCATTACATAGATGTTGATAAAAAAGACAAGCCCTGTTGTTAATAATCCTAAAACAAGCAAAGGTTTTGCTATTTGGTAATTACTCAAACCAAGTGCTTTAATAACTTGAATTTCATGATCATTTGTAAGTTTGGAATACACATGTATTCCACCTATAAGTAGGCATATAGGCAGAGTTGTTGCCATAAGGTCAGGTATTAGGTATATGATTAATGAGAAATAGCCCCATAATGAAACACTGTGATTTACAATTACTTCAATAAATCTTAAAGACTGTGTAAGCCAAATTGCCCCAATAAAAATAACTGTTAAAAGAGCAATTATAAGGATCATTTTTTTAAAGAGGTAACGAGATATTAATAGCATGTTTTTCTGGAATATTACTTATAAAGGTATTATATAGATATGAGATATGATGACATACTTAGATGCACTATTCTTAAAAGCTCAAAAAATAAGACGTTCTTATTTAGAATTAGCACGCTTTAAGGCCGGTGCATAGATATTGCTGTTTTTTAAAAGGCCGATATGACTCAAAAAATTTTGATTAAAAAAATTCTCTTCATTTTTCTAACAAGCACGACAATTCTCTCTGCAAGTTCTCTTGCTCCGACTACAAGCACTCTTTCACCTCAAACAGAAAAAAAAGTTGAGGCAAAAGTCGAAACACAAGCAAGACCAACACCTCCAACTTCAGGTACTCAATTTAAAGATGCTGCTAAAATTGCTGTTATCGTTAATAAAGACGCTATTAGCAATCAAGATATATATGATAGAGCCATGCTTATTCTGCTAACATCAGGCATGGATAACAATCAACAGATGTTTGAAACTATAAAAGAACAAGTTAAAAAGAGCTTAATTGATGAGAAAATTCAATTACAAGCCGCAAAAGAGCAAAAAATATTTGTAAGTGCTGCAGAAATTTTAGAAGGAATCAAGCAAATCGCTTCTGATAATAGTATGACTGTTGATCAAATGAAGGATATGTTTAAAAAACAAGGTATCACAATTAAAACACTTGAAGACCGATTAAAGGCTCAAATTTCTTGGGTTCGAACCATTCGCGATGCTTTTGGTAGTATCGTGCATATCACAGAAAAAGACATTTCAGCTGAGTTAGAAAAACTTAAGCAGAACAAAGATAAGCATCAATACGAACTTTTAGAAATATTCCTTCGAGTAGACAATCCAAACCAAGAATTGACTGTGAAAAAGGATGCAGACAAAATTTACCAACAATTAAAGGCAGGTGCACACTTCCACGTTATGGCCCAGCAATTCTCTCAAGCCACTTCTTCAGCTAAGGGTGGGTATATTGGTTGGTTGGCTCAAGGACAAATGGAAGCACCGGTTGAGGCAAGCATGCATAATTTGCAAATTGGTGAATTTTCTGCACCAATCCGTACCTCCATGGGATATAAAATTGTTCTTTTAAAAGATATAAAAATGGCCGGTCAGCCCGCATATGGACAAACTCAAATTACTTATCGACAAGTCTATATCCCATTTCGCGATGATATGACAGAAAAAGAGTACCAACAAATAGATACTCACATTCAAGAAATGCAACAGGTCAAATCGTGCGATAAATTATCTCAAAAGGCAAAAGAATGTGGATACCAATGTGAGTTATCTCATAAGGTAATCTTTAATGACCTTCCTCCCGCTCTTCAAAAGTTTTTTCGCACTGCCAAAATTGGGCAATGCCATATGCCGATACGCCACGAAGATCATTTAATTGTTGCGATGATGTGTGCAAAAGAATCGCCTGAAGAAAAATTACCAACAGCTGAAGAAATTCGTATGGCTTTAGAACAAGAAAAATTAAACAAAATTGCTACACGTGAGTTTAACAAATTAAAGAGTGTTTCATTTATTGATGATAAATCAAGATCTTCATCCATAGTGTCATCAAAACAAGAGTCAGCAGCTTTAACTGGTTAGTTAAATGGGTAATAAATATGAAAAACTTCCACCACTTCGACAAATTGTTGAAGATAGTGGATTATTAAGTCGATATGGGTTTTCTAAAAAATTAGGGCAAAATTTTCTTTTCGATTTAGACATAACACGTCGTATTGCAAAAACTGCAGCTCCTTTAAATGGATATAATGTTATTGAGGTAGGTCCCGGACCAGGAGGACTAACTCGAGCAATACTTGAACTGGAACCAAACAAAGTTTTTGCAATTGAAAAAGATCCACAATGTATCAGTGCACTTACTGAATTAACTGTCTTAAGTGAAGGGACTCTTTCAATCATTGAAGGAGATGCTCAAAAAATTAAACCTCAGGAGTTAATTAATGGACCTCTCAAAATCATTGCTAACTTACCTTACAATGTTGGAACTAAGCTTTTGATCGGTTGGTTGCATGATTTAACCAATATTTCTTCTCTTACATTAATGTTTCAAAAGGAAGTAGCACTTCGAATTACAGCAAGTCCTGGAACTAAAGATTATGGACGTTTATCTGTATTATCGCAGTATTTATGTAACGTCTCCAGAGTCTTTGACCTCCCCCCTCATGTCTTTAAACCTGCCCCAAAAGTTTTTTCATCGGTTGTGCATTTTGTGCCTAAAACACGAGGAAAACATGATTTAGACCTCGTCCCTTTTATTGAAAAAATTACCGGAGCTGCCTTTAGTCAACGACGCAAAATGCTGCGAACTAGTCTTAAAAGTGTTTTTTCTGAAATCAATTTGGATAAAGTATTTAAAATATTTAATATTTCACCAACAGAAAGAGCTGAAAATCTAAGCATTGAACAGTTTATTAACTTAGCTCAATTTATGTCATCAATCTAATCTCTGAAACAAGAATTGAGCTAAGTTAATAAAACTTATTCATCCAATTTCATTAAATGCTCAACACCACTTTTTCCTGTTTCTTGATCATAAGGTGCAAACCAAGCTTTTAAAATAGAATCAGCCTTATCATTTGTTAAAGATCTGTTTGATAAAATAAGTACATTTGCATGGTTCCATACGCGTGCTAATGTGGCTGTTTCTGGATCAGTACACAATGCGGCCCTCAGACCTTTAGTTTTGTTAGCAACCATACTAGCACCTGTTCCAGACCAACAAAAAAATATACCTTCTTCACATGTGCCATTGGCCACAGCTTGAGCTGCCTCTGCTATGGCTTTAACCCAAGGCACATCTCCCTCAGCCAAATAAGAGCCAAAAAGAGCACAATTCATGCCTTGAGTCTGAAGCCACTCATAAACAAACTTATTGATTGGATGAAATTCATCTGTGACAAGAGCAATTTTCATAAGAGGAAACATTAAAATTGATTGGTGGGCCCGGTAGGACTCGAACCTACGACATCTCCGTTATGAGCGGAGGGTTCTAACCAACTGAACTACAGGCCCAGATTGATAATATTTCACATAAAAGGAGGTTGGCGTCAATAAGAATCGTGACTGACTATCACTAGTCATTTAAATTTTTACTCTTCTAAGTTTCTCACTCATATATTCTAAAGCTTCTTCTGCTTCAGGATACAGCCCAAAAAACTGTGCAAAAGCATGAAGAACTCTTGGAACAACCAAGTGATCCACTTGATTTCCAGCGACTTTAAGTTTGTTCACGAATTGATAAGCTTCTTGACACAATGGGTCACATTCAGCGGATATGACCACTGTATAAGGAAAGTGATTCAAATCTTTTTCTAAGGTTGGGGAAATAAGAGAATTAGTTACGGCATTTTCAAGATTGTGCTGCAAGTAATCCATTATGAGTTGATTAATTCGATCACGAGATAAAAAATAATCCTTAGCATAAGGACTGGGATCATCAGTTAAAATTCGCAAATCAAAAGACGGATAAAAAAGCAAAAGGGCTTTTGGCTGCTGGACCTTGTTATGCCTTAATTTAAGAGTAAGAGCTGTTACCAAATTTCCCCCAGCGCTATCTCCTGAAAAAGCAATTGTTTGATACTGTTGCTGAGCCCAATTATAAGCTCCTTCCATATCATTTAATGCTGCTGGATATGGATGCTCTGGTGCCAATCGATAATCGACAGCTAACACATCCCATCCTGTTTGATAGCAAAGTCTTGCACATAAAGTATTATGTGTTTCTAGATTTCCTCTCGACCATCCACCTCCATGAGCATAAAGTATCAGTGTTTTTGCAGGTGTATCCTCTTTTTTGTATATCCTAACTTTAATATCCCCATCACCTGATATTGTGAAATCGCTTTGCACAATTTTAGGAATGCAACCCCCAAAATTCATAGCCAGCATTTCATAAGATTCTCGAGCAATTTTTAGGAGTTCTTGCTGTCCAACATCAATTGCAGCTGACCTAGAATAATGTAAGAAAATCGCTGTCAGGATGTTTAAAAAAGCATTTGATTCTGGGCTTAAGTCTGTCTTTTCTATAAAATCAAAAGCATTAGTTAGGTTTAATTTTTTATAAAATTCTAAAACACGTTCTTTAACTGTTTGATTGGAAATTTCAAGCACTATCATACTTACCACCCGACAGAATTTTGGAACCTAGAAAAACAGCCATTTCACGTCACCTCGAGAAGGGACGTAGTCCCGACG
>DAHVSZ010000239.1 GCA_027328625.1 Candidatus Paracaedibacteraceae bacterium | reverse complement strand
AGACAGTAGGTATTTTTTATTTCCTATCAAAAAAATTTTGTTACACGTTGTATTACTCTGCTGGGATTCTATTTTACGCATTCGGCCCATCAAATGTTATAGCAATATTATCCGTAATAGCTGGTTTTATTTTAGAGGTTGCTATTTACGCTCACTATGAGATGTAGAACTATCAATAATGTTTCTGTATGGGCTCTATTTTGTGGTTATTGGTTTTTAAGGAATCTTTTTCGGACGCCGAGTAACTGAAAACACCCGGGACGTTTTGGTTTCGGTATTCCCGTCCGATTTTCTATGATCATGAAAACACACATTGTGGACTATTTGTGAACGGCGGCTTCCGCTGCCCTGCCGCCGTTGAGCCCTGATGGTCGGCAGCAGACTGATTGCGGTCGTTCAGCAGCGGTAAGCAAATGACCCAAAGCGGCCATTCAAGGTGGGAATAGTCAGCGCCCGGAGTTCGGCCAAACCGGACAAAGAGGCGTCTTTGAAATATGGCTGGTTATGGGTGGCAAGCGGACCCTATTGTTATCTGACGTTTAAAGCGGTAATCTCTACCACGCGTGTGAGCACTCGCGGGTGAAAAGCAGCCTCTTCAGCCGAAATTGCCCAAGGGTACTCCCTCTGTAACCTCCAAATCTAGCTGGCATTTTCAATGCGGCCTGAGGCAGCACGACTTCGTCGTGGCTTTTGATTGGAGATTCACATGAATACCGAAAACCTGCTGCGCGCAGTCCGCCCT
>DAHVSZ010000238.1 GCA_027328625.1 Candidatus Paracaedibacteraceae bacterium | reverse complement strand
CATCATCAGGAGGATTAAGATCGCCGCGCCACTCGCTAGCCGAATTGCGGTAAATGGAAGCGGCCCAATTAAATGTCCTCCCAAGGCAGATCTTGCCAGCAGACTATTGCCAGCCATACCAAGGAGAACTATCAGAGCCAGCAAGATTATGCGTACGCGGGACATATAATGATTTTCCTTGAATGCATTGACCCAGACGCCCCTTGTGTCATAATGTGGGCATGAACCCATTCTGCTTTTCCGGAGTGGCAAACTGGGGACGTCCATGTACGGTAACTGAGCAGCGTTGTATCTCTGATTTTTTGGATGTGGAAAATAGTCTCCCTGATTGTGTGCCCAGTCGATTCAAGACATCCCTTACGCACCATCGTAGAAACAATCTTAGCCCGATCAAACGTCTGCTTCCAGATCTGCTGCCGACCATCAGGGCTCAACGGCGGTAGGGCAGCGTTATGTATACCTCGCGATTATGTATATATATACATAAGCAGCGTAAGCTGCCGTTCGGGGCATTGTCTTCGGTGTCTAAAAAACCTTCGATTTGTTAACCGCCACTAAACTTTTTAAGCAACTTATTGTGAAGCCATAGCGGGATTGGAACAACTGGATCTGTTTCTGCGTCAATCCATGGATACTTGATAACCGGACATTTATTTTTGGTAAGCTTGTATGTCATAGTGTATTTTCCATTTGGCAACGAATTTATCGAAACTGAAAAAAGGTTTTTATTTTCTTTGTGAAATATT
>DAHVSZ010000237.1 GCA_027328625.1 Candidatus Paracaedibacteraceae bacterium | reverse complement strand
ATATTCCTATTCACACTGAACACATCCCACGCCCTTTCCTTTCCATCAGGCATAACCAATTACGTCGCACTTAATCTTTCCAATTCCCAATCCACGGCGACACCAAACCCCTTTCAGCAGATGATTAATATTACTTCTTCAGACAGTGGCTGGACATACATAAACAATACAGGAAACCACTTCGGTCAGAATGTTGAGTTCTTTTATGCTAATGGAACGATAATACCGAGCTGGTTAGAGAATTACACATCTACTCACGCTTTATGGTGGGTTAAAGTCGGTAGCATTGCCGCCAGCTCAAAGCTGACGATTTACATGGGCTTTGCCAACAAGACTACAAATCTTTTCAACACAGCAACGACAGGAGAAGCCCCGCAGCTTTCACCAACTTATGGAGAGTATGATAACGGAGCTAATGTATTTAGTTATTATCAAAGATGGGGAGGGTTGACAGCCCTGCCGACTGGATGGAACCTCTCTACTAATATGGCAATAACATATGATTCTACATATGCCTCTCTTACCAGTCCCACAGCCGTCGGCGACAGCTCAGGATTATACATGCCTACTCCCCCTTCACTATTCTCAACTACTTCCACTTGGGTACTCGATTGGTACGGCAGTATGACGCAGACAGGAACAAGTAATACACTATGGATGGCAGGACTATTTGATAGTGCTGATTTTGGTACAGGTACTGGACCAAATAATGGTTATACTGTAGGAGTATGGCAGCATAATGGTAATGCTTTTTATAAT
>DAHVSZ010000236.1 GCA_027328625.1 Candidatus Paracaedibacteraceae bacterium | reverse complement strand
AGGGAGTGACACTCTGGACCAGAAGGTTAGGGAAGCCATCAAAACGGAGCGGACCATCAATTTAACCTTCATGCTTTTTATGATACTGGCCACGTTTATTTTGGGCATCGTTCTTGGTATGTATCTGCATTTTTAGTGATCACCGCCGTCCACCCGTGTTGCCCCGTGTTTGCGGGGCTTTTTTGTGAACGTCGCCCGCGTCTTGCGAATGAAATTCACGGGCACAAGTATTGCTAATAATAAGCACGTACCATGCCATGTGAATTTTATTCACTATTACAGGAGCACGGTAGAGCCTTACCCACAAAATCCACGGTCCGAAGCCCAGACAACGGAGACCCCCAACAAGGGGTCGGTTGGCCGTCTGGGTTGTGGTCGGCAAGCTGGCGCGTGCGCCGGCTGGTCGTTACGCAGTAACGAGCCGTCCACAAGGCTGTGGAATTTGTGGGTAAGGTGGGGCGCTACGTGGTGCATGTTGTCATTATTGACATCACCGCCACGGAATTCCATGATGACCTCCATGAAAGCCACCCTGATCACCAGCTTCAAGGATGTTGCGCCGAATGGCGATCTCATGGAGCTGGTAGTGTGGCGCGTACCGAAGCCTGTGCCGCCATGTGGGCACTGCTTCAAGTACCGGCTGGTCTACGTAGTCAACGGCACAAGGGTCATCGGCTATGACAACGAGCGCGGCAAGGGCGACCATCGTCACGTCGCCGGTGAAGAAGATGAATATACGTTCACCAGTGTGGACCAGTTGATTGAGGACT
>DAHVSZ010000235.1 GCA_027328625.1 Candidatus Paracaedibacteraceae bacterium | reverse complement strand
GGACTTCAGAAGAAAACTGTTTAGATTTGTTCATGGCTCCATTCTCTCAAAGATCGGGGCCTCCACCAAACCCGGGGCGGTTCAATTCCGCAGTAGCCCCCACTAGTGCTCATAAGCTCGGGGGGCTAGTCGGCACGCCGTCAACCATCCACCACCAAATAAAACAATGACCCAGGATATCAACCTGAGCCGTTTTTCTTGCCAAATTGACTTTTCTCGGCAAAGACACGCCACTCACGTGCTGATCGCGCATCAATGCGCGATGCAACATGGTGGCCATCGATCCCAGATTCAATAAAGACGGTCACCATGGGCCACAAGGCATTGCGGATGCCGAAAACACTGCGAGCTACAGGCCGCCCCATGGCGCGTGATAACCACCGTTTCCCCGTTTTCCACCTGATGGGGTATTTCGCTGAGGCGCGCCTTATTGTTTTTTCGATACCGTCAGGCCGCACCGGACGTTACCCCAACGCCCGCCGTGCGTTCACAAAAATCTGCATCCATGGTGTAGCCTCACCCCACTCCGGTGGTCGCCAACTCATCTGTAAACTGCGCACGGCCCGCTCCGGATGCGGCATGAGGATGGAGATCCGGCCATCGTCATTGCAGAGGCCGGTAACGCCCTGGGGGGAGCCGTTGGGGTTGGCTGGATACCGCACTGCCGGCCGTCCCTGGGCATCCACAAAGCGCATGGTAACGGGCGCCACGGCCGGCTGATCCCCGGCGAAGCGCGCCCACCCTTCGCCGTGGGCGATAACGATGGGCGCGCAA
>DAHVSZ010000234.1 GCA_027328625.1 Candidatus Paracaedibacteraceae bacterium | reverse complement strand
GGTCAGAGACTGGGGTGAAGTCGTAACAAGGTAGCCGTAGGGGAACCTGCGGCTGGATCACCTCCTTTCAAGGAATGGTTCCGAGCATGACTGCCTCTGGTGGTCATTTGGAACTGTCCGTTAAAAATCCCGGGGTGGATGCCCTGGGTATCGCTGACCGGTGACAGGATCGCCGGTTGGAGATCTGTCCATTTCACTGGTTGATCTGGCGAACTGCCCGCCACCAACGTATCCCTTCCGCATCAGTTGCGACGGCGTGCCGTCGCGAACCGGAACTGAACCCCGGACTAGCGGGCTAGTAGCTCAGTTGGTTAGAGCACACGCTTGATAAGCGTGGGGTCGGAGGTTCAAGTCCTCCCTGGCCCATTGATTGCGTTTTGTCCGTGCGGGTATGTGGACAGAGCAGCGCGAGAGCGTGACGATCGATCCTCCGTAGGGCGCGCGAATTCCTGGGTGCCTGCGGGCTCCGGGGGCGCAAGTCTTTTGGGGGTGTAGCTCAGCTGGGAGAGCACCTGCTTTGCAAGCAGGGGGTCATCGGTTCGAACCCGTTCACCTCCATTCGAAACTGCTTTTGGCGGTTGAATGAATGGGTCGCGTGAGAGTGGTTTGCTGTCCGGTTTGGTGACTGATGTGGAGGCCTCGAGATACGGCGTTCCGAGGAATGCCGTTTTGTGATCAATCTGTGCCGTGAAGCGGTGCGGGTTGTTGTTCTTTGACTGGTGAATAGGATTTGGTGCGTTCTGGACGCGTGTATTTTTGTCCTGAACTGCCTGTGATG
>DAHVSZ010000233.1 GCA_027328625.1 Candidatus Paracaedibacteraceae bacterium | reverse complement strand
AAGGGCTTTTAAGTCCCGCGCTTTAATTGAGCAAAGTAAGAAATGCGCCTGCGGCTTTGCTTGCTGTGCATCTCGGTCAAAACGAATAGAGTCCCACTCTGGAAGCCATTGCCTGACATGTATTGCTGGCAGGTATTTGGCGGTCGAAGACTTCTTCGTCATGGCTTTCTGTGCACCTTAGTACAACCTCCAATTTTGTCTTAAGCGTTGAATAATACATCCACCTGCTATATTCGTAAACTCTGCATCGATGGCAGCAACCTATTCGTCACTGGCCATTCAACTGGACCATCGCCACCGTCCACTTTGGCCGAACTCCGGTAGTTCGTGAAGCCATCACCGAACGTCAGCTTCTGAGTTGATAGTACCCCACCCAAGCTGGGTGGGAATGACCGCTACCGCTGCCCTGCTGCCGTTGAATCCTGATGGTCGGCAGCAGACTGGAAGCGGTCATTCGCATGTGGCTTGGATATGGCTATTATCGCTGCTTTGGGGCCGTTGGAAATTGCATTCGCGGTGGATTTGTCCGAGCCATGGGTGGTATTTCCTCCAGTCTGTCCGCCAGATCATTGCAGTAGATGGCCCAATCAAGGATCCATATATAGCTATTGGAGTTTCTGATGCGCTCCACCCAGCGTCTTGAGCGCTTCTGTGTGGGCATGGTTGTTGCAGTATCAGTGAGATACTATATTATTACATAAAACTACACAATACTAATCTGAGAAAATATTGGTTTTACAATGCACTATAGCCATATGCCACGTCCCGCAATAATTTAGGT
>DAHVSZ010000232.1 GCA_027328625.1 Candidatus Paracaedibacteraceae bacterium | reverse complement strand
TTGGAGCACCACAAACCGGGGCTGTACTCAGCAATATATTGCTACCAATATTAAACTTTGTAGAAAGTTTAAATATACCCACTGATGTTACTAGTGAAGCAGCAATACTGCAATTCTTTTCTTCTACAGCTGTACAAAATGAGATCAATGAATTAGTTAACACACTTACACCAGATATAACTGCTGCAGCTCCTATAATAGCTGGGGAAATTATGGGATTGTTTCAAAGTTTATGAAGAGAGCATGAATAGTTTTGCTTAAGCTGCATTTTTGGCTCTGTCGCGTTTGTTTTTAGAGATTCTAAAATACTGCAAAATCTTGAATTTTGGGCATTATGCGGCCAGGGATATAAATTGATCAAATGTTGATTTGTTGTTATTAGCTCCTTTCATTTGTCCTTTTCTTAACATTTGTACTAATTCTATTCCTGAAATCACTGCTGTAGCTCCTTCAAGGGGTTCGGTGCATGAAGTGACCAAATGGTTCATTTGGTTATCAGGCACTTTTTCTATCTCCTCCAAGTTCAACGTTTCTATGCTTTAGGTAAGAATACAGGGTAGCTCTAGAGATGTTTAATTGTGCTGCTATTTTCCTTGTTGATAATTCTCCTTCTTTATACAAAGTTACAGCTGCATAAGCTTTTTCTGTAGCTGCCTTTGACAAACCTTTTGGTCTTCCTCCAACTCTACCTCGTGCTAAAGCTGCGTCTAGCCCTGCTCTTGTACGCATTTTTATTAAATCTCTTTCAAACTCGGCTAAAGAAGCAAAAACATTAAAGATAAATTTTCCTTGAGCGGTTGTTGT
>DAHVSZ010000231.1 GCA_027328625.1 Candidatus Paracaedibacteraceae bacterium | reverse complement strand
CCTTCGTCTTTTAACGCTTTGATCGAATATTGTGGTAGTGCCAACCCCTGAATACCACCACTGTCACCTTTATTGCCAACGATATTCATTGACTCCAAGGTGAGGGCCGACGGCAATGAGCGTTTTACATACAGCGTTCTATGCATCCTTAACTTGTTCCCCATCGAGACTGGATCTGCTTACCTGTGGTGACGAGGAGCCTCCTCTCTGTGATAGGGTGATATTTGTTTTATGGTACACAAGATATCATTGTGTCTCATCAAGTGTTCTCCATGCAAGGTCTACCCTGCTGGATTCGCGAGAGTTTTGCGAGCAATGCCACATAGGTCAAAACGATGGAATTCTTCCTCTGGACCATTGCAAGTAGAGGTCCACGTCGGCCTACCCCTATGTCCGCTTCCAGTCTGCTGCCGTCCATCAGGACTCAACGGCGGCAGGGCAGCGGAAACGGCCATTCCCCTTCAAGCTGCGAACGAGTAGTATCGACCATATGCAGTCCTTCATGGGGCCAGAAAAAGGCGAAACTGGCCGGCTGGTGTACCTCCGAAAGCCGTCAACCGCACGGTAGAAATATTCGGGAAGCACGGTCACTTGTTCCGTGTAGCTTTTGCGGCTGGCAACAGATCAACTTCCTGTCATTGACCCGGAATGTAGGTGTGACACTATGCGTCTCTTCGACGCCAAACCCATTGGGTGTCAGCATTTTTCCAGAATGAGCCATGGCGGATATTTAAAAATGGCCGAATGCTGGTTCTGCTAGGGACAGGGAAATGAATGATACTGAACTGCTTGATGAATCAGAGTCCAAGAAACCGCATC
>DAHVSZ010000230.1 GCA_027328625.1 Candidatus Paracaedibacteraceae bacterium | reverse complement strand
TAAATGATGATTATTTATATAATAACTAAAGGCTTAAATACGGACTACTGAATTTATTCCAATGTGGGCAAAAAACTCATATATATCGTCAAAAATATCATAAAAAGATTGATATACAACACCTGGTCGCATTGCAAAACCAAGGTTTTCCATCACTCTGGATTATTGATGCTTCTGGGTTGGATTTGGCCCTAAAAGTATCAATCAGCCTATCTTTCTATACCCAGTAAACGTCGCCCATTTCCAATCGCGGCATGTAACGTTTTTCGCTTTCTTCAGTGACCGCTTTTGCTGTCCTGCCGCCGTTGAGCCCTGATGGTCGGCAGCAGACTGAGGGAAGCGGGGAGCTGCTGGCAATGGGGGTTGTGATGGACCGTTTCTGTGATCAGTCACGGAATGAATGGGTACCTCCCCCAACAGGACCGCCAGCGGGAAGTTTCGGAAGGAAATCCTCGCTTGAACCAAACGGTATCTCCGAAAAAGCAGAGATACAACGCCGCTCAGTTACCGCTTCAGCGCGCGAAATGCAAATGTTGGCCGAGCATCCCTGGGGTGATGAGTGTGACGCCGCCGGGCGTACGGTGGAAGCGCCGGGCGTCCTCCTCGGGGTTTTCGCCTACTACCAGGCCAGACGGGATGAGGGTGCCTTTGCCCACTACCGCCTTGCGCAAGCGCACCCCTTCCCCCATGCGAACGTTAGGCAGGATTACCGAATCCTCCACCAGGGTGTTGCCGTCATCCATGCGCACGTTGGAAAACAGCAGGGAGCGGCGCACCGTCGCGCCGCTAATGATGCAGCCGCCCGAGATGGCG
>DAHVSZ010000022.1 GCA_027328625.1 Candidatus Paracaedibacteraceae bacterium | reverse complement strand
TTGACTAAACTTGTGTAGTACCTATGCCTCTATCAAGGGCTTGTAATGACGCTAAAAGAAAATGTCGGGTGGTAAGCAAAGGAGAGTTAGGAAATAGACTTTTCAAATGCGTAGAGTATAATACCGAAGTTTATTTTCTATATATTTAACATAAAATTTTGAGAGCAAAAGCTAGAGTTAGAGCTTTTTTGGGGTCTTTAATATAATTCTCATATTACCAATATACCCGTTCCATCACATAGGTGGGACGGGATTTATACTCTTCGGTTAATTTATCAAATTTATCTTGAAATTGATTTGGCTCAGCAAGGTTTTGCAGTAGATCGCTTCCATGAATGCCGCTTAAAACCATCAAAGAATCAATACCATAAGCATTGGCACCGGCGATATCAGTTGCTAAAGAATCACCAATCATCAGGATTTGAGATTTATCTATATCTTTGTTTAAAGTTCTTTTGGCTATAGCGTGCAGGGTTTCATACACACCTGGATCAGGCTTTCCATGCTGCCGTATTGTTCCGCCCATATCTTTATACTTTGCTGCGATGGCACCTGAACATATAACAGTATCATCACCATGAAGAACACGTTTGTCTGGATTTGCGCAAACCAAGGGAAGTCTGCGAGCCCAGGCTTGATCTAACTCTTCTTGGTATGATTCGAGGGTGCGATCCCATGCATCAGTGCCAGTGACCAAAAGAAAATCAGCTTCATCTATATTTTCAACGGTTGTGTAATTTTGAAGTGGTTTGAACAAATTGCAATCTCGTTCTGGCCCTATGTGATAAAGTTTTGAACCTAAGTTTTGGTAAAATGAATCAGGGCGATCTTTTAAGTGTAAGTGACACTCGTAACCGGAAGTGTAAAGATCATGATAATACTCACGATCAATTCCCATTTCAGTAAGTCTGGTAATCGCAGGTTCTGGCATACGAGGAGCATTGGATAGAAGAAAAACTGCTTTGTCTTTATTTTTTAAGTTTTTGAAACTATCTAGAGTATCTGGGAAAGGAGTTTTTCCGTTGTGGGTTACTCCCCATAAATCAAAAAAGAAAACTGTATATTGATCTGCAATGGAAGATAAACCGTTTGTAAGCATTAAATACTATTTCTTAGTTAGGACATCTTGCCAAAGTTGTACCTTACCCAATGCGGAGCCGCAAGCAAAATCAAATTGAGCTGGTAGAATGTCTTGAAGGACTTGTTCATTTTCAACTTCGCCCAATATGACTTTGTATGGCTGTTCGGTTAAAGTTTGAATTGTATGGCTAAATTGGCGTTTTGCGAGCCCTTTGAGAGAAGATTGTAAGTCTGGAAAGTCTATGTAAAAGACTTGAAGAAAAGAAGGGAGAGAAGGAGCGGGGAGTTTATCAACATGAATACCAATTTGAAAGCCTTGGCTATGCAAATTTTCTAAGAATGCTACATTTTGAGAAAGAGTTGTAAGTGAAGTCATGAAAACGAAAAGGTGTTTTGGAAAATCTGGATGATTGATAATATCTTTAAGAATTTGCAAAACAGCTGGATATTCAAATAAGTTTTCATGAATTTCACAGAGATAAGGCACTGATTTATGTTTTTGAGGAGATACCACAACTTTTTGAATAATTGATAGCAAAACCACAAGATCTATATAAGCTTTGTATTCAGGACTTGCTTTAATATTGAGCTTTTTAAGTGGAACGGTTTGTTCTTTTTCCGGAATAGATAGAAACACTTCAAGTTTATTAGAACTTAATTTTTTCTGAGGTATACTAAAAATTGGGTGAACAAAAAGTGGAAGAGAAAGCTCTTTTACTTGCTGAATGAGGGTACCAAGATTAATTGGGTAACGTTGATTCTTTGATGAAAGATGAGCAAAAATTGAGACTGAAGAAGGAGGAAGGTTTTCAATAAACGCCGCCGTTTCTTGCAGAGTATTATGGATTAGATCTTGAAAGTTAAAAAAAGTTTTAAACTTAAAAATTTGGGGCACAGCTTCAAGAGGAGATACTATGTCTATTCTTTTTTCTTTTTTAACCTTAGAGATTTTACTTGAAAGAGTGGTTAATTGTTTCGGCAAAAAACCAAAAAGAATTGCACATATAAGAATAATTAGAAAAGAGAATTTTGATAGAAAATTAGGGAAAAACCAGTCCAATATAAGCAATATGAGCACAAAAATAATGGATAGTGGTAAGGGCTTTAAAAGCTTCGAATAATGGAAGTTTTTTGCCTGCATTAAATTTCTACTCATAATTTATTTTGGTTAAGTACAAATCAGCTATTAAAAGATTTTTTTATAGCTGTCCAATTAAATTTTTGCGACAAAGCACCTCAAACGTTTGATTAATCATTGACAGATGCGTTAAAAATCTCCTAAATCATATAAATGTTGGAAGGATGGCCGAGCGGTCAAAGGCAGCAGACTGTAAATCTGCCGACGTATGTCTACGTAGGTTCAAATCCTACTCCTTCCACCAAAATATGCGGGTGTAGCTTAATGGTAAAGCTCCAGCCTTCCAAGCTGGCTACGTGGGTTCGATTCCCATCACCCGCTCCAAATTAACTTGGTGCAATCACCTGAAATAGAAGACAAGCATTTAGCGATTAACAGGAATAGAGATATGTCGAAAGCGAAGTATGAGAGGAATAAGCCGCATTGTAACATAGGGACAATCGGGCACGTAGACCATGGGAAGACATCATTAACAGCAGCGATTACAAAGGTATTAGCGGCGAGGGGTGGTGCGAGTTTTATGGCTTACGATCAGATCGATAAGGCGCCAGAAGAAAAGGCCCGCGGTATTACGATTTCGACAGCGCACGTAGAGTATGAGACAGAGAACCGTCACTATGCGCACGTTGACTGTCCAGGGCATGCTGACTATGTGAAAAACATGATCACAGGTGCAGCGCAGATGGATGGAGCAATATTGGTTGTATCCGCAGCTGATGGTCCGATGCCCCAGACCCGTGAACATATTCTTTTGGCACGTCAGGTTGGTGTTCCAGCACTTGTTGTGTTTATGAACAAGATTGACATGGTAGATGATGAAGAATTAGCTGACTTGGTTGAGTTGGAAGTGAGAGAATTATTGTCATCTTATGGTTTTCCAGGAGATAAGATACCAATTATTCGTGGATCAGCACTTTGCGCATTAGAGGATAGAGATCCAGCAAAAGGATCAGATGCTATATTGAAATTAATGGCAGCGGTAGATGAGTATATTCCGCAACCAGAGCGTGCGAAAGATCGCCCATTTTTGATGCCGATAGAAGATGTATTCTCAATTTCAGGTCGTGGAACTGTTGTGACGGGTCGTGTTGAACGCGGAATCATAAAGGTTGGTGAAGAAGCAGAGATAGTTGGCTTGAAACCGACAGTGAAGACAGTTGTGACGGGAGTAGAGATGTTCCGTAAGTTATTGGATTCCGGTGAAGCTGGAGACAACATAGGAGCGCTTCTTCGTGGAACGAAGAGAGAAGAAGTTGAGCGTGGTCAAGTATTGGCAGCTCCAGGTAGTATTACACCACACACGAACTTTAAAGCTGAAGCTTATATCTTGACAAAAGAGGAAGGTGGACGTCATACTCCATTTTTTACGAACTATCGTCCCCAGTTTTATTTTAGAACGACAGACGTAACGGGTATGGTTGCTCTTCCCGATGGTGTTGAGATGGTAATGCCAGGGGATAACATAGCGATGACGGTTGAGTTGATAGCACCGATTGCGATGGATGAAGGGTTACGCTTTGCGATTCGTGAAGGTGGTCGTACCGTCGGGGCCGGTGTCGTCTCTAGTATTATTAAGTAAACACTCGAGCTGAATTGAGTTGAAATAATGGATAGTCAAAATATAAGAATAAAACTCCAAGCATACGATCATCGTCTGCTGGATCAGTCAGTGAAAGAAATTGTGAATACAGCAAAAAGGACAGGGGCGCAAGTACGCGGCCCTATCCCAATGCCTACAAGGATACAGAAGTATACTGTAAACCGTTCACCTCACATTGACAAAAAGTCCCGTGAGCAGTTCGAAATTAGAACCCATAAAAGGCTAATTGATATTATTGATTGGTTGCCTCAAACTGTGGATGCTCTAATGAAGCTAGATCTTGCTTCTGGGGTAGATGTTGAAATTAAATTGTAGGTTAATAAAAAAATGAGATCAGGTTTAATTGCAGAAAAAATTGGGATGACCCAAATCTTTACAGAAAATGGGAATCAGGTTCCAGTTACCGTGTTGAAAGTTGAGCCTTGCACGGTCATTGCACAAAAAACAGAAACAAGCAATGGATACAATGCAGTTCAGATAGGTACAAAGTCAGTTGCTGTAAATAAGTTAAGCAAACCATTGCGTGGTTACTTTGCCAAACAGCAGCAAGAGCCTTGCGGCCGTTTGAAAGAGTTTCGAGTCGATGAAAAAAATATGCTTAATGCGGGTGATAAGCTTGATGTAAGTTATTTTCAGGTTGGCCAATATGTTGATGTAACTGGTACCAGCGTTGGTAAAGGATTTGCTGGTGGTATGAAGCGTCACAACTTTGGTGGTTTACGCGCAACTCACGGAGTTTCCGTTTCTCACCGCAGTCATGGGTCAACTGGTAATCGCCAAGATCCAGGGAAAGTGTTCAAAAATAAAAAAATGGCTGGACACATGGGGGCTAGACGTGTCACAAAGTTAAACCTGAGCATTCAATTAATTGATGCTGAACGTGGTTTGCTTTTTATAAAAGGTAGCGTTCCTGGTTCGAAAAATAGCGTGGTATACGTGCGTGATGCCATTAAAAAAACACAGACAAACTAAATTTTATTTAGGTATAAGAAATGAAAGTTAGTATTTTAAATAAACAGAATAAAGCAGCAGGCGAACTCGAGCTTGATGATCAAGTTTTTGGTTTAGACCCACGCTCAGACATATTGTCTCGTGTTGTGACATGGCAACTTGCGAAGAGACAAGCCGGTACACATCAAGCGAAAGAGCGTGGTGAAGTCAGTGGCACAACCAAAAAAATGTATCGTCAAAAAGGTACAGGTGGTGCTCGCCACGGTAGCAAGCGCGGAGCACAGTTCGTTGGTGGTGGAATTATATTTGGACCAGTTGCACGTAGTCATGCTTACAGCTTGCCAAAGAAAGTAAGACAGTTAGGCTTGAAAATGGCTCTGTCAGCAAAACTAAAGCAAGGTGATTTGATCGTAGTTGATGATTTGTCTTTGAGCAAAGCAAAAACAAAAGATGCATTGAAACGCTTTTCGGACTTAAAAGGTGCAACAGCACTTTTGATTGATGGAGAGAAGGTAAATGATAACATGCGCAATGCAGTTGCCAACTTGGAAGTGTTTGATATTCTTCCACAGATTGGTGCAAATGTTTATGATATTTTGCGCAAGGATAAGTTGATTATGACCGTTGATGCCATTAAGACAATAGAGGCTAGACTGAAATGAAGACAGCAAAAAAATTAAATTATAGAGATTACGAAGTTATTCTTTATCCTCTATTAACAGAAAAATCAAACATGATGACATCGAGTGCTCAGTATTTTTTTGCTGTCAGGAATGATGCAAGTAAGCCAGAAATTAAAAAGGCAATTGAGAATCTTTTTCAAGTAAAAGTCCGCTCAGTTAATACGTTGATTAAAAAAGGGAAAACAAGAGTTTTCCGAGGACGTCGCGGAATGTTGTCCGACTCTAAGAAAGCAATGGTTTGCTTAGAGGCTGGTCAAAAAATTGATTTTAGTACTGGAGTATAAAGATGGCTTTAAAACAGTATAAAGCAACCACCGCAGGGCAACGTCAGCTCGTTGATATTGACAGAAGCGGCCTTTGGAAGGGCAAACCATTCAAGGCTCTTACAACAGGTATTAATGAGAAGAGTGGACATAATAATACAGGACGTACCACTTCATGGAGCAAAGGTGGTGGTCACAAACGTCGCTATCGCTTAATTGATTTTAAGCGTACAAAAATGGATATTCCAGCTGTAGTTGAACGTATTGAATATGATCCAAACCGTTCTGCATTTATTGCACTTGTTAAATATCAAGATGGTGAGTTTGGTTACATTTTAGCTCCACAAAAATTACAAGCAGGTGATTCAGTTGTGTCTGCTGACAAAGCGGATATTAAACCTGGTAACTCAATGATGTTGAAGAATATTCCATTGGGATCCATTGTACATAATGTTGAGTTAAAGATTGGTAAAGGTGGACAGCTTGCAAGATCAGCAGGCTCGTATGTGCAGATTGTTGGTCGTGATTCTGGTTATGTAATTGTTAAATTGTCTTCAGGTGAAGTTCGCTTAATTAAAGGTGAATGTCGTGCAACAGTAGGTTCGGTATCTAATCCAGATCATCAGAATCGTTCCTATGGAAAAGCTGGACGTTCTCGTTGGTTGGGTATTCGTCCAACAGTGCGTGGTGTTGCTATGAACCCAATTGATCACCCTCACGGTGGTGGTGAAGGTAGGACATCAGGCGGTCGTCATCCAGTTACCCCATGGGGCATAAAGACAAAGGGTAAAAAGACACGCACGAACAAGAGAACATCATCACAAATTATTAGACGTCGTAGTAAGTAACGGAGATATCAGTGGCAAGATCAGTTTGGAAGGGTCCGTTTTTTGACCGCTATTTGTTGGGTAAAGCTGAGGCAGTATTGGCGTCAGGTAGAAAAGATGTTGTAAAGACATGGTCAAGACGCTCAACAATTATTCCTCAATTCGTTGGAGTGACATTTGGGGTTCATAATGGGCATAAATTTATTCCTGTTTATGTAACAGAAAATATGGTAGGGCATAAGCTTGGTGAGTTTGCTCCAACGCGAACTTATTATGGCCATGGCGCCGATAAAAAAGCTAAAAAATAAAGTTGTGAGAGTTAAAAATGAAGCCGAAGACAGCACAAGCCATTTTAAGAACACTCAGAGTTAGTCCGCGTAAATTGAACTTGGTAGCGGCTAAGATCCGTGGTATGAAAGTTGATCAAGCTCTGAATTTTTTGACCTTTTCTCAAAAGCGTACAGCGCAAGATGTAAAAAAGACTGTTTTATCAGCAATAGCAAATGCCGAAAATAATCATGGCATGGATATTGATCGTCTTTACATTAAAGAGGCGCACGTTGGTTATGGGATGAAATTAAAGAGATTTCATGCTCGCGCAAAGGGAAGAGCTAATTCAATTAGCAAGGTATTTAGTCATTTGAATATTAAAGTAGAAGAGAAAGAGGTTTAGGCGGCTATGGGTCAAAAAGTTAATCCCATCGGGTTAAGGCTAGGCATCAATAAGACTTGGGACTCACGCTGGTTTTCTGGTAAAGAGTACGGAAAGCTCTTACATGAAGATATAGCTATTAGGAATTATGTGCAAACTGCTTTATCACAAGCAGGTATTTCAAAAGTTGTTATTGAAAGGCCAGCTAAGAAAGCACGTTTAAATATTTATACAGCTCGTCCTGGTATCCTTATCGGGAAAAAGGGAGCTGATATTGAAAAATTGAAGAAAAAGCTTACAGATATTGCAAAAGTTGAAGTTGCAATCAATATTGTCGAAGTTCGTAAGCCTGAATTGGATGCAAAACTGATAGCAGAAGGCATCGCCCAACAAATTGAACGTCGCGTTTCTTTTAGACGAGCTATGAAAAGAGCAATGCAATCAGCAATGAAATTGGGTGCTTTGGGTATTCGTGTTAACTGTTCTGGGCGTTTGGGTGGTGCCGAAATTGCTCGTATGGAATGGTACAGAGAAGGTCGTGTTCCTCTACATACATTGCGTTCCGATATTGACTATGGGATCGGTACTGCGAAAACCACATATGGTACATGTGGTATAAAAGTCTGGGTATATAAAGGTGAGATCAAAGAACATGATCCAATGGCTCAAGACAAAAAAACAAATGAATACGTTTTAAATCGCTAGATTTTTTGAGGTTACTATGCTATTACCTAAGAAGACAAAATACAGGAAAGCCTTTAAAGGGCGCATCCATGGTGTGGCCAAAGCGGGTACCTCAGTTAGCTTTGGAAGCTACGGACTAAAAGCTTTAGAGCCAGCGCGTATAACTGCACGTCAAATCGAAGCAGCTCGTCGTGCAATTACACGTCATATTCGTCGTGTAGGAAGAGTTTGGATTCGTATTTTCCCGGATGTTCCAGTATCAAAGAAACCTGCTGAAGTTCGTATGGGAAGTGGAAAAGGTTCCCCTGAGTTTTGGGTCTGCCGTGTTAAACCTGGTAGAGTCATGTTTGAATTAGATGGTGTGGCGCCAGAAATAGCAGAAAAAGCATTTGAGCTTGCTGCTGCTAAGTTGCCGATCCAAACAAAATTTATTAAAAGAATTGCATAAGATGGTAGCAATCATGAAATTCGCTGAATTAGTTAGTAAAACTGAATCTGAACTTCACCAGATTTGTGGAGATTTGAAAAAAGAGATGCTCAACCTTCGTGTGCAGGCAAAGGTTAGTCAATCAGTAAATGTTTCACGTTTTCGTCAGTGCCGCAGAGATGTTGCGCGCATTAACACAAGACTGAAACAATTGAAGTCAGCTTAAGGAGTAGAGCAATGCCACGTCGAGTGTTGCAGGGAACAGTTGTAAGTGACAAAGGCGATAAAACAGTTATCGTCAAAGTTGAGAAAAATGTGATGCACCCTGTCTATAAAAAATATATTAAAAGACATAATAAATATGCTGCACATGACCCAAACAATACTTATAAGATTGGAGACTCAGTTAGTATTATTGAGTCTAAGCCAATCTCTAAGACAAAAAAGTGGGTTGTAGCAGAGAAATCAGCTTAAGCTCGGTGAGAAGAGAGTACTATTATGATACAAGTAGAATCCCGATTAGATGTAGCCGATAACTCTGGTGCCAAAGAAGTCATGTGCATCAAAGTTTTAGGTGGATCAAAACGTAAATATGCTTCAGTAGGCGACGTTATTGTTGTTTCAATTAAAGATGCAATGCCAAGAGGTAAAGTAAAGAAAGGTGATGTGCATCGTGCAGTGATTGTACGGACACGACAGGCTGTTAAGAGGATTGACGGTTCATTGATTTCTTTCGACCAAAATGCGGCTGTTTTAATCAACAAGCAAGGTGAACCAATTGGAAGCCGTATATTTGGCCCTGTGACAAGAGAGCTTCGTTCTGCAGGGTACATGAAAATTATTTCGCTTGCACCTGAGGTATTATAATGACACAAGTTCGTTTTAAAATTAAAAAGGGTGACACAGTTCAGATTACCACTGGAAAAGAAAAAGGTAAGCGCGGTGTTGTTACAAAGATCCTTCTTGCGGAAGCAAGAGCAGTTGTTGAAGGTGTAAACGTAGTTACACGCAATAAGAAACCAAGCCACTTAAATCCAAATGGCCCTGTTCAAAAGAGTTTACCAATACATATTTCTAATTTAGCATTGGTAGATCATTCTTCTGATAAGCCAGGTAAAGTTGGCTATAAGATAACTAAAGAGGGCGACAAAGTTCGTTACTTTAAGAAAACCGGAACAGAACTGTAAAATAATTAATAGGAACAAAGCCTTTAAAAGGATTTGAGAGTGTCATGACTGGCTTAAAAGAAAGATTTGAAAAAGAAATTCAACCTAGACTTATGAAAGAGCTTGGTATTAACAATAAGTACGAGTCTCCTAAGGTTACAAAAATTGTAATTAACATGAGTGTAGGTGAAGCGGCTCAAGACAGTAAAAAGTTACAATTTGCTGTAGAAGATTTGACTGCAATTGCTGGCCAAAAGCCTGTAATTACAAAAGCTAAAAAGTCGATCGCAGGTTTTAAGTTGCGTGAAGGTATGAATATTGGTGCTAAAGTTACTTTGCGCAAAGATCGCATGTTTGAATTTTTAGATAGGCTCATAAACATTGCTTTGCCACGTGTTAGAGACTTTAGAGGCTTGTCTAAAAGAAGTTTTGATGGGAAAGGGAATTACTCTCTTGGTTTGAAAGAGCAAATTGTTTTCCCGGAAATTAACTATGATAAAGTTGATAAAGTTCGTGGTATGGACGTGACAGTGTGCACAACTGCTAGAACTGATGCAGAGGCTTTGCAGCTGCTAACAGCTTTGAATTTTCCATTTAGCAAGTAGTTGAGAGAGAAGAATGGCTAAGAAAAGTGCGATAGAGAATAACAACAAAAGAAGAAGACTGGTGCAGTCTAGGGCTAAAACACGAGAAGCTGTTAAGTATCAGTTGCATAAAAAAGATTTAGCTTTTGAAGAGCGTATTGCTTTGACACATAAATTAGCAGAAATGAGCCGCTCAACTTCAGCAACTCGTATTCGTAATAGATGTGAAATTTCGGGACGCCCTCGTGGCTACTATAGAAAATTCAAAATGTCACGTATTGCTTTACGTGAACTTGGCTCTCTTGGGCTTATCCCTGGTATAACAAAATCAAGTTGGTAATAGACAATGACAATACTCGATCCAATTGGTGACTTATTAACAAGAATCCGTAATGCACAGCGTGCCGGTAAGAAAGATCTTACATCTCCTGTTTCAAAAGCGCGGGTAGGCATTTTGAATGTTTTGGAAACAGAAGGCTACATTAGAGGTCACTCTGTTGTAAAAGATGAAAATGGTAAGGACCTTTTAAAGGTTGAATTAAAATATTTAGAAGGTCAACCTGTCATCAAAACTATAAAGAGAGTTTCAACACCAGGACGACGTGTTTATTCGGCTATTAGTGATTTAAAGCTGGTGAACAATGGTCTTGGAATTAATATATTATCAACTTCGCATGGAGTTATGTCCGATGTCCAAGCTCGTAAAAAAGCAATTGGTGGCGAAGTTATTTGTACTGTGTTCTAGGAAGTTATTATGTCACGTGTAGGAAAAAATGAGATTATAGTACCGGCGTCTGTTTCACTCACGCAGAACGGGAATGAACTTGTGTTGAAAGGTAAGCTAGGCGGTCAGTCTTATACAGTTCCTGAATGCATTACCATTGAAAAAACTAATTCAGGCATAAGATTCACTCCTGTAAATGAAACATTAGCCGTACGAACGCTTTGGGGAACAACTCAACGCAATGTTGCAAATATTGTAAAGGGTTTAGATCAAGGCTTTACTGTTAACATGGAGCTCAATGGTGTTGGGTATCGTGCTTCTGTTGCTGGAAATAAACTGACTATGCAACTTGGTTTTAGTCATGATATTGTTTACGACATTCCGCAAGGTATTACCATAAAGTGTGAGAAGCCAACCTCGGTTGCGATTACAGGCCCAAGCAAACAACAAGTTGGACAAATTGCAGCAGTATTGCGTTCTTATCGTAAGCCTGAACCATACAAAGGAAAAGGTTTAATTAGAGAGAATGAGTTTGTGATTAGAAAAGAAGGAAAGAAGAAGTAAAATGTTGTCATCTTCTGAATTGCGTCAACGCAGAAAAGAGCGTCAACGTCATAAGATTCGCCAAGTTTCTGTTGGGAAACTTAGGCTTAGTGTGCATAGAACAAACTGCCACATTTATGCTCAAATTATAGATGATAAGCAGGGGGTCACATTGGCTGCATCTTCTACGCTTGTTGCTGATAAGAAGAAAATGAAAAATGGTGGTAACAAAGAAGCTGCAGTTTTTGTAGGCAAAACGATAGCAGAAGAAGCTAAGAAAAAAGGCATTACAGAGGTAGTGTTTGATCGTTCTGGATTTCTTTACCACGGACGTATAAAAGCATTAGCAGATAGTGCTCGTGAAAACGGTTTAAAGTTTTAGGATTTATTAAGTTATGGCAAGATCCCCTCAAGCAAATGAAGCATCATCAAAAGAAGATCAACTCATTGAAAAATTAGTGAGTGTTCGCCGCGTTACAAAAGTTGTGAAGGGTGGTAAGACACTTCGCTTCTCAGCTCTAGTTGTTGTTGGTGACGGAAAAGGTCGCGTTGGTTATGCGACTGGCAAAGCTCGCGAAGTTCCAGAGGCAGTACGTAAGGCATCCGATAGGGCAAAACGTACAATGATACGTGTACCACTTAGAGAAGGGCGTACATTGCACCACGACGTTCGTGCAAGAATGGGCGCTGGAATCGTGTACTTGCGCAGTGCTGCGGCTGGTACAGGAGTTATTGCGGGTGGTGCTATGCGTGCAGTGTTTGAAGCTTTAGGTTTACATGATGTTGTTAGCAAATCTGTTGGTACATCAAACTATCACAATACAGTACGTGCAACGATGGAAGCTTTGAAGAATGTTTCTTCTCCACGTCATGTTGCAAATAAGCTTGGAAAAAAATTAAGTGAAGTTGTATCTCGCAGAGATAGCAACCATAATGCAGCTGAACGTGAACAAGCTTAAATGTTAATGATTGAAATATATTAGTTTAAGAGAAAAGAGATGGCCTTAAAAACCAAAAAGACGATGATAACAATTCAGCAATATGGCAGTCCAATACGCCGTAAGGCTGAACAAAAGCAGCATCTAATTGCACTTGGACTGGGTAAGATGAATGCTATCCGTGAAATAGAAGATTCACCTTCTGTACAGGGGTTGATAGCAAAAGTTGCCCATATGGTAAGGATAATTTCAAAGTAAATATATGTGCTGACTAAAAAGATCAGGTAATTAAAGGGTAGTCCAATGACACAAAAACTTAACACAATTAGAGATAACGATGGTGCTCGACGTCCTAAAAAATTACTTGGACGTGGGATTGGCTCAGGTAAAGGAAAAACATCGGGTCGTGGTGGAAAAGGTCAAACAGCACGTTCAGGTGTTGCAATTAATGGATTTGAAGGCGGGCAAACACCTATTTATCGTCGTTTGCCAAAGCGTGGATTTATTAACATTCATCGTGTTCATTTGTACGAACTAGATTTTGATAAAATTAACAAAATTTTAGAAAAGCATACTCTCCCAAAGGATGCACAAATTGATCGTGACTTGCTGATTCAATTAGGTTTTATGCCACGTCACCTACAGGGTGTTTCTTTGTTGGCTAATGGTAAGCCAACCAAAGGAATTAAAGTTGCAGTTACTCGAGCTACAAAAAAAGCACAAGCCCTACTTGAAAAAGCTGGTGGCTCACTTATTATAGAGTAACTGTCGTTTTTATATTTTAGGGGTATTATGTCGTCTGCCATTGAGCAACTTGCAAGTAGTATTAGTCTTTCGTCTTTTAATAAGGCTGAGGATTTGAAGAAAAGAATATGGTTTACGCTGGCGGCATTAGTTATCTATCGTCTTGGTACCTATGTGCCATTGCCCGGCATAAATCCATTGATTATTGCGGAATTCACGCGTAATAATGCAGGTGGTATTCTTGGAATTCTTGATATGTTCTCTGGGGGAGCTATTGGTCGTATGACTATCTTCTCTTTGAACATTATGCCTTACATCTCTGCAAGTATTATTGTTCAATTGCTTACTTCTGTTTCTCCTCATTTAGAAGCCCTTAAAAAGGAGGGGGAGACAGGACGCCGCAAGCTTAATCAATATACACGTTATGGAACAGTTTTGTTAGCTGTTTTACAGTCTTATGGGATTGCTATAGGACTTGAGAAGATTACAGGACATACTGGTTCAGCTGTTCTTGATCCAGGTTTATTGTTTCGTTTAACTACAATGATAACTTTGACAGGCGGTACACTCTTTATTATGTGGATTGGTGAGCAAATTACCTCACGTGGTATTGGAAATGGAATTTCAGTAATTATATACTCAGGTATCGTAGCAAACCTGCCTCAAGCTGTTTTTAATACTTTTGAGTTAGGTCGCCAGGGTGCTTTATCTGCACTAGTTATTATTGGTGTTCTAGCAATGGTAGCAGTTGTAATTGGCTATATCGTCTTCATGGAAAAAGCGCAAAGACGCATACCAATTCAATATCCAAAAAGACAAATGGCTGTTAATATGCCCGCTACATCACAAAGCACACATTTGCCACTTAAATTAAATAGCGCTGGCGTAATCCCTCCAATTTTTGCTTCTTCTCTATTGTTATTACCAGCAACAGTTGTTGGTTTTTCATCGGCTTCACAGGACTCTTGGATGTCTTATATTGCAAGGTTCTTTAGTCATGGTCACCCAATTTATATTACTTTGTTCGTTGCTTTAATCATATTCTTTGCGTTTTTTTACACGGCATTGATGTTTAATCCAAATGAGACAGCTGAAAATTTACGCAAATCTGGCTCCTATATACCTGGTGTCCGTCCAGGCCAACAAACAGCTGAATATATTGACTATGTACTTACTAGACTTACAACAGTAGGAGCGCTTTATTTAGCATCGATTTGTATTTTGCCAGAATTGATTTTAGCTCGTATTTCTTTGCCATTCTATTTTGGTGGTACAAGCTTATTAATTGTTGTCAGTGTAACGATTGACACAATTGGTCAAGTCCAGTCCCATCTTGTAGCGCATCAATATGAGGGGTTAATTAAAAAAGCCAAATTAAAAGGCAAAATTTGAATGTACGTACTTTTTTTAGGACCTCCTGGCTGTGGGAAAGGAACTCAAGCTCAATATTTAACGGAAGCTACAGATTTTTTGCAGTTGTCTACTGGAGATTTGATAAGAGCTGAGATTAAAGCCAAGACAGAGCTTGGCAAGCAACTAGAAAGCCTTTATTCATCAGGAAAATTAGTAGACGGTGGTTTGGTTTTAAAAATGGTGCAAAAAGTGGTTGCTTCCGAAGGGGCAAAGAGTATATTATTTGATGGATTTCCACGCACTGTCAGCCAGGCAACTGCGTTCGGTGAGTTTTTGCAATCAGTTAATAAAAAGCTTGATTGCGTTTTCAGCTTTTCTCTAGCTGATAGTGAAATTTTAGACCGAATTTCAGGCCGCATGACATGTGCAGATTGTAAGGCTGTATATCATGCTAAAACTAATCCTCCGAAAAATGAGGGTATTTGTGATAAGTGTGGTGGTGAGCTGGTGAAACGAACTGATGACTCAAGAGAAAGTGTGAAGCTTAGACTTGAAGAATATCACCGAGAAACGGAACCGCTCAAAGAGTTTTACAAAAAGGAAAATTTAGTTTATGAGATTGATGCGAGTCAGCCAATTGAAATGGTGCGTAAGCAGATATTTAACAAAATAGAAGCCATATCGAAGTAAAAGGGTAACAAGGAGAATTATAGTGGCACGTATTGCAGGTGTTAACATCCCAACACAGAAGAAGGTGTTTATAGCTTTAACCTATATTTATGGAATTGGTAATCAACGGGCTCATAAAATTATGGAAGCTGCTGGAATAGATATGGCAAAGAGAGTCCATGAATTAACAGATCAAGAAGTTCTTAAAATTCGTGAAATCATTGATCAACAATTTAGTGTTGAAGGTGATTTAAGGCGTGAAGTTTCAATGAACATAAAAAGAGTAATGGACTTAGGTTGTTATAGAGGTTTGCGACATCGAAAAGGATTGCCGGTTCGTGGTCAAAGAACACATACAAATGCAAGAACACGCAAAGGGAAAGCAGTTCCAATTGCAGGAAAAAAGATGGTTGGTAAATAATATTTATAAGGTTTGAAGTAAAATGGCACAGAAAGCAGTTGGACGAGTTAAGCGTCGAGAAAGAAAAAATGTAGTTAATGCTGTTGCACACATAAACGCAACGTTTAACAACACCCTTATTACCATTAGTGATGAGCAAGGCAATGCGATTTCCTGGTCAACGGCTGGTATGGTTGGGTTTAAGGGGTCAAGAAAGTCTACCCCCTATGCAGCACAGGTAGCTGCAGAAGAAGCTGGTAAAAAAGCAGCTGAACATGGTGTTAAATCAGTGAGTGTGATTGTAAAGGGGCCTGGATCAGGTCGTGAAACAGCATTGCGTGCTTTGCAGTCAATAGGATTTGTTGTTACATCCGTTCGTGATATTACACCTGTTCCTCATAATGGGTGTCGTCCACCAAAGCGTCGACGTGTCTAATCATTTTTTATTTTTAATTCTGAGATTTGAGGTTTAGGTTGTGATTGAGAAAAACTGGCAATCGTTGATAAAGTCCTACAAATTAAACGTACAATACGTTGATCCTGAATTGCGTGAAGCAGATGTTGTAGCTGAGCCATTAGAACGTGGTTTTGGAATGACATTGGGGAATGCTTTACGTCGCATCCTTTTGTCGTCATTGCAAGGAGCTGCAATTACCTCTGTTAAAATTGATGGTGTATTGCATGAGTTTTCAGCGATTCCTGGCGTTCTAGAAGATGTGACAGATATCATTTTAAACTTAAAAACAATTGGTGTTCGTTTAAATTCTGATATTCCAAAAAAGGTGAAAATTTCTGTTGTTGGGCCAAGAGTTGTGAGAGCAAAGGATATTCAAGCAACTGCAGATGTTGACATCCTTGACCCTGAAATTGCAATTTGTACATTAGATGAAGGTGTGCAACTTAACATGGAATTGACTATTCAAAGTGGAAAAGGTTATGTTCCTGCGAATCAACATTTGTATGAAGATAAACCAATAGGGGTTATTCCGATTGATTCAATTTTTAGTCCTGTTAAGCGTGTTGTATATAAGGTTGAGCAGACTCGTGTTGGTCAACGTACAGACTATGATAAACTGACAATGCGTATCCAAACAGATGGGTCTATGAAGCCAGATGACGCAGTTGCGTATGCGGCTAGAATTCTCCAGGATCAGCTACAACAGTTCATTAATTTTGATGAGCCAAGAGCAACTGAAAAAAGTGGAGCTAAGGATGAGCTTCCATTTAATAGAAATCTCCTCAAGAAAGTTGACGAGCTGGAGCTTTCTGTTAGATCAGCAAATTGTCTAAAGAATGAAAATATTTTCTATATCGGTGATTTGGTTCAAAAATCAGAGGGCGATATGCTCAAGACTCCAAACTTTGGACGTAAGTCACTAAATGAAATTAAAGAAGTTTTGGCACAAATGGGCTTAGGGTTTGGGATGAGCATTCAAAGCTGGCCTCCAGAAAATATTGAAGAATTAGCTAAAAGCTTAGAAGATCCCTATAGCTGTTAATTAAATTAGGATAAGTTAAAATGAGACATAAGGTTTCCGGCAGAAAGTTAAATCGCACAAGTTCACACAGAAAAGCTCTTTTCAAGAACTTAGCGCAAGCTTTGATAAAGAATGAACAAATTAAAACAACTTTGCCAAAAGCAAAAGATCTACGTCCAATCGTAGAAAAGTTGGTAACTCTTGGTAAACGTGGTGATTTACATGCCCGTCGCCAAGCATTGGCAGCATTACAAGACCAAGAAGTTGTTTCAAAACTGATGAGTGTTTTGGCTGGCAGATTTGCATCAAGAAGTGGTGGCTATACCCGTATCCTGAAAGCAGGTTTCCGGTATGGTGATAATGCACCTATGGCTGTTATTGAATTTGTTGATTATGATCCAACAGCGCAAGTTGTTGAAGCTGCTGCTGCAGGTTAACATTTGCGGTTAAACATGGCTGGCTTTTCCCCAGCCATGTTGCCTTCTTTTTTCATCTTATGAAGACCTATTTTTTCTTATTCTGATCTTGCCGTTGGAATATCTAACCCTTGCAGATCCATCTTTAAGATATGTAATAGTGACATTATCTTCGTAAGCTATTACCTTTATCCTTTTAGCTTTTCCTCTGTACTGATCTATATATTCTTGAATAGTTGGAACTGGCGTAATGGCAGCGTCTATTTCTTCTTGGGTAACCACAATAATAGGCTGTTGTTTGAGTTGGGGGGTTGGAGGAGTGTTGTTATTTAATTCTTCTTCTGCAGCTATGCATGAGATTGCTGTCAGTAGTAGTAGTGCAGCTGTTTTCATGAGTTACTCCTGTATTTTATATTTTAAGTAAATATAGAATAATTACTAACAGTACAATGTTAATTATTAATTAATATAATTAATTAATAATTAACAATACTTAAAATGTTCAAGTTGTCATTGGATGTCTGAACTTATTGTTTATAAAGACTTCAAGTTAACTTGCCATTAACTTCTTTTTTTGATACTTGAGGAGAAGGATTCTACAGTAAGAGAAAGATTGAATGAGACTATTTTGGGCGTCACTGCGAGGAGCATTAGCAACGTGGCAATTCAGCAAAAACAAAACTGGATCGGGGCATCCTTTCAAGGTTTGCGTTTTAGCTCTTTTCCTTGTCTTTTCGTTCTCTCTTTCTTCACCAGCTTTTGCTGATTCAGATCTTCTTCACAGCATTCAGCAATTTTTTCTTCATCTCTTTGATAAGAAAGATCAAACCCAATCCTCACCTAAACTTGATGAAACTGATGCTACCAATTTAAAATCTCTGATAGCAGAAGCCAGAGAAAAAGCGGCAGCTTTTGGTTCTTTCTCTGGCTTGGTTAAAAAAACGTCACCTGCAGTTGTCGACTTATATGCATCACATATAGCTGAAAATAAGATTGTTAATCCTTTTGTAGGAGATCCGTTTTTTGAATTTTTTTTTGGAGCACTTGGGCCACTAAATGGAGCTCCTCAGAGAGAAGTCGTTCAATCCAGTGGTTCAGGTGTTTTAATTAGTGCAGATGGAATTTTAGTAACCTGTGCTCATGTCGTTCAAGATGCTGCAAAAATTAAGGCACGTTTAACTGATGGACGTGAATTTGAGGCAGATGTTTTAAAAACTGATAGGCAACAAGATCTGGCAATTTTAAGGTTAAAAAATTCTAAAGTGGTTAATTTGCCTTATTTGCCCATAGGTGACTCTGACACTATTGAAGTGGGAGATGTTGTTTTGGCTTTAGGAAACTCATTTGGTCTTGGTCAAACAGTAACATCGGGGATTATTTCTGCTCTTTCAAGAGTCCTTAATGGACGACTTTTGATTCAAACGGATGCTGCTGTTAATCCAGGTAATTCGGGAGGGGCTCTTGTTAATATAAAAGGACAATTGATTGGTATTCCAAATGCCATTTTGTCCAGAACTGGAGCTTCTCATGGGATTGGTTTTGCGATTCCTTCTGTACTTGTGCAAGCGATGCTCAAGAGCGTAAATCAGGGAGAGGGACACACAGCTTGGTTTGGTGTCTATGCTCAAACATTGACACCAGAATTGATTGAATCTTTTGATGATAAGAACATAAATTTAACCAAAGGGGCAATTGTTGTTGATATTCATCCAGCTAGCACGGCTAAAGCAGCAGGGCTTCGTAAAGGTGATATTATCACTGCAATTGATGATAAACCAGTTTATCAAGCTGAAGATCTTCACTTCAGGCAATTGCTTACAGAACCTCAAAAAGATGTTACATTTTCTATTTGGCGGGATGGAAAAGCAGATAAAATAATATTTAAAGCTATAGTTCCACCAGAAACTCCAGCGGCCGATACTATGATCTTAGAAGGGAAACACGTTTTGGCAGGGTTGACGGTTTCTAATTTATCTCCGGCTCTTGCTTTGCGCTATAATTTAGATGAAAGGAAAACCGGCGTTGTTATTAGTGAAGCATCATCTGATAAGTCAAGATTTATTAATCGATTTGAGTTTATTCAAGGGGATATAATTCGACAAGTCAACGATACAAAAATTGATAGTACATCTGCTCTTAAAAAACTTTTAAGTGAATTGCCTTTGAATGGTATAAGAATTCTTGTTATGGAGCGTGGTAATCAGCAGTTTGCGTTGAGGGTTGGTTAGAGGATTACAATACCAAATCTGTTCAAATCCAGAGCATTACTTCATTGCACTTTTAATTACCATTACCAAACCAGTGATAATGTTTTGAATTGAAAAAGCGGCTAAGATAATACCAAATACACGTGTTAAAACATTTGTTCCAGTTACACCCAATCTTTTCATAATGGGGTCTCCTAAAAGTAGGCTCACGTAAGTCAGAGCTAAGACGATAAGTGCTATGAGAATAACACCCATTTGCACAAAAAAGCCCATAGCTTCTGCTTGGCGCATCAGTACAACGGTGGAAGTAATTGCACCAGGCCCAGCTATAAGGGGAATGGCCAAAGGAAAAACAGAAATATCATCTTTTTGAATGGCTTCTTTCGTTTCGTCACCAGTTGGCGTACGTAAACCAGTATTACGAGCGACTACCATTTCGATTGCTGCTAAAAGAAGAAGAAAACCTCCGGCTATACGAAAGGCTGGTTCGGAAATATCCATGGCATCTAAAAGCTTATCACCCAAAAAGGCAAAAGCAATTAATAGGATTGCACCAATCAAGCAAGCTTTTCGGGCAGTACGTTCCTTAACTGCTTTAGTATCGTTTCTGGTTAAAGAAACAAAAACGGGAATGACTAGGAATGGATCAATAACAACAAGTAACGTAACAAAAGTTTGCCAAAAGAAATCATTCATATTAAGTACTGATTTAACTCAAATAAGAAATACTCAATAATTTAAACTATAATGTTAAAAAGATTAATTGTCAAGTGAGCTGGATATTTTAAGTACTTCACCAACCAAATATAAGGATCCTGTAGTTATACATTTACTGAATGGATAATCATTTTTTATTTTTGATACTGCATGAATATAGTTTAAAGCTGGTTCAGAGGCCAAACCAACTGAGTCAGCCATTTCTGATAATTCTATTGCAGAATAGGAAGGTCCTGTTTTATTAGTTTCGTCGACAGGGATCATATAAGCTTTTTGAAGGACAGATTTTAGGATTTTCAAAAACTCAAGAGCATCTTTTCTTTTTTTCATACCAATAATTCCAATAACTGGTACATTTTCTTCCCATTTTTTTATTTCATGAGCAAGAGCTTGTGCACCAGCAGGGTTATGAGCACCATCAAGCCAAATTTCAAAAGGATCTTTTTGCAATAATTGTAACCGTCCCGGCCATTCGGCAGAAGTTAATCCTTTGGTAATGGCTTCTACACTAACAAAAGTAACAGTTTGAAGGGTTTTAATTGCTGTTGCTGCATTGATCCATTGATGATCACCTTTTAAAGATGGTGGAGGAAATGGTGACAAAATATCTAAATCCCAATTTTCTCCAAAGAGGTGAATGGCAGCATGTTTGAGATTTGCTTGTTTCTTTAAAACAGTAGTTACTTGCTTTGGTTGAGGGCCAATAATAACTGGACAGCCAGGCTTTATAATACCAGCCTTTTCATATGCAATTTGTTCAAGAGTAGACCCTAGAAATTCTTGGTGGTCATAAGAAATGGAAGTTATGACAGAGGCTAAGGACGATTCAATGACATTGGTAGCGTCAAGGCGACCACCGAGACCTGTTTCAAGTAACACAAAATCAGAGGGAATTCTTGAAAATAATAAAAAAGCAGCAGCCGTTGTTGCTTCGAAAAATGTAATTGGATGTGAGTCGTTAACTTTGATGATTTCTCGAAGTGTTTCAATAAGAAGGTTATCTTCAATGAGCTGACCATTAAGACGAATGCGTTCATTAAATTTGATAAGATGAGGTGAAGTGTAGACATGAACTTTATGTTCTGCTGCTTCTAGAATGCTTCTACAAAATGCAGCTGTTGAACCTTTACCATTAGTTCCGGCTATATGAATTGTGGGTGGAATTTTTAAATGAGGTTTGCCAAGTTTGTTTAAAAGATAAATAAGGCGATCAAGTCCTAGATCAATGTTTTTACCATGCAGAGTGAAAAGATAATCCAATAATTCAGGAAGAGAAGATTGAATTTTAGCTTGAATCATGACTTATCCCGGATTTTCAAATAGTATTTGAGCTACTCTATGGGTTTGATCACAAAGTATATCTATTATTTCCATATAAGCAATGTAGTTGTGGATTTCTCTCTATGATAGGTTGGTGATTACAAAAATGATATAGAGGATAAACTAAACCTAGTTGAAATAAAACCAGTCTATAAACTTGCGATACATTTTATTTTCAGTAATAACATTTGAGTGAATTGTTAAAAATGGACAAAGAAATATGTCAACTTATGTAACTTACGGAACAGAATATTTAAGCAAGCGCTTAAGAGAGCATCGTTACAGACTTGGTTTAGCCTTAAGCTATGTTTCAAAAATGCTCAACATTTCAATTGATGATTTGCAGCAATATGAATATGGACAAAAGCCCATTACGACAGAAGAGCTTTCTAAGTTGGCTCACCTATATCAAGTTTCTCCAAGTTATTTTTTAGGAGGAATACCTATAAGAGGATGATGTGAATTAAATCTTTAACCAATAGAAGAAAATCCTGAAGGGAGATTAATCTAAGTGATTTAGGATATATTTATTAATTAATTTTTGATGAGGAGCTCTCTTAGAATTTCTTTTCTCATCCATAAGCGATCATTTATCCAATAGCTGTGTTGTTTATCAATATTGAGAAAACCGGATAGGGTGTTTATTAAATCAATTATATTTGAGAAAATATAATTGCGATTTTCTTTAATGCTACTAATGCTTAATAGCCAATTAGAATCGGTGAAAAGATTATTCATAATTTGATTAATATTTTGGATTTCATTAATTTTAAAAAAGTCTGCTGCATTCCATAGCTCTAACTGACTAAACATGAAAGAGTAGGGTTTTAATGAAATAAATTTGGTATCCGTTTTGATTGCTTTCCTCAAGTTTTTTCTTATAGATTGTTCACTTTCATGATAGTAGTGATTTATCCAATCAACTGGGATATTAATAAGACTTTTGATCTCTTCAACTGCTATAAGATCTCTTTTTGATGTAATTTGTGCGTTAAAGTTCAAAGTATTTGATACAATAGCTGTGTAAAGAAGAAGAGCAGATAGAGGAGAGATTTTTTTCTCCAATTCTTCATCTTTATATTGTTCCCATATTAAAGTAGCACATGCTCCAACGGGTTCGATTTTTGCTTTTGCTCCAATTCGTTGTTTCCAAAATTCTTCATAACCAAAATGATGATCAAAGACTTCGATCACATTTTCTAGAATTACAAAATTTTCAACATATTCAGGGTTTGAAATATCAACTAAAACAAATTTATTTTCTTGAGACTTGAGGGGAGGGTTTATAGAAAATAAATTCGAACACCATCCATTGATTTCTGAAATAATAGTGGAATTC
>DAHVSZ010000229.1 GCA_027328625.1 Candidatus Paracaedibacteraceae bacterium | reverse complement strand
AGAGTTGCGCTGCAAGGGTCTTGTTGGGCGCCATGATGATGGCGGGCCGGTGGGTGATGGCGATGACATTGGCCATGGTGAAGGTCTTGCCCGAACCGGTCACCCCCAACAGGGTCTGGAAATATTCACCAGCGGCAAGGCCGTTCACCAACAGACGGATAGCCTCCGGCTGGTCGCCCTGCGGCGGGAAACTGCTCTCCAGGATAAAGCGCTTGTCCATGCCCTGCTCCGATCGGCTGATACCACCAACCATACACGCTGGCAGCCGTCAGCGAAAAGAGGCACGCTCCGGCTTCCCTGACCGCCACCGGTCCTCTACAATGGTGCCGATGATTTACTGTCCGATCATCCCTATGCGCCTGTAGCTCAACTGGATAGAGCAACGGCCTTCTAAGCCGTAGGTCGGGGGTTCGAGTCCCTCCAGGCGCACCATATAAAACAATTAGTTGCGTCAGCAATTGGTGACGGAACACGCCTCCTATCTGAGATGGTGCGAGGGGTTTTTGTCCAGCGTACGGAGTCTGAACAGACTACATTGAATGATTTGCTGTGCCGATACTCCAAAGAGGTGCTGCCCACGTTGAAAGGCGGCTACCGGGAGCAATCAAGGATAAAGGCGTTGCAAGCCGTGCTTGGGGGGAGCCACGAATCACGACCGGTAGTTGCGGTCGTTACATTCTGCGACTTGTCACTTATTGTTGTTATTGCGTAACGGGCGGATTACGCTTCACCTGCTCTTTTCGCTTCGGCATGTCGCGCCGCATCTGCATGGGCGCACCTTACTCTGTGACCACTTGTGGGCACCGTGCGGGCACCACATGGATACATTCAG
>DAHVSZ010000228.1 GCA_027328625.1 Candidatus Paracaedibacteraceae bacterium | reverse complement strand
TCGAGAAACACCAGGCGCTTGATGTTGTAGGTAACCGCCATCATGGTCAGCGCAAAGTCGGCACGCGCCTGGCCTATGGTCCGGATACACTTGCCGCCCATTTGCTCCATGGCGCCGAATACATGCTCGACGCGCGCCCGCACTTTGGCGATTTTATGGTTGCGCCGCTGTTGGCATTCGGATAGTGGGTGGTTGCGGCTGCCTTTCCGTTGGATACGACTCCGGTAGCCTTGGGCCTTGAGTTGTTCTTACCGCTCCTGACTGGGGTAGCCCCTATCCGCATACACTTCCGCACTGGTATTCCAGTCATCCAGTACGGCTTCAAAGTGTCGGCTGTCATGGACAGAGGCCGTGTCGGTCACCAGCTTGCGGTTCAGTTTGTGTTTGCGATCTACGCCATAATCTGCTGCCGACGATCAGGGCTCAACGGCGGCTGGGCAGCGAAAGCGGTCACTCGTTTATTCTTTCATTCTGTCACCGCTATCATCCCCGAATAATGGGGCGATATCCTACGGGGCCTTTTGCGCTTCAGTCTCCCTGGCCGCGCAGGGAGTGCGTTTATTACCCGAATTCGCCGATCCAAAAAAGCCAACAAGAAAAGAGGGGTTAGCTGCGGCATCGTGTGCCATGTACCATTTCACGGTATGGCTATCATCCAGGCCATCGGAACGCGAACACCCTGCAAGAGCGATTATTACGCACAACGCAATGAGGAGCTTATTCATGACGGCGTCCTTTTCAATTGTCATAGGTTCAGTCGCTCTCACTCTTGACCCAATTGCCATCACATGCAGTGACGGATGGTTTGACTGCTTCGTTACGGCTAACCATCA
>DAHVSZ010000227.1 GCA_027328625.1 Candidatus Paracaedibacteraceae bacterium | reverse complement strand
CCGGTAAAAGGCGCAAGAAGCGCGTCAGGCCGTGAACGGGCGGGGCAGATCCACCAAGTCCATACAGGGCATCTATCGGCGCCTGGTCAGTGCAGTGCATCCTGACCGGGAAGCGGATCCAATCCTACGTGCTCAGAAAACGGCGCTGATGGAGCCGATCAATCAGGCCTCTGGGAAAATGACCTCTTGCAACTGCTGGCCCTACAGCACGAGTCAGGCCTGATGGAGGCGCAAGCGGTCCATCAGATAGGCGACGCGCAATTGAAAAAGTATAACCGGCACTTCGAAAAACTCCGATTTTTGCGGATTTATTGCAAATAACATGTTGATTTACTGGATTGGGATTTTCTCCAGGTGGAGTTTTTCGAGGTGCCCCTAAGCCCAATAACCGCTTTCAGTCTACTGCCGACCATCAGGGCTCAGCGGGGGCAGGGCAGCGGAGGCGGTCATTCCCACCCAGATCGGGAGGGAGTAATATCAATTAGAGGGGAACCGTGAGGCTTCTCCCTATCATGATTGGGCGCCAAGAGGCATAAATGTACGTTTTTAGAATCCACATCAGGCCACAGGGCGGCTCTGCCGACATGAGAACAACCTTCGACTACTGCAAGAGAGAAGGAGTCTTAGGTGTCGGCTGGAGGACTTCATCTGATCAAAACACCAAGAACTGGGATGTGTACTATCAAGAAGCCTCCAAAGAACATGACAATCTTCAAGGATGTAAATACATATATAAGTGGGTCAGTCCAGGTGATCTTGTGTGGACCCGCGACCCATCCGGCCATTACTACTTAGCTCGCGTATTGTCAGGATGGGAATACTGGACAACAGAGG
>DAHVSZ010000226.1 GCA_027328625.1 Candidatus Paracaedibacteraceae bacterium | reverse complement strand
TGGCGGTTAAGCCGCTAGCGCTATCGGAGTTGTTATATGCATTTGTTTTTGCGGTGCTTTTGCTTTGCTTTTCGAGCGAAGCGAGGGCCAGCGGCAGCTGCGTAGTGTGTATGCTTTAAGGGCAAATTTTTGCCCGACCCCCAAAACCTCTTCTGTAACGAAAACGGTTTCTCCGACACTCAGTTTCAGTTCCCGCCGGAACGGTTTCAGCAAGGCGGGATTCGGTTCAGCCGCAATCCGGGACCGCCGAGACCAGCAACACCGGCGACTCCAAAAAGCTCTGCCAGAACTAGATGAATAGCACCACCAGGCGACGCGGATTCGGTCAGCGGCACCACGCAGTTTCCGCTTCACCGAAACTCGTGAACTCCTGACCGGGCCCCGGCGCTTAGTCTTACCCACAAAATCCACGGCCCTTGTCCAGACAACGGAGACCCCAAACAAGGGGTCGGTTGGCCGTCTGGGTTGTGGTCGGCAAGCTAGCGCGTGCGGCTGGCTGGTCCTGTCATGTGACAGGAGCCGTCCGCAAGGCGGTGGGGTTTGTGGGTAAGGCGGGAGCGGGACGTGCTCAGCTTATAACAGTCATAAAAAACCGGCCATTTGGCCGGGTTAAGTATTTAGTGGTCGCTTTGGATCTCAGAACAGGATGCGTAGACAATCTCAAAAAGGTGGATGCGCCGCGTTCTGCACTCCTGTTGCGTCGCCCCTCTCGCCCACTACGATTTTATATTTGCCAGAAAATGAAGCTGGCTGCTGACCTTGGTTGTGGTCAATGCTAACTATCTCTATCCTGCCATCAATAAACCACTCGAAAGCTGACCAACGTTTTACGAGTGTTCC
>DAHVSZ010000225.1:265-840 GCA_027328625.1 Candidatus Paracaedibacteraceae bacterium | reverse complement strand
GCCTGAAAACCCAGACGGTACGCTACGATCTGGCCCTCCTCTCCCGTGCCATCAAACAAGGTATGGTGGAATGGGACATCGCTCTCCCGGCGGGGAACCCCGTGCTGAATGTGAGAATGCCCGCCCCCTCCAAGCCGAGAGATCGACGGTTGGCCGGTGGTGAAGAGGAGCGCATGCTGGCCGCTCTCGCAGGCTGTGAGAATCCCTACATGCGCCCGCTCATGCTCTTTGCTTTGGAAACTGCCGCCCGGCTGGGGGAACTTCTGGATCTTCGCTGGGAAAACATCGACTTTTCCAGAAAGACAGCAGTGTTTTATGACACCAAAAATGGGGATGACCGGACCGCCCCCCTCTCCAGCGCTGCGGTTGCCGTGCTCCATAGCCTGCCAAGGGACTTGGCCGGGCGCGTCTTTCCCATTAGCGAGCCTGCGGTCGAGCAGGGATGGCGCCGGGCACGAAAACACGCCGTCATTGAGGATCTGCACTTCCACGACCTCCGCCACGAAGCCACCAGCCGCCTCTTCGAGAAGGGCTTGAACCCCATGCAAGTGGCCGCCATCACCGGCCACAAGACT
>DAHVSZ010000225.1:0-255 GCA_027328625.1 Candidatus Paracaedibacteraceae bacterium | reverse complement strand
GCAGATGCTGAAGCGCTATACTCATTTGCGGGCGGAGGATTTGGCGAAGTTGCTGGGCTAAAAACATGGATTTGACCCTGACGGAGCATGCAGCCTTCGCGGTACAGCGGCGCGGCATCAAAGTGGAGTGGATTGAGGCGGCAATCCTTGCGCCTGATAAGACAGAAGTACGTGACGGCAAACAATCGTTTCTCAAGTGCCACGGGGAGCGAGGGAAGATGCTCCGCGTGGTGACACGGGAGGACAACCATCACC
>DAHVSZ010000224.1 GCA_027328625.1 Candidatus Paracaedibacteraceae bacterium | reverse complement strand
TTAGGGCTGACCGCCTGCACTATAGTTGTGCACCCTGTGTAGAATTTTGGCCATAGTTAGTCGCAAATGTGACATTTTTCACATTGAAATGCACAGGTGTGTCATTTTTTATGGATGGCCCATCTTTCAAAAGCAATAACCATACCTGGCAATGTGTTTTCAATGGGGCGATGGAGTCCTTCGCACATGGCTTGGCGTGCTCAGCCAGTATTCGCTCCAGAGATCTCCCGGTTACAAAGCCCCCCAACAGAAAACTAGCTGTTGCTTGATAATAATAACAACTCATGGTACTGCTGCTGATGGACGTCTTCTGAATCCAGGGAGAGGACTGTGGCCGCTGCGTTCTTCCGCTTCAGGGGAATGGCAGCTATCCGTTCACTGACCCGCCATAGCGTTGCACACAGCCTCTGGCAACTTTGGGTCGAATTGATGCCACTTGATCGCCGCCAATGAATAACTGCAAACAGTCTGCTGCCGGCCATCAGGGCTTAACGGCGGCAGGGCAGCGGAAGCAGTCGTTCGCGAGATCCATATTATCGACTCAGGAGTACTCTATTTCTCTGGATTGTTCCGCACAGAATACCATTTCCGAAAAGCCACCAAACTCCAGATGGATTCTACGATGCCAAACGGCCACGTTCCGGCAAGAAACCCGTAGATCGCAGAACCAATGCAGCTTATTCCAAATGCGAGGGTAAACCACGATGATTTTTGCTCCAGAGCATAAAATACCATCATCAAAGTTACCACCGATGCGCCGTATATCGTCAGGAGATTCACGTTTTTCTCCAGTTCTGCGTATCAAAACTCCACTACTAAGACGAGCCACAGAAAACTACGGTTGA
>DAHVSZ010000223.1 GCA_027328625.1 Candidatus Paracaedibacteraceae bacterium | reverse complement strand
CACTATGGCCAATCCCGATCTGGTCAAACTGCGCATCACGCCGCACACGATCCGGCATACCACAGCCATGCACCTCCTGCAGTCAGGAGTTGGAATTGATGTAATCGCGCTCTGGCTCGGGCACGAAAATCCCGCGACCACCCATCACTACGTGGAAGCTGATTTGGCGATGAAGGATCAGGCGCTCGCACATCTGCAAGAACCTGGTGCCACAGCCAGCCGTTATCACGCCCCAGACTCCCTGATGGAGTTTCTAAAGGGGCTTTGATTATGTAGAGCTCGCGAGCACAATTCGGCCCTACAACCCAGTCTTAGCAAGGCTCGCAGCTGTACCGCTATACATAATCGCGAGGTATACATAACGCTGCCCTGCCGCCGTTGAGCCCTGATGGTCGGCGGTAGACTGATTACAGTCATTCATTACCGATGATCAAGTGACTAAGAATTAGTGGCGAGCCAGCCTGCTGTTACAGTTCAGATCGGTTTCCAGAGCTATCGTCATGTATGAACGTCCTCCCCTCTTCCCCCAACCGTGGTCCTATGCCACGACGGGGTGAAGAGGGCGTTCATCCCATTAGTTTCGATCATAGCTCGCTATTCAGACAAAAGAGACTGATTCATCAAACGGTATTGAAGTGCCACTTCGTATGCCTCATTGAAAAACTTCGTCAGAGGCCGCCGTTCATGTTGCTCATGCTCTGCAAGTATCTCCAGATGGTCGCCATCTGACAGATGCCGATAATAATGAAGCCAGCCATACAGACGTGGTGTTGTTTCGACTCTAAGGCTCAGCTTTTCCTCAGCATAACGTCGCGCCAGTCGCTCATCAGTCATGACGGCAACTGTTGATA
>DAHVSZ010000222.1 GCA_027328625.1 Candidatus Paracaedibacteraceae bacterium | reverse complement strand
CTGGGGTGGAAAGTAGGTCTATTCCAAAAGCGCTTTGCGGTTCAAGTGTACGACGTAACCTTGAGCAGTACGATGCCAATTGAATTGGCACATGGGCAAGAAGCTGCGTGGTATGCTCCACTTTCTGCGAGAGAAGAGCCTTGGTTGGAATACTTTGCGAAGGGAATGCTTGTTCCACACTACCGGACAGCACTTTGGACATTGCGGGCCCAGATATTCTCGTCTGTTGGTTACGTGTTCGACTCCCGACCGGAAGAGGGGCTTATAAAACGACTGCGCGAGGCGTGCATAAAGGCTGAGAAAAATGAGAGCTAAGCCTACCCTCTCGACTGCCGAGTTAAGCATTTTCACTGCTAAGCATCACGATACCGATCCTACCAAATGGCCAGTATTGACAGGGCTTACAGCCAGCTCGACATGTATGCTATACATAATCACGAGGTATACATAACGCTGCCCTGCCGCCGTTGAGTCATGATGGTCGGCAGCAGACTTGGAAGCAGCCGTTAATCCCGCTAAAAACATTGATAGACTACGCGCTCCTGAGCGCTTTTGAGATCAAGCCTTGGGTTTAAAGCATGTGGCGTGGAGATCACCGCAGTGTTATGCCTCACTCATCCGCAGCCTCGTCAGAGTTGACAATAGGTCTTCTCCAAGCGGATGCCGATCCTTTGCGGTCGGGTATTGGCTCAAGCATACCTTTGCCCTTTAGCCTTAAGAACACATTCTTCATAGTGTTCTCGCTCTTGATGCCAGTTAAATCCCTTGCTACACTGTTAGTTATTTCTGAGTTGGTTTCCATGAATTTCATTACTAGCTCCTCAGGAGAGCCAAGTGGCTCATGGCGGATAATTACCAAT
>DAHVSZ010000221.1 GCA_027328625.1 Candidatus Paracaedibacteraceae bacterium | reverse complement strand
AGAATTTAAAACTGAAGAAATAATATCTACTGGAACGGCTCCCTTTGGTACTATTATTGAATTAAAGGACAAGCTTATTGTTCTCAGGTCAGACGGAAAAGAAACTACTTTTGATGGAGAAGTTGTTCACTGGAGAATTTTTCCACGTTCTGAAAAATACAACAATCAGCTTCATATCATATATGATGATCATATAGTTATCGTATCGTTTCTACACGATTATTTTGTTGATCAAGAAAACAAAATTGTTGGTTTTTCTTACGGAAAAATAAAAAATATAGCTGCAGAAGGGTTAAACAATACGATCATTTTGTGAACACAGGGTTTCTGGACACTTTTTGGCGTGGAAATCGGTCAAACATCCCATCCACCATTCTGTGTCCAGTAAACCCCTGGCCAAGCCCACCAAGCCATACTATGAATGACGGCTTCCGCTGCCCTGCGACCGTTGAGCCCTGATGGTCGGCAGCAGACTGAGAGCAGTCATTCATCACTAGGGATCAATTAGCGGCTTCCGACCCCAAGCGGCCAGTCGCTGGCACATAAAAGCAGACACTCAACGTCTTAAGCAGAGGCGGTAGCGGAGCTGCCGTCCTGCTGGCTTGAATTGTTACGAACTTTCGCAGCGATGGAATCAGACAGATCTTTAACTTCATGAATATCGGTGATTTCGATATTTGCGGCAATAGAGCGCATAAGATCTGATGGGTTTCTTAGTCCTATCATATTAGCTATTGCGGTCCCAATTCTTTTTCCATCAATCAGGGCTAATCCACCCATCCAGTCCTTATCTGCAATAATCTTATCTATATTTTTTTCAGTTTCACTCATCAGGGCCTCGATCTTGTCATCCCCTAATGACTCCGTAGCTTTA
>DAHVSZ010000220.1 GCA_027328625.1 Candidatus Paracaedibacteraceae bacterium | reverse complement strand
TAAGAATTAATCCGGGGAGCGTATGGAGTTAAAAGTCTTCATATCAGAAACTTTAGTGCAAATTGCGCGTAGAATAGATGACGCGAATGTAGCTTTGTCGGATTCAAAAGCTATTGCAAATCCCAGATATGTGATTGGGCACGGTGAAGTAGAGAATGAAACGGTTTATGGCTACTTGATTGAAGGAAGTGACCGCAAGGACTATCGCCAAGCGGTACATGCGGTGGAGTTTGATGTTGCCATAGTCGCGGCAGAGGGTAAAAAAAGCAGAGGGTGGAGTCGGTATCATGGTTGGCAACGTTGGACTAGGTGCGCATAGGAAGAACGACACATATAGCTCATCGCAATCGCGCATTAAATTTACTATCCCGAGGTTATTTCCTGCAAAAGAATGAGTTCAGGAAAATAACGTGTACTAACCGAACTGCTACGCATTACGTCAGCGACTAACTTAAGGTGCCTTAAACTGCAAATGACCACTTCCAGTCTACTACCGACCATCAGGGCTCAACGATGGCAGGGCAGCGGCCGCCATTCATCCCAAGTTGCGAATGAGTGCGGCGTGCTTCAATATTCGTCCCAAGGAGATTTTTGATTTTTCTATTGCCAGCCAAACTTATGGCACGATAAGCTAGAAACTTATCTTCGAGTGTGTCACCTCAGTGTTGGGCCTGCATTGTTTTGATAGATCGTTTAGTACCTCTTGGATTAGAAGGCATCTTTAACCTACCTTATGAGTGAGAAGCGGATGGAGTCAAAAGATATTATCGAGAAATCAAGAATTGATTTCAAAGCTGGAGTTCCGGAGACTTTGTTTAGAAAAGTAAATGGACAATGCTCCGTTCCACGGTGCAAAAATCCTACAACAGGCCCATTCATTGAATTGGGGGAGGCGGTGAATA
>DAHVSZ010000021.1 GCA_027328625.1 Candidatus Paracaedibacteraceae bacterium | reverse complement strand
GGGGATCCATGAGACCCTATGGTCAAGCCATAGGGACACTTGATGCCGGTGGGCCTTTTAAATAACTTGCACACTGCATAATGACTAAAAAACAACCTAATAGTGATAAAAAGATGCGCTTAAAATTCTTTACCAATAGAAATTTCGTCATTATATGTTGGATATCTTTATTAGGCTTAACAATGGAGGGAAAAATGGTTGCAGCTGATATATTAAAACCATTCACGCTTTCAAGTTCTGCATTTATTCATGAAACAGATATTCAAAGTCAGTATACGTGTGAAGGGAAAGATGTTTCTCCCTCTTTAAAATGGGAAAATCCTCCCGCTGGCACCAAATCATATGTTTTGATTATGGATGACCCTGATGCTCCGGGGAAAACTTGGGTGCATTGGATCCTCTTTAATATTCCCGCCAGTATTTTAGCATTGGAAGAAAATATAAAGAATTTGCCAAGCGGTACTAAAGAAGGCCAAAACAGTTGGGAGAAAACAGGCTATGGTGGCCCCTGTCCACCTAGTGGTAAACACCGTTATTATTTTAAACTTTATGCATTGGACACTGTTTTAGCTCTTGATGCAGGAGTCAGTAAGGCTGAAATTGGATCAGCTATGGATGGGCATATTTTAGCCAAGGCTGAGTTAATGGGATACTATCAAAAGAAGAAAATCTAAGGATACCTTTTATCCTCAGTCAGAACTTGTCTTGGTGTAAAATCGGGGAGTTTTTTAAGCTCCTCATACATTCCCATTAAATCTTGAGTCGTTGCTTTGATTAAATCTTCAAAATTTGAAACAACAAAGTAAGTTTCTTGAAAATTATCAATAAGATAATTTGTGCGCATCACACGTTTTAGGTCAAACCATAATCGATTGGGGGTTGGGTCTTCTAAACAATATTTTGATTCAGCTGCTGAAGAAACAATTCCAGAGCCATAGGTTCTCAGTCCTTCAGGTGTATCAATTAAACCAAACTCAACAGTGTACCAATAAAGCCTTGCTAGGTAATGTAAACTTTTAGAATCCAAAGCTTTTAATCCAGCTTTTCCATATGCCTCCATATAATTGGCAAAAACAGGCTGTATCAGTAATGGGATATGACCATAAATATCGTGAAAAATATCAGGTTCCTGCAGATAATCCATCTGGTCAACACGACGAATAAAACAGGTTGATGGAAAACAGCAATTCGCTAAAAGGCCAAAAAAGATATCATCAGGCACAAGACCTGGAACAGCAACAACTTTCCAACCCGTTTCTTTCATTAAAATTGCGCTTAACTCTTCAAACTTAGGAATCCGATCGGATGCTACTTCTAACCGATCAACTCCATACAAAAATTCTGGAACAGCTCTTTTTTGTAAAATGTCATGCTGACGTTCAAAAAGCGTTTTCCAAATACCATGCTCCTGTTCGGTATATGTATCCCATTTTTGATCAATTAGGTAATTTTGAATGACTAAGTCCATTTGAAGCCTTTTTATTTACAAAAAATGCTTTTAATCATCTTTATTATCCCCAAAGATGATTAAAAATGCTTTAAAATACTTGACCAAGCCAAGCAAAATCGCTTACCAATAATACAGAGCCTGCTTGGTGGAATTGGTAGACACAACAGACTTAAAATCTGTCGCCTTCTGGGCGTGCCGGTTCGAGTCCGGCAGCGGGCACCATCTTTGATATATTTTTAAGAGGTGCCCTCTTTAATTCCTTATTGCTCCAAACTAAATGTCACGGTGCTCACAACTCGAATTTTCTTTTCCAAACTTCTTGCTTCGTTATAATCACTATTATCACCATATGAATCTTTACCACTTATGCTAAAGGCTCCTTGATTAGCTGAACGAATGTATCCAACCCTTGCTCCTGAATCATTGGCAAACTGTATAGCAGCTTGACGAGCACTTCGAGTTGCCTCACCAATCATTTCAGGGCGAAGATCAGCAAATTTTGTGTAATAATAGCTTGGATCACCTGAAATAATAATGCCTTTTTTAATAAGACTACTAAGCTCCCCTGTTGCTTTTTTCACTAAATCAACTTTGGTGGAACGAACACTAACTGAATCTTCGGTAATATAACGGTTTTGAATATCCTTTGTATCTCCCCATTCTTTGGCAAATTTATCGTTAACGCTTGCAACGCCTGGTTTTATTTCATCATCTTCGAAACCTTGCGCTTTTAAGAATTCAACAACAGCTTGTTTATCAACGGCCATTTTTTGATCTAGGGCAGCCAGATCATTGCCGCTTGTTTTAAAGGATAAATTCCATACAGCTAGATCAGACTTTACTTCACGTTCAGATAACCCCTTTACAACAACAGTTCTATCATGGGTTTTAAATCTTTCAATAGCTCTGCCAATATAATAACCACCAATTCCAGGACCTGTTGCGATTGCTAAGCCACAAGCAATAATTGTCAAACTCACACGTGTTTTGTTGTTCATAAAAGTTGCCTTTTAGATGTTCTTGTTGCATTCATAATACCTCTATATGTTGCCTAATAGTAAGAGTATTTTAAAAAGAAATTTTTCTGCTATTGTACAATGAAAAATAAATGCTAAATAGTTAATTAGGTAAATAACATAAAGTCTTGTCATCCCCGAGAGGCTCAGAAAGCCGAGTCGGGGATCCAGGAAATAAAAACTAGATTCCCGCCTTCGCGGGAATGACGTTGTAAAAAATGTCTTAAAAAGGAACCAAACTTGCACAACTTTAATCCTCAAATTTTACGTGAATATGATATTCGTGGCACCTTTGGTGATAATCTAAATATTGAAGATGCATATTCTTTGGGGTTGCGCTTTGCTTACATGATGCGCGCCCAAAGTTTTAAAACAGTCAGTGTTGGTCGTGATGGGCGGCTAAGCTCTCCAGTTTTATCAGCTGCACTTATTGATGGTCTTGCCCAAGGTGGTGTTAATGTTTTTGACATTGGCTTAGGCCCTACACCTATGCTTTATTTTGCGATTAAGCACTTAAAAACTGATGCTGGTATTATGGTAACAGGGTCTCATAATCCAAGCGATGATAACGGTTTTAAAATGGCTTTAAGTCATAGACCATTTTTTGGTAAAGACATTCAAGCTTTAGCAACGACACCCGAAGATGTTGCCACTTCAAAAGGATTAGTTCAACAAGCCAATATCCAAGACGACTACATTGAAAGGCTTTTTAAAGACTACACTCCTGGTAAACGTCGTTTAAAAATAGCTTTTGATCCAGGTAATGGGGCTTCTGGTGAAATTGTCCAAGTTCTTACACAATCAGGACGTTTAAATTTAGATGCCTTTACTATTAACACCAAAATAGATGGAACATTTCCAGCGCATCACCCCGATCCAACTGTGCCTGAAAATTTAAAACAGTTGATTGATTTGGTGAACAAAGAAAACTGTGATGCTGGCATTGCCTTTGATGGTGATGCTGATCGAATCGGAGTTGTTGATTTCAAGGGGCGTATTCTTTGGGGGGATCAGCTAATGGTTTTATGGTCTCGTGATGTTTTAAAACATCATCCAGGGGCTACCATTATAGCTGATGTTAAAGCCAGCCAAGTTTTGTTTGATGATATAACAAAGCATGGTGGTAATGCGGTTATGGCCCGCACAGGACATTCTCTTATTAAATCAAAAATGGCAGAAACAGGTGCGCTTTTGGCAGGTGAGATGAGTGGACATGTCTTTTTTGCTGACATCTATTATGGTTATGATGACGCGCTTTATGCAGCAATTCGTTTGTTAAACATTTTGCATGATAGTCAATTATCTTTAACTGAGCTTTTTGATCAAATCCCAAAACGGATTAACACTCCTGAGATTCGCATTCCTTGTACAGATGAGCGTAAATTTGAAATTGTTGAGAACATTCAAAAGCTTTTGCGCGAAACAACTTTTGATTTGAATGACGTTGACGGCGTTCGCGTCACAAACGAAGATGGATGGTGGCTTCTTAGAGCATCAAATACGCAAGCAATCCTTGTGGCACGTTGTGAATCAGACACTCAAGAAGGGCTATCAAGGCTTCAAGCGCAGTTGGAATCTTACTTGAAGCCGTTTAAAGAATGATTATATGCATACATATTATCTAGGCGCATATCCATGTTTAAAACGAGTCGATTCCATTTGCATTCGAAGTGCGAGTGTTCTTTTTTGCCCTGAAACCTCACATGGTAATCCTAAAAAGACCATATAACCTTCTGCCAAAAGAGAGGCATGTTCGCTCGAGTCTCTATCAGAATGAGGTTCTTTATCACCTTCAAGATATGTTAAATACCCTTTACCATCCAACATGTCAGTAACTCTATGTACAACTTCAAATTCGCTAGATTTATCTGCAAACTGCAAGCATAAACTTAGTCTTGGATCTCTTAAAACTCGTGGGGCGGTGAGCAATCCTTTTAATTTATGTGGTTCTCCATCTATTGAAATTTCAGTTTCAAATTCTTTACCAACGCTTGGTTTTTCTAAATCTACTCGATGGAACATATGCGCTTTTGCGGTTACTTTTTCTAAATCTGCAGCATTAATCTTTCCAACTATACAACTTATAGCGAACAAAATGATAAATACTCTACTCGAACGCATACGCATAACCCATTTGTGAAAATTTAATTATAATTTTAGTGTTTCATGATTGTTTTCTTCTTTCAATATCTTACAAATAATTTTTCTGATTAGAACTTTTTTGATATTCGGAACAAAATTACGCTACACTCAGACGCAATTGCACCTCTTTAGGCTCTCTACCTCTGCCAGCGATCTAAAATTAATTGCATTTTAGCCACCTCTTGTTTTTTAGTGGTAAGCAATTCATTATCTTCTTCCCATTGATCAGGTTTAGCTTGTTTATAAGCTTGGTTCTCTAACTTTTTCTCAAGATGCTGGATTTCTTTTTCCAAAGTGTCTTTTTTCAGTGTCAATAGTTTATACGAAGCTTCCATATCAATCAGGTCACCCAATATCAAGAAAAAGCTATTCTCGCCGATCATGAAAGGAACGGCCCCCTTCACATGGTCTTGGCCATCTTGTAATAAAGTAACTTGTTCTAATCGTGCCAAATGTGACACCCAAGGAAGGTGCGTTTGCAATAATTGCCAATCACGCTCGTTGCCATGAAAAACAACAGGAACCTTTAAAGCCGGGCTGACATTTAAAAGTCCTCGGAGAGATCTAGCTTCGGTTACCACCTGGACAGCCCAATCGATTTCTTCCAAAGCTGATTTGTCTTGGTATGAGGTATCGATTGTTTCTTTTCCATAGGTCGGCCATTCACTTTGGATTAATGAATGGTGTGCTTTTAGATTAAACTCTTCCCACAAACATTCGGTAATCAAAGGCATAAAAGAATGAGCAAGTTTTAAAAACTCAATCAAAACCCAAGTTGCGGTTTGACGAGTTTCAAGCTTATCTTCCTCTGAAACATCATCACTTAAGCTTGGCTTTAAGCATTCCACATAAATATCGCAGTAAGTTCCCCACAAGAATTGATATAAATGTTGGGCTGCATAATCAAAGCGATATTCTTGTAAGTTGGTATAGACATCATGGGCAACCTTAGCCGTTTTCGATACAATCCAACGATTAAGCGCTAAACTACACGTTGTTGGGTCAAAACTTGGTTCATAAGAACACTCGTTCATCTGAAGAAAACGAGCAGCATTCCAGATTTTGGTGATAAAGTTACGAAAGCTCTCAACTTTTGATTCACCCAACTTGATATCATGGCCAGGTGCGGCAAACGCCGCTAAGGTAAAGCGCAAAGCATCAGCACCGTATTTGTCAATTAATTGCAAAGGATCAATGATGTTGCCTTTGGATTTTGACATTTTTTGACCTTTTTCATCACGCACCAATGTATGCAAATAAACGGTATGAAAGGGGACTTTGCCTGTAAAATGAAGTCCCATCATCATCATACGAGCAACCCAGAAAAAGATAATATCTGAACCAGTTATCAAGACATCTGTTGGATAATATCTGTTTAAATCGGGTGTTTCATCTGGCCAACCTAATGTGGAAAAGGGCCATAAGGCTGAAGAAAACCATGTGTCTAAAACATCGGTATCACGAGTGAGTGTAACAGTTTCACCATAATGAGTTTGAGCTTGATTAGAAGCATCAGCTTCACTTTCAGCAACAAATTCTACACCATCGGGGCCATACCAGGCAGGAATTTGATGCCCCCACCAAATTTGTCTTGAAATACACCAAGGTTGAATGTTTCTGAGCCATTCAAAATAGGTGTTGGTATATTGAGCTGGAACAAACTTGGTTTTACCCTCTTCAACGGCTTTAAGTGCGGGTTCAGCTAACACTTTGGCATCCACATACCATTGATCCATAAGCCAAGGTTGAATTGCAACACCTGAACGATCACCAATCTGAACAGTGTTCATTCTGGGTTCTGTTTTAACTAGAGATCCCTGCCCTTCTAGTGTTGCCAATACTTTTTTACGAGCTTCTTCGACAGTTAATCCTTGAAATTCAGTTGGAACATGCTCATTCAATTTTGCATCAGCATCCAAAATATTCAGCATTTCTAAGTTATGACGTTGGCCCATTGCAAAGTCATTAAAATCATGTCCAGGTGTTATTTTAACAGCGCCAGTACCCTTAGTTGGGTCACAATAATCATCAGCAATAATAGTCAAAATTCTATCAGTTAAAGGAAGACGAACTTTCTTGCCAATTAAATGAATGTATCGTTCATCTTTTGGATGAACTGCAACCGCTGTATCACCAAACATAGTTTCAGGGCGGGTGGTTGCGATTGTAATTCCATCGTTTGGATTATCAACAAGTGGATAAAAAATATGCCACATCTGTCCCTTAACTTCTTGAGTCAAAACTTCCAAATCAGAAACAGCTGTCTTTAATTTTGGATCCCAGTTAACTAATCTTTTAGCTCTATAAATATGACCTTGTTTATGGAGTGCCACAAAAACCTTAACGACAGCTTTCGACAGCCCTGCATCCATAGTAAAGCGTGCACGATCCCAGTCAGGAGAGATCCCCAGTCTGCGTTGTTGTTCAACGATGGTGTTGCCGGATTGTTCTTTCCAAGCCCAAACTTTTTCTAAAAACTTTTCACGTCCCAAATCTTGGCGTTTGACGTTTTGTTCGGCCAGCTGACGTTCAACCACCATTTGTGTTGCAATTCCTGCATGATCTGTTCCTGGTTGCCATAAAACATCGAATCCAGTTTGACGTTTGAACCTGACCAAAATATCTTGAAGCGTATAAGTCAGAGCATGTCCCAGATGTAAACTGCCAGTTACATTGGGTGGAGGCATCATTAGGGTAAAGGGATTCTTTTGACTTGAAAGATCAGCTTTAAAATATTTTTCTGTTTTTTTATAAAGAGCTGACTCAAAGGCCTGCGGTGAAAAGATTTTATCTAACATAATTCATACAAAATATACTGATGTGTCCTTCTTGTATAACGTAAAAAAGTACCAAGTTTCAAAGGGTTTTAAAAAATTCATAAATTATTAAAACTTATCTCTTACCATCATATTAACAATAATTAACATCATCTGAAAATAAGAAGTCAAAACATGAATACCAAATTCTTCATAGGGATAGGTGGATTAATTCTAATTCTTGGATTTGCCATTCTTGGGCTAACAGTTGATCTATTTACAGCGAATCCAAATAGTATTTTTTATCAAACAGAAAATATAATTAAAAGTCTTTGCGTCATTATTGATGCTTGGCTTTTAAACAAACTATTAAAACTTCTTATTTGGAATAATTATCAAGAAAAGCATGGTCATGCTGCTCCTAAGCTTTTTATCGATATTGTTAAGTTAATAATTGTTATAGGGGCAGTTCTTTTCATTATAGTTGATATTTATCATAAACCAGCTTTAAGCCTTTTTACAGCTGGTAGTGTTATTACTGCAGGTTTAACGTTTTCATTAAAAGAACTGGTTTTGGATGCTTTTGCAAGTTTTGTTCTCGACTTTGAACGTCCTTTTAAAACAGGTGATTGGATAGAAGTCGGCAAAGAAACTGAAGGCAAGGTTATCGACTCAGGTTGGCGTCAAACTAGAATCTTAACTCATGAGAATAAAGTGATTTATGTGCCAAATGGTCATTTGATAAAAAATGAGATTGTCAATTTGAGTCAGCCACAGCCCCATTATTGGCGAACCTTGGAAATTTCATTGGATCATGGAGTTCCAATTGATCGGGCACAGAGAATTATTTATGGGGCAGTTTCGACTGTTTCTGAACTACATAATCATGGTTGCCGAGTTTATGCGCGGGAAGCGGATGAAAAAGGAATTATTTATAGTATTCGTTATTGTGTTAAGGATCATGAATATTGGCGAGAAACCCAGCATCTTGTTCTTAAAACTGCAATCGAGCATCTCCATACCCATGGATTACGTATTTCTGAATCGATGGGAGAATATGCTTGGGTTAGAGGAGGACAAGAATTACAAGAAATCAATCCGCTTTCCATTACTCACATTTTAAAGTCATTAAAAATTCTGAGCCCATTAAACAAACAAGACCTAAAAGACTTAGAAAAACATGCTCACAAATTGGCTTTTAAACAAGGTGAAAAAATTGTTGTGGAAGGAGAACAAGGATCTTCTATGTTTATTGTTGCTGAGGGAGTAGCAGAAGTTCTGGTAAAAACATCGGATCAAAATGATTCAGAAAGTATCGTCTTAATTCCCCAAGGTCATTATTTTGGAGAACGTGCTCTTCTTTTGGGCGAACCCCGTTCAGCCACTGTTGTTGCTAAAAGCCATATGGTTATTTATGAGCTAGAAAAAAAGCACCTGGAGCCAATTTTGCGCCGAACTCCAGCATTAGTAAGTGAATTTAGCAAAATTATAGCCACACAAGATCAAGAACGTTCACATATCCTTCAAGATTCTAAACAGGGGCATAAAGAACATGAAAAGAAAATGAAAAATCTAATAACAAATATGAAAGCATTTTTCAAAATTTAAGAGAGTCCAACACATAAGAGTTTAATGAATCCTTGTATAAAGAAGATTATCATGCGTTACCGCTTCTATCGAGAACATAAATATATAAATTATATGCTTTTTGAATTGGAAAGGTTTATTGCCAAGGCAGATTTCAATTCTAAAAGTCAACGTGATGCTTTGAGAGAAGAATTAATAACTTTAGAAAAACTGTTTGAAGAACATACAGATTATGAAGAAAAGTCTCTTCATTCCTTATTAAAAGCGAGAGGTTCATCTGCGTATGAGAATATAGAAATTGATCACATAAGTCATGAAAAAGAATTCAAAAATCTAATCCAGGAACTCGATACAATTGACGCTTGCACAGACGAAGATGAAAGAATCAATTTTGGGCATCATTTTTACTTATCTTATAGAATATTTGTAAGTGACACACTCAAGCATCTTAATGAAGAAGAAATTGTTGTAATGGCTGAATTGCAAAGGCTTTATAGTGATGTAGAGTTAAAGCAAGTTGAAGCGAAAACTTATAACATCATGACTGTTGACGAGATAGTTCATATGGCAGAAGTTTTGTTTCCTCATATGAATTCACATGATCGTGAAGCTTTCTTGATCGACATCAAAGAATCTGAGCCCGAAAAATTTGCAAAAGCTTGGGAAAGAATTGCTCCTGATTTGCCGCTTGAGGAGTTTGAAAATCTTGAGAGGAAATTGGGGTAAAGCGTACACACTTCTTAGCAAATTTGTCACTGCTGTAAAGGCCAAGCTATTTGTTCACAGAAATTCGATTTGGTTTATTCTGACTGGTAAGAGGCAAAGCTATGCACAATTTTGCAAATTGTTATGTTGATTATTAAGAGGGCACGATTTGGTGGGCACTGGTTATGTGTGACTAGTGGGCATGTATGGACCTACCCTATAATGCAAGGAAAAAATAACAAAAATAGTAAAAAAACAAATCTATCAATAAATGACTGTTAAGAATTTCAAGAGTGGTAGTTAAATCATTTTTACCATGAAATTTGAGAATCACATTTCTAATTTACAGGGTAAAATTAAAAATTTTACCGCAAAACCTGTTCAAAAGCTTCAATTAACCCTGGAATTGCCTCAATGTTTACTCCCCCTGCTTGTGCCAAATCAGGACGACCACCTCCACCTTGACCACCTAGAGTTTGGGCACCAACTTTGACCAGATCAACAGCGCTGATTTTAGATGTCAAATCATCAGTGACACCAATCACAAGAGAGACTTTCCCTTCGGCAACGCTAGTAACAATAGCAATGCCTGAACCCATATCTTTTTTCAATTGATCAACAAGTGCTTTTAAATCTCTAACTGGTACATCTGTTAAATGACGCACAGCTGCCTTATAAGATCCAAGACTTGTAAATTCTTGAAAAGCTGAAAAGCCATTGCCTCCACCCAGGGTCATTTGGCGTTTCAGATCAGCAATTTGCTTTTGCAGATCATTCACTTGCTTGCGAGATTGCTCGCGTTCATTCGCTAGATTATCCTGAGTGCTTTTCAATAGTTCGATAATGGCTTCGCCAGTAATGGCTTCGATACGGCGTACTCCAGCTGAGACACTACTTTCACTAATGATTTTGCAAAGCCCAATATCGCCTGTGCTTTTAACGTGTGTTCCCCCGCAAAGTTCAACAGAAAATCTATCAGTCCCCATAGTGATAACACGAACTTCATCACCATATTTTTCACCAAACAAAGCCATCGCTCCTTGTGATACAGCTTCTTCGGGTGACATTAAACAAATATCTGTTTGTTTGTTTTGCAAGATTTGTTGATTCACAATTTTTTCAACGGCTTGAATTTCTTCTTCGGTCAAGGCTTTTGGTTGTGTAAAGTCGAAACGCAAACGATCGGGTGCCACTAATGATCCTTTTTGTGTTACATGCGTCCCCAAAACTTGCCGAAGAGCGGCATGCAGTAAATGAGTTGCTGAATGGTTGGCGGCGATTTGTCTGCGACGATTACCATTTACATCTAATTTAACATGATCACCAATCTTAATTTTACCTTCGGTAACTTTGCTAACATGAACGTACAAAGTTCCAAGTTTTTTCAAAGTATCAATGACCGTAATCTCAGCTCCAGTCTCAGTTGTGATAACCCCTTGATCACCAATCTGTCCACCTGATTCAGCATAGAATGGTGTTTGATTGGTCAGAATCAATATTTCTTGACCTTGGCTTGCTTCATCTACGAGGTCTTTACCTTTTAATAAAGCTAAGATTACCCCTTCAGAATGTGTGACATGATAACCTAAAAAGTCTGTTGCCCCATGCTTTTCTTTAAGGTCAAACCAAACTTGTTCATTAGCCGCTTCACCTGTTCCCGACCATGCAGCGCGGGCTTGCTGACGTTGATGTTCCATGCATTTTTGAAAACCTACCACATCAACTGATTTATTTTCTGCTCGCAAAACATCTTGGGTTAGGTCTAGCGGAAAGCCATAAGTGTCATAGAGCTTAAAGGCAATATCACCAGGCAATGCTTGATTTGCAGATAAAGAAGTTGTTGATTCTTGCAACAATTTAAGACCACGCTCTAATGTTTGACGGAATTTTTCTTCTTCATGTTGCAAGGTTTGCTGCATCAAAACTTGTGCTCGACCAAGTTCAGGATAAGCTTCTCCCATAAGACTGATTAAGGTTGGCACTAAACGATGCATTAATGGTTCTTTTGCACCTAACATATGTGCATGACGCATAGAACGGCGCATTATACGACGTAAAACATAGCCGCGTCCTTCGTTAGATGGTAAAACTCCATCGGCAATCAAAAAACATGATGCTCGCAAATGGTCAGCAATCACATTATGAGACTGGCGTTGTTTCGGATTATTAGCGCCTGTAAATTCTGTTGATGTCGCAATCAATGTTTTGAAAAGGTCAGTATCATAGTTGTTATGTTGACCCTGCAGAATAGATGAAATGCGCTCTAACCCCATACCTGTATCGATCGAAGGATTAGGCAAATTCAAACGCTTGCCACCTTCTTGTTGTTCATATTGCATAAAAACAAGATTCCAAAACTCAACAAATCGATCACCATCTTCATCTGGTGAACCTGGAGGCCCGCCCGGGATACCTTCGCCATAATCATAAAAAAGTTCTGAACATGGACCACAGGGACCTGTATCGCCCATTGACCAAAAGTTATCGGATGTTGGAATACGTATAATTTTATCATCATTAAAGCCTGCAATTTTTTTCCAAAGTTTCTCAGCCTCTTCATCTTCGGAATAGACAGTTACCAAAAGTTTTTTTTGATCCAAATTAAAACCTTTAGTAACAAGCTCCCAAGAATAAGAAATAGCTTCTTCTTTGAAATAATCACCAAAGGAAAAATTTCCCAACATTTCAAAAAAGGTGTGGTGGCGTGCTGTATAACCAACATTATCGAGATCATTATGCTTACCACCCGCACGCAAGCATTTTTGGGAAGTAACTGCACGCGAATACGCTCGCTTTTCTTTGCCTGTAAAAACATCTTTAAACTGAACCATCCCTGCGGATGTGAACATTAAAGTTGGATCATTTTGTGGCACCAGTGGGCTAGAGGATACAACCTCATGACCATTTTTTTTAAAGTACTCAATAAAAGTACGACGTATATCTGTTAGCGTGCGCATAATTAATTTTTTTCTACTTAACCCTTTTTATGACCTTCTCTCGCCCAATCCCAAGGTACCTTACCTTCAGCAACAAATGTTCTGCTCTCAAGATTATAACGAATATATATTGTAGGTTCCGTCACATCCCTGCATCTGTCCAATCTAACACGAGATAAAGTCTGGTTTCCATGCTTTTTATGCAGAAAAGAGGGGATATCCGCACGAAAAGCTCTTGTATTATCTTTAACAGAAAGAGAGAAATGATAAGGGCTTGTATTTCCTAAAGACTCAAAAGGATCTGAATGCAGAAAATCTTCACCATCCATACCAAATCTATACCTTTGTCCATTTGCAAGAATTAAACTAAATTCTAACAGTTCTTGAGTTCTACCTCTGCCAATTCCTCTTGTTGTTACTTTTGGTAACCTAATACCTTCTGGAAATTCAACAGGGAAGACTTTAAATGGAAGAGTAGTAGGTAATAAAACATCATCTTCTGCTGATTCAAAGCTTCGTTTTCCAATGCTGATATAACCAGGCGTAGATCCTGCACTATCCATAGATTTTTCATCATCGGCAAAATAGCCTTTTTCATCTGCAAAAGATCTGGAAGATTTTCTACGACATTCTTTATGCCTATAATGTTCAAATCCAGCTTTTTTTCTAAGATCATAAAGATCTTCCGCGTCGTCACCAGCAGAGACATCAGAAGAAAAACAAATTGTAAAAAGTGAAACGGTTAGGGTTAGAAATTTAAAACGCATTGCTGTTACCCCTTACTCAAAAACGCAGACTCTGTCTTTAAGTATAGGGGTAAAAAGTTACGAAAGTGTTAATCTGCCTTTATATAAATGCTCAAAGCAAAGTTCTATAAGAGGCTTTTACGCAACATCTGCCAAAGCACCATCTCCTCCACCAATCATGCTATCAGCCACAAGCCCAGCGTTATCACGAACAGCACGTTCGATCTGTACAGCAATCTCTGGATTTTCTTTCAAAAACGCTCTGGTTGCTTCACGACCTTGGCCAATTCGTTGCGTTCCATAAGAATACCATGACCCAGCTTTTTCAATAACCCCTGCTTTTACACCAAGATCTATTAACTCGCCGGTCTTAGAAACACCTTCACCATACATGATATCAAAATCAACAACCTTGAAGGGAGGCGCCATCTTATTTTTTACAACCTTAATACGGGTCTGATTACCAATAACTTGGTCTTTATCTTTGAGTGCTCCAATGCGGCGGATATCAAGACGAATAGAAGCATAAAATTTAAGTGCATTACCACCAGTTGTTGTTTCAGGGTTACCAAACATCACACCAATTTTTTGGCGAATTTGGTTAATAAAAATCACCATACAACCCGTTTTAGAAATAGAACCCGTCAGTTTCCTGAGAGCTTGGCTCATCAACCGTGCTTGAAGACCCATATGGGAATCGCCCATATCACCTTCTAATTCAGCTTTTGGCACCAATGCGGCAACGCTGTCGACAACTAATACATCGATTGCACCACTGCGGACAAGAGTATCAGCTATTTCTAAAGCTTGCTCACCCGTATCAGGTTGAGAGATCACAAGCTCATCCAGATTAATTCCTAATTTCCTGGCATAACTTGGATCTAATGCATGTTCAGCATCCACGAATGCACATGTACCACCAGTTTTTTGAGCTTCAGCAACCACATGAAGAGCCATTGTTGTTTTACCAGAAGATTCAGGGCCATAGATTTCAATAATGCGTCCCTTTGGCAAACCGCCAATTCCAAGGGCAATATCAAGTCCCAAAGATCCTGTTGAAATCACTTCGGTTTCAACTGCAATATCTTTTTGACCCAATTTCATAACTGAGCCTTTACCAAAAGCTCTCTCAATTTGTGATAAAGCTGCATCTAATGCTTTTGTTTTATCGCCGCGTTCCAAGGGATTATTCATCTTTACTTATTCCTTTGATATTTTATAAAGTTGCTCCACTATAACAAATGCCTTAGCATTCAACAAACAAACTTTTGAATTGCTTGATTGGCATTTATTTACACAATAATGAAATATTATTTCTATTTAGTAAATAAAAATGAAATTATAAGGCGTATTTTTAGAGAATAGAATATTATTCCCGTCCTAAATTCAATACCTCTTTCACCTTAGCTGCTAGGTCTTTCAAGGTGAAAGGTTTGGGTAAGAAATGAATTTGGGCGTCATCATCTAAATTTTGTCTAAAGGTATCTTCGGTATACCCTGAGATAAAAATTGTTTTGGTGTCAGGCAACATATCACGGATTTTTTTGCTTAAAGTTGGACCATCCATTTTCGGCATGACAACATCCGTTATCAAAAGATCAAAAGTTTCTTCACCTTTCTTTAAAAGTTCTAAGGCTGCTTCTCCGCTATTGGCTTCTAATACACGGTACCCTTTTTCGCGCAAAGCTCGTGCACTAAACAAACGGACTGCATCTTCATCTTCAACGAGTAAAATCGTTTCTGCACCTGTTAAATCCCCTGCGGGCTGATCAGCTTGGGTTGAGTAAACCTGTTCTGATCCAATATACTTTGGTAAAAAGATCTTAAAGGTTGTGCCGTTATTGACTTCGCTTTCAACACTAACAAAGCCACCTGTTTGTTTAACAATTCCATAAACAGTAGAAAGACCAAGTCCGGTACCGGAGCCCAATTCTTTGGTTGAAAAGAAGGGTTCAAAAATATGCTCAATATTTTCAGGGTTAATACCATGACCTGTATCAATAACTTCAATCAAAACATAATCGCCAGGTGGCATCATATCATGGCCAACACGATGTGATCTGTGACATTGATAATGACCGGTTCGAATGACAAGTGTACCCCCTTGTTGCATGGCATCACGAGCATTGACCGCTAAGTTGATAATAACTTGTTCAAGCTGACTAGCATCAACTTTTACTGGCCACAAATCGCGTCCATGAATCATTTGCAGCTCAATCCCAGCACCAATTAAACGACGGAGTAATGCTGAAAGTTCTGCTAGAGTGTCTGTGATGTTAATCACTTTAGGTTGTAAATTTTGTTGGCGCGAAAAGGCTAACAATTGACGAACCAAATTAGCTGCACGATTTGCATTCTGTTTAATTTGCACGACATCCATGTATGAAGGATCGTTTGGCATATAACGTTGCAAAAGCAAATCACAAAAACCAATCATTGCAGTTAAAAGGTTATTAAAATCATGGGCAATCCCACCGGCCAACTGTCCAACCGCTTGCATTTTCTGTGATTGAATAAACTGTTGCTCAAGCCGTTTTTGCTCAGAAATATCAATAAACTGCATCATTAAAGGCACGCTTTGATTAAGATTAAGTGGGCTCTCTAAGCGGCTAACATAAGCGGTTGTGTGAATTTTTCCACCTTCAAATTTCATTTCAAAAGGCAAGAGTGAACCTTGATTTTCATTAATTTTTTGCAAACGACTAACTACATCAGCACGCATTGAACTATGAATTAAGTCGTACAAACAGTCGCCAATATTAAGAGTGTGATCATCAACCACAACAACTTCGCTAATCATAGCTGCAAATGCTGGGTTAAAGGCTACAATCTTACCATTTTCTTCAACCATAACAGCTGGTATTGGCGCATGAGAAAAAGTGACTTGATTGAGATAATTTTCCTTATCATTATTGTGCATTGTTAAGATTTCAGCATCTAAACGACATAATAATGATGCTTGTATGCGCCCACTCACTTTAGTGGGTGGAAACCATAAAGCTTTAAAAGTTGGGTGTTTGTTGGGCTTAACATTAACAATTCTAATCTTTGTATCTTCTTCATTCCAGTCGACACCATCAATAAATTCTTTCAGTGATTGACCAAGAGCACGTTCTTTATCCAATAAAAGCCAATTGCAAAATGTTGAATTCATACCCACTAAGTGATTGGTGTGATTTACATAAAAAATTGCAAATGGAGCAGCATCCAGAAAAGCTTCTATTTGAGCATAATTTTTCTTAAGTTGTGTGAAACCATCCAAATAGTTTGTGATTTCAATAATAGATGCTAATAGAAAATGTCTTCCCCCTAACAGCAATGGATCCATAGGAAATACATGTGTTAACCACCATCTTTGCTGTTGCCCAAGACCATTTCCACCACCAACTAACAAGGCTTCACCAGGTTGATGATCTTCAACCCATTCTTTAAAAGCAACGGATTCAGTTGATGGGTTTACACGCATCATAAATTTGCGTAAAAATTCTTTCTTATGGGGATAAGCATGAGGATGAGTTGTAAAGAGAGTTTTGCCATATTCATCGAAAGCTACTAATTCATAATTCTGAGAAATTGCTGAAAGAGCCGCTTTGATCGTATTCATTTCTTGTGATAAACGGATATATTTTTGCTGTAATTGAAAAAACACAATAAATGCAATTCCACTTAAAGCCACAATACCAATCAGGCTGCCCCAAACAACGGGATGACTTGACCAAAAAGCTATGCACACCAAGCAGATCAACCAAAGAGCAACACCAAAAACTAAACTCGTTAAAATTGAAATGCGCTGCATAATTTAGCTTTCTGTCCGAACAGAGAACAATAAAGTGATGTTATAAGAATGACATTATTCAAGCTTACAAAAAGTATAATAATCTGAGACCTAAAATTGCAAAGACATTTGAAAGACTTTTTTAATTTACTGCAACGCCTCAAGCGCTTGTTTTCGTGATTTTTGAAACTTTTCTGTGGTACGCAATTCCATAACTTCAGTCATTTCGGCAAGAGCTGATCTATAGTCGTCTTCCTGCTCATGACCGACAGCTTGTTGGGTTAGTTTTTCTGAAGCCAATTTAGCGTAACTTTCTATGTTTGTGGAAAGTGCAAAGTCAACTAAAAATCCTGGTGGCAATATTTTAGCAGATTTCAACAAAGGCAACATCGTAAATAAGGAGACTATTTTTTCATATTCAGGAGTCTGGTTAAGCATTTCAAGTACTCCATTATATTTCCCTTCAGCGAAAGAGATTTTTAAGGCTTGATTCATAAGGGTGTTATATGTTTTGAAAAATTCATCAATTTCTGCAGTACTTCCCCCAAGCGTTGTGAGAGTTGCTTTTTGCTCCTTGAGTTTTGGTTCCCAAGTTCTCCTTAATTCAGCAAGCTCTCTAATATTACCCTGTTCAGCTGTTCTTTCAAGCAATAATTTGACGGAATTAAGTTGATTTATATTACTTGATGATGCTCGTAAAATAGCATTGTATTCTTCTAAAGGCTCGGCGCTTCCTAAAGGTATTAGGCGCATTAATTCAGTAATTAGTTTTGTCTTTAATTCAGAGGTGGTATACCTACTCTTAGCCAATTGAATCAAAAGAGCTTTAAAAGCATTTTCACTTAAGGTTCCTGCTGCAAGCATGGATGTCAAATAAGTGAAAAACTGCTCACCAAAATGTTCAACATTGATAGAGCTGGCAATAAGCCTTAATCTAGGGAAAGTTAATGCATTCGCATCCCTTAAAGCCGCGATGATCAGCGGGGCTATTGCGTTGTTTCCTCTTGTTCTGCAAGCTTCTGCTAAATCATCCCAAGTCTCCAACTGAACAAGCCTTCGTACTAAAATACTTTTGGCATCATTTTCATAACTGGTGTCACGATCTATTAATTCTGCAAGTTGAACGGTATCTGTAGACTTTTCAACAAGCTGTTCATATTTTTTCAAAAATGCACTTTTAGCTCCAGGTTTTATCCAATCTTTTCCAGAAAATCTTTGTATCGTTGAAAGGTCCAAATGATCTTTCTCCAAAAGATCTTGAGCAATGCGACTCAACAGGACTTTGTACTCATCGAACATAAAGATAGCTGAAAAGAACTCATTTATCCATTTTGTTAGCTTTTCAGGTTGATTACCATAAACTAACAAAAGAACTTGGTAAGCTTCCCACAAACCATTACAATAAAACTTTTCATCTCCTCCATATCGTATCCCATCCTCTAAAGATTCAATAACAGTTTTGATGTCTACTTTTCCCTGTCTTGCCGCATCAAACAAGATAATGAGGGCGTGTTCTTTAATAGATTGTAAAAGGTTTGGATTATCTTTTCCGGAATCAGATAGAGCAAGAACTTTTAAAACTGTAGGCCAATCTTCTCTAGCAATCGCTTGCTCTAAAACATGTTCAATTGCCCAAGAAAAGTGAAAGTTTCTTAAATTTTCTGGAAGAAGCTTTTCTTCGGAGTCAAGGATTCTCTGTTCAATTAATAAATTGTAAAAACTTTCATCAAATTCTACCCCTTTTAATGATTCAACGACCAGTTTTTTCTCTGCCTTTGAAAGTTTGTCTTGAGATATCAAGCCTTGATAGAGAAGATCTTTTTTCAAGGCAGGATCAGTTACAGTTGAAACCAGTTCAAGCCAATAAGGATAAAATCTAGTCCTTGATTCTGCTGTTTTCAATTTCTCGAGTACTTTTTCTTTTGCTAAAAGGACATCCGGTCCATACGTTGAGAGATAAATTAATGGAAAAGGTTGAAATCTTTCTTCCCACTTTAAGACTTCTTCAAGGGCTTTGTTTTCTTCAATCCCTGTCATAAATGCATCAAAGTATGTTGCTCTTCTATCTGTTATTCTTTGGCGATGGATCGCTGGCGTTTTGAATTTAAAGAAATCAATATTTTTAAGAGCTTTAGCACGTATTTCTCTTAATTCATGAAAATTTCTGGAATTACTGATAGAATTTTTTAGGCTTAGAATTTCTAAAGCTGTTCTTTTTATGCTGCGAATATGTCGGTTAAAAGCTTCTTTAGAAAATTCGTTTGGTGCTTCCGGTAGTGTAGAAAAGTAATCCTGAGAAAGATCAAATTCTTCACTGGAATTTCTAACACGTTCAATATCGATAATAGCAAGACGCATGATCGCTTGTTCTTCAGGTGTCGCAAGGTAGGATTTATCAGTCTCGTTTTTGGGACGTTTTAGCCCTCCGACGCCGGTCCCATGCCCAATGATGGCTGCTAACATCTTTCGATAATCTTGAATTTCTCTTTCATCTTGAGAGCGCAGAAGTTTTTGATGTAAATCTTCAACAAACGCAACTGCTGCAGAAATCCTTGGTTTACGTACATGAGTTGTTTTAAATTCAAGAAATAAATGTCGAGTTTCAGCTTCTAAACCCGCAGATTTTGCTTGCAGAGAAAAGAGAACGTTTAAACTTAGTAAAAGAATAAATAAACGCATGAAGATCTCTTGTAGGATTCTGTTACTATCAGAATCACTTGAAAATAGTTAATGATTTGTTAATCAAAGTTAAAAGGTTTTAACTTTAACGAGACCAGGCTTTCTTGACTTGAAAAAAGGTTTCTTCTTTCAAAGCAACACGAATAGCAGTCATCAAACGATTCATAAAGGCTACATTATGTGTAGAAATTAAGGTATACGCTAAAAATTCCTGTGCTTTTAATAAATGGTGAATATAAGCTCTGGAATAATTTTTGCAAGTTGCGCAAGAACAATCAGGTTCAATTGGACTATCATCCAATCGGTATTGACTATTTCTGAGATTAATGTGTTCTCGCATTTCATCAGGGTTATGCATTGGACGAACTAACGCCCCGCCATGCCTTGCGAGACGAGTTGGATGCACGCAATCAAAAGTGTCGATTCCTTGTTCAACGCCTGAAAAAATGTCACTGATTCCACCAATTCCTAAAAGATGTATAGGTCTGTCTCGACACAAATGCTCAGTTGCTAAGCTAACAACTTCGTGCATTTGGTCTTTACTTGCGCCAAGAGAGCCTCCAACTGCATGACCAAAAAAAGAGTGACTATTAACGAAATCACAACTTTGTTTACGCAAATCTGGATATACACCGCCTTGGATAATTCCATAAAGTTGTTGGGCACCTATATCACTGCGTTTGAACTCTGCTAAACTTCGAAGAGCCCAACGATGGCTCATTTCCATAGATTCGGCTGTATAACTTTTGTCAACATGGTATGGTGTGCATTCATCTAGAACCACTATTAAATCAGCCCCTAATTGCCGTTGAATGCGAATGGATTCTTCTGGAGTGAGTAAATATTCACGACCATTCAAATATGAGCGAAAGCGCGCACCCTCTTCTGAAATGCGTAATAACGTCTTTTTCCGAGACGTCATTCGTTTGCCCTTAATTTCAGAGGCAACAGACCCATGGCCAAGACTAAAAATCTGAAATCCCCCGGAATCTGTTAACATCGGCCCATGCCAACCTGTAAACTTTTGCAAACCTCCCATTTTCTCAATAACTTCAGATCCTGGCTGCAACATAAGATGATAAGTATTTGAGAGAATGATTTGTGTGTCAGCAGTGTGCATATCTTCAGCACTTAAACTTTTCATAGCAGCTTTTGTCGCACAGAAAATAAAAGCTGGAGTTTCAACAACACCATGTGGCGTTGTAAGTATCCCTAAACGTGCGCGATTTGGTTTTGCTGATGTGTAATTAAAGGAAAACATATTTAGAAACTCATAGTAGCTAGCAATCTTTAGATTTTGTAATGATTGTATTTTTAGAAGGGAATTTTTAAAAGTTAGGTAGAGTTTAAAAATAATTTGAGGTCTGATGGGGCCCCCGTTTTTCGCCCCAAAAATGTTTTGGCCCCCGCCTCCTCCTCCACAAAAACAAAACTCACCCGCTCCCTTGCTTTAATAGTTTAAAAAACATTAAATCAAAAGTTATCAACACTGTTGTATAGCAGTGTTTCAAAGAAATGTATACAATCAACTGATATCGAGTTGACCATATACAAACTATCAGGTCCCGAGGGCTAGGAAGGCGAAACAAATTAGCAATCGCCCGGTATTGTCTATCGGCCGCACCTAGCCGAAAACCACCATTATAGGCCCTCTTAATTATTAGAATAACAATAAAATATTAATATATGATTAATTTTTGTAATAAAAATTCTATTAACTATAATTATATTGCTAAATTTGTGTTGCATTTAATTTATGGTTTTCGTACCATAAAATAACTAAGATATATAATTGGCGTTCCAGCCAAATTCACAATTAGCCTTAAAAAATAGGTTCCAAGAACATAGCTAATCATTAATGTATAAAAAGAAATAGGGGTCGGGCTTAAAAGCACCCAAGCCATATAACTAAATATAAAACTATCTAATAAACCGGACAAAAAGGTTGATACGTTCTGGCGTAACCATACAAACCTATTATGGCTTAGATCGCGAATTTTTTGAAATATCCAAATATCAAATAATTGGCTAATAACATATGCCAATAAACTTGCAAATAAAAGACGTGGCGAAGGCGCGAATAGTTTTACCATTGAAAGATAAGTTGTATTAGCTTCAGATGTTGTCTCTAATATCTCAATGTCTTCTGGTAATGGAGTATGCCCCAGAGTTAAAATCATTATGACTGTCATTAATATCTGGGAAATAAAACTCATCCACAATGAATCTTTTGCTGTCTTAGCACCATAATGTTCCACTAAAATATCACTTACCAAATACGTAGTGGCAAATACGACTGTTCCTAAAGCTACTGGTTCTGGGGAAAATCCAAACTTTGCTAAACGTAAAACTTGAATATTAGCGATCAATATAGCGACAGCATTATAGACACATAAACCAATTGCACCGTAAAACCGAAGCATACCCAATATGGCAATTGTACAAACAATAAAGGTTAAAAGCGAGAGAAACTCTGCAGAAAAATTTTCTAGAAAAAAAATTATTTGATAAACAGAAGTATCCATAGAAACAAAGAAAAAGGGTATAGTTTTAAAAAACCGATACCCTTATTAAAAAATATCTACGCAGGTATTTTTGCAGCTAAACGATCCATAACAGCTTTCTTCAAAGCAGCAACTTTTGGACCTAATTTTGCAGCTGGGGTTCTAACTAAAAAAGAATCCAAACCACCATGAAATTCAATAGTGCGAATCCCATTTGTTGTTAAACGCAAACGAACCATACGTCCCAATGCTTCGCTCATCAATGACGTTTCTTGCAAATTTGGTAAGAAACGGCGACGTGATTTATTGTTGGCGTGACTGACATTATTCCCTGTCATTACACCTTTTCCTGTAACTTCGCAGCGCTTAGCCATGATAAATCTCCAAATAAAAATAGTGTATAATTCTATACCAGAATTACTGTTTGTAGTCAATCTTAATCTATACAATTGTTTCTATAAATTATGTTGATTTTCCTCTCAAACCTAATTTACCTAGATATACCAAACATTGCATAGATTCATATTATTAAAGCAAGTAAGAATCAAGCTATAACTCGTTAACGAATTATAGCAAAAGCACTATAAAATGATTATTATTAGCTTCTCTATTCAAGTCTCCCTATGGCTTGACCATAGGGTCTAT
>DAHVSZ010000219.1 GCA_027328625.1 Candidatus Paracaedibacteraceae bacterium | reverse complement strand
TCGCGGGCGAACAATTCTTCCAAAGCATTCAGGTACGGCTGTGCCACATTTGCTCCTGGATATATGCCTATTATACTTTGTATCGTCAATTTTCATAGAACATTCCTGCCTTAATTTATAAACGTTAATGTACAGAACGGGGGCAGAACATTGTTTGATATAGAGACGGTGCCCTTAACAACACATCATCATGATTCAAAAAAAATTAATAGTTCCTTTGGTCTCTTTATGGATGCATGAAAGGGCAGGCCCGGCAATGTCCCTCTTTATGCCTTGGAATTATGCTCCAATTTTTTGTTGTCAACCATAGGAGCGAACATCATAGGGTCACATGGCACCCCGCCTGATCGGCATGGCATCCATCGTCTGGCCGTTGCCGCCCCAAGCTGGACGGGAATGCCCTCTTAAACTGCCCTGCCGCCGTTGAGCCCTGATGGTCGGCAGCAGACTGATGCGGTCATTCACGCTGAGGGTGCCAGAGAGTGGGGCTGAGGTATCTGGAGGTGCTGTCAGACAAATAATCTTGGCACTATCTCATGGAATCAAAAAGCAATAGCATAGGCAGTGTGCCATTTCGCCTCTTTCGCGTTGATTCCCAATGTCTCAGTCGTATCTTCAATTACAGCGTACCTTCTCCGTGGCAAATGAAATGTCGGATGATGCGGTGGACTATGACTACGAGACCTACCAGGCATTCCGTAACCTCTCTAACGAGCACAGGACGTGGGAAGATCTGCTTGAACACCAGATTGTAGTCGTACTGGGCGAGTCGGGCATCGGCAAGACCACGGAATTCCGAGACCGTGCCCACCGCCTTACGCAGGAGGGGCAGGCAGCTTTCTTTGTACCTCTCAATGCCGCCTTGGACAAGGCCTTACTTAATGACCTATTGGCCGAGAGTCCATC
>DAHVSZ010000218.1 GCA_027328625.1 Candidatus Paracaedibacteraceae bacterium | reverse complement strand
GGGATGTCGCCCGCCAGATTGGAACCACGCAAGAGTACCAGCGCTCCCGCCGCGAACGGAAAAAGGTGGAAATGCTCTTTGCTCATCTCAAGCGCATTCTCCGACTGGCCCGGCTCCGATTGCGTGGCCTGCGTGGTGCATCTGATGAATTCACTCTGGCCGCGACTGCCAAAAATCTCCGACGTTTGGCGAAGTTCGTCGTACAGAGCGCCCCAATGCCGGGGGCAAGTGTTCCGATCTGAGGAAAAAGGACAGGAAATGAACTTGTAACATAGCGCAAAGAGGCACCACGGCGACGGCCGAACCGCGAAAAGCTCTATCCATAGAGCCGATAGGCCATCAGCGCGCTTTTTTTCGGCGAGTATTTCAACAGAATTAGTCTTTCGCTGCCGTCAAGACTTTCATCATCCTAGCAGCCTTGCCAAATCCTCTGCCCGCAAGTGAGTATAGCGTTTCAACATCTGCAATGTCTTGTGCCCGGTGATTGCCGCGACTTGCATGGGATTCAAGCCCTTCTCGAATAGCCGACTGGTGGCCTCATGCCGAAGGTCATGGAACCGCAAGTCCTCGATACTTGCCCGCTTGCAGGCCCTCGTAAAGGATAGATGGATGGCCTCGTAAGTGGTCCCGAACACTCGGCCATCAAGAGATCGGGGCATCCCGCGTAACACGTCCACGGCAACGCTGGACAGGGGCACCACACGCGCCGTGCCATTTTTCGTCATGGGCAAGGTAGCCGTGCGTTTTTGCAAGTCCACATTGACCCAGAGCAGGCCCGCAGTCTGGACAGGCCGTTCGTCCGTCTCCTGGTCGGTCGTTCCCTTGGTTTGCAGCATTTCGCCCGCCCGCATGCCCGTTTCGATGGCGAAGCGGACCACGGGCAGGAGCCAAGGGTTTTTAGCCTTGGCA
>DAHVSZ010000217.1 GCA_027328625.1 Candidatus Paracaedibacteraceae bacterium | reverse complement strand
CATGCTTCCATCGAGGTACTGCTATCAGACTATATCCTCGATGAACTGCGCCGGGTACTGCCCCGTCTGGCGCACCGCCATGGGCTGACGGTGGCCGAGATGAGCGATCTGGTAGATATTCTGGCCATCCAAGCAGAACTGATCGCCCCATGGCCCGGGTTGGACCCGCACTTGCGCGACGACAAGGATCAACCGGTGCTGCACACTCTGCTGGCCGCTCTCAAGACATCTGGTGCTGATTACCTCATCACGGGAGACAAAGACCTTCTGGCGTTGGCTGATCGATATCCTATAATCACCCCAATGGAATTCTGGCGGACGCATGGGGGAGTGTAACTCCGTGAATGGGCGGTTAGCGCTGCCCTGTCGCCGTTGAGCCCTGATGGTCGGCGGTAGACTGATTGCGGTCATTGGACAACCCTTGATTCTGGCGCCTGATGCTCAATTTCTGGATGACGGAACCAACATGGTTGTACTATGATCTCCACAATTTTATTTTTATGGTAAAAATATGCTAGTCACGCTTAAAACAGACAAAAAACAATTGCGATTTAATGACAAGATTAAGTGTACAGTAGTTATTGATGAGATTGATTTGGGTGATTTTCACGAATGTTCTTTCACGCTTTTAATTAATGGGCTTCGGGCTGAAACAGTTTATAAGAGAATTGGGTGCGAGGCAAATATTACAGACATCACAAAACCAATAGATCTAGAGTTTTACCCGTCAGTGTTTAGTTTTGATGGCGGCATAGGGAAAAATTCTTATGTTGAGATAAGTCTACTCACAAGATTCTCTGGGCGTCATATTTTGAGAAAACAGAAAGCGGCAGGACAACAATTAATGTTGACCTATCTGATGTCAGGGTCCTTCGTACGGAAAGCGGGAAAACCACTAGATGGGTTGCTCATCGT
>DAHVSZ010000216.1 GCA_027328625.1 Candidatus Paracaedibacteraceae bacterium | reverse complement strand
CATGTGCAACATGACCACCCTTTGCCCACCACACCTGATAGCTATTTTGCATCACCTAACCCCATTAATTTCCTTGTTTATAGAATATAGGGAAAAATAAAATTTTTCCCTATACGTCTGTTAGAGAATCATTCTTTGGTTGCTTTTTTCCCTATATACTAGGGAATAATGTAATCTAGGATTGGCGATAGCGTATAAAAATGAAAAACTATACGCAGTCATCAGTATATAGGGAAAAAACAACTAAAGAAGGCAATGGTGATAACCCATACGATTATCAACATGGGTTCCCCTGAATCAGCCTGCACCTTTTGAGAGGAGAAGGGAGGACTTCCATACTGGGTGTGGTCCATGGGTGGGTCATGTATATAGCTCCATCATCGTACTATATCTTTAGAAGTCACGCCATAGAGCATCAATCTTGCGAAAACTATACCATAGGGACCACTCGACGGGTAAGGCGGGGCTCAACTGTTCAAATTCTTGAGCCAAGTTTCTATGTCTGACGTTCGCCAACCTTTTGCTTTTGGTCCTAACTTAATGTAATGTGGAAAAGTCCCAGATTTTATCTTTCTACGAATTGTAGATGCGCTAATATTTAGTATTTTTACAAGTTCAGACTCCCTCAGTATTAATTTCTCATTCATTTCTGCACCATGCCTTAAGATGTTATCTGTGGTCATGATAGCGCATGATCTTCAAGTAACAATTTTTCTTTGATGTTATTTCTTTTTAGGTATTGTGCGAAAGGGTTCAGCCAAAAGCGGAACAAAAAGCGGAATAAAAAGCAAACATTAGAATATACTAAAACAAAAACAATAATAAAACCAGTAAGTTATTTGTAGACAGGATACTACATCAGAATGATGTCGTATTGTTCCTGCGTATAGGTCGCTTCTGCCTGCACCTTGATGGGCCGGCCGATGAACT
>DAHVSZ010000215.1 GCA_027328625.1 Candidatus Paracaedibacteraceae bacterium | reverse complement strand
TGGTGAAGAAGCCGTCCTTGCCCTCTGCACGAGATCGCCGCCTGGTCGATGACGAAGAGAAAAGGCTACTGGCCGCATGCGCCGAGGCACGAAATGCCTGGCTGCGTCCTGTAGTCATCTTTGCCATTGAAACCGCCATGCGAGCCGGTGAGATATTGGAGAAGTGGGAATTTGATAAAGAAACCGGCCATCAAGAGAAAAAAAGCACCGGCCTGCAATGGTCAGACGTGGATCTGAAAAAACGCACTGCTCACCTGCCAAAAACCAAGAATGGCGATGCACGCACGGTCCCCCTCTCTAGTCGTGCTATAGCAGCGCTGGGAGTCCTGCCCCGCAACCTGGACGGGCGCGTGTTCGGGACCACCTATGAAGGCATTCATCAATCCTATGTGCGCGCCAGCCGCCGTGCTGGTATCACCGGGCTAACCTTCCACGACCTGCGCCACGAAGCCACCAGCCGCCTCTTTGAGAAGGGCCTGAATCCGATGCAAGTAGCGGCTATCACCGGGCACAAAACTTTGCAGATGCTGAAGCGTTATACCCATCTACGGGCGGAGGACTTGGCAAAACTGCTGGGGTGACGACAAGATAGAACGTAGCCAATGCCACACCCAGGGTAGTCAACGCGACAGGTTCATTTACAGCTCCAAACTGCCCTCATTACCCATGCCCATGGCGCGTCACAGAGAGCCAGTCACCTATGGACTTTTTGCGGCCGATACCATTGGTCAACCTTAATTCCGCGATGACGTAAGGGAAAAATAGCGTGAAGGGCCCAATCTGTCAGGTTTTTCGGTATAATGAGCTCGAACAAAAGACACACCTACCGGGTGACTGACAGAGGGACCCAGATGACAAAAATGGCACGAACCGTGCCTCCTTTCAAGCTGGCTGCAACGGAAGTACCCATGACCGCCCAAGCGGGGTTGA
>DAHVSZ010000214.1 GCA_027328625.1 Candidatus Paracaedibacteraceae bacterium | reverse complement strand
TTACGCGTTGTTCTCCTCTTGCGCGCATCTGTCCGCCGAAGAGATCATGCAACGCGTCAATGCAGATTATCCCGTAGTATCCAAGGCGACGGTCTACAACACCTTGGGCCTCTTCGCCGGACATGCGCTGGTGCGGGAAGTGATTGTGGAGCCGGGTAAGGTATTCTATGACCCCAACGTGTCTCCTCACCATCATTTCTACTACGTAGATTCGGGAGATCTGGTGGATATTCCGGCATCCTCCCTGCAAATCGGCACGCTCCCTGACCTGCCGCCGGAGACAGAAGTGGAAAAAGTCGAGGTGGTGATACGGCTTCGGCAGCGCGCGACGCACTAAATCACTGTGTCGCCCGCCCTTGCCTTCTTGGCGGAAATTCCTATAATGTGGCGCTTCGGGTTGTTAGCTCAGTTGGTAGAGCAGCTGACTCTTAATCAGCGGGTCGTGGGTTCGATCCCCTCACAACCCACCAAATAACACAATGGCTTAGGATTCTTCCTAGGCCTTTTTTGTTATCTGTTGGCGTGCATGTAAAACTGGCCACCTGTGCGCGTTGAATTTCGAACAGGTGTTATAGCGGAGCAGCGTACCAACACGGCTGTGGATCAGTCGACCAGACTGAGGCGGTGTTAACCTCCTTTTTCAGTGAATGCTGATTGTCAGAAGGCTGCGTTTCCTCCAACGGTGATGGCTGTTTTTCTTTCTCTCGATCCTTGATGCGATCCTTGGCTGATGCGCTGCTTAGCAAGACATCAGGCTCTCCCCTGCATCGGCGTTATTTGTTGAAAAATCGTTTCCCGGATCAGATGGAACTTTCCAGCGCAAAGATCTGTCGGATATTTCGCAGGCAAAAAGGGAAATCCGCTTGGTTGGTACGGCAACGCACCATTTCCCGCCCATGGCAGCAGCGATGGATTCCCGCACCGCCGCCGTCCTGCCAGATCAACGTCTCC
>DAHVSZ010000213.1 GCA_027328625.1 Candidatus Paracaedibacteraceae bacterium | reverse complement strand
TGGTGTGGTAATTGCGCACCAAGGCGATGACCTCTAGCCGATTTGGGAGAATCGTCGGCCACATTGGAATTGGAAGAATATCCAAACTTCTAAAGAAGGCAGCAGTGGGGAATATTGGACAATGTGCGAAAGCATGATCCAGCCATATTGCGTGGGATGAAGAAGGCTTTTAAGCTGTAAAACCCTTTTGTTGACGAGGAAAAATGACTGTAGTCAACGTAATAAGTCCCGGCTAATCTCGTGCCAGCAGCCGCGGTAAAACGGGAGGGGCAAGCGTTACTCATCTTTACTGGGTGTAAAGGATTCGTAAGGCGGTTTAATTTGTTATTTGTATTTTTTGTGCAAATAAGACGGTTAAACTAGAGTCTAGAAGAGGATAGCAGTACTCTTGGAGGAGAGGTGAAATTCTTTGAGACTGAGGGGACTGTCAAGGGCGAAGGCAGCTATCTGGGATATGACTGACGCTGAGGAATGAAGGCTTAGGGAGCAAACAGGATTAGATACCCTGGTAGTCTAAGCTGTAAACGATGAGTTTTAAATTTTGGGCTAAGAACAAGTTCCTTTATTTTTAGGGATTGTAATTTCTTTTGGATTTTACTTTTTCAAATCGTCAATCAAAAGACGATGGGGGAGGGGGAAGTAAAATTCAAAAGGAAAAATGGAGAGTCTTTAAAAATTTAGTTTTTTGTAGTGACAACTTGTTCTTGAGGCTCAGAGTTGTAGTTAACACGTTAAATACTCCACCTGAAGAGTACGATCGCAAGATTGAAAATCAAGGAAATTGACAGAGAGGTATAAAAGCGGTGGAGCATGTGGTTTAATGCGAAACAACGCGCGAAAGTCTTACCAACTTTAGACTGACGAGAAAAGTTCTTTTTATGTTTTTGAGAAAAAGGTTTTTGATTTATTTTTGAAGAAAATAAATTTGTTTTTTCGTTTTTCAGGTGCTGCATGGCTGTCGTCAGC
>DAHVSZ010000212.1 GCA_027328625.1 Candidatus Paracaedibacteraceae bacterium | reverse complement strand
GACCCGCTGCGCCAGCACCAGGATCCGCAACGTACCCTGCGCGATCTGATCCAGGTCGGTAGGAATCTCAGCCGAATCGAAACCCTCACGGGTCGCAAGGCCCCCACTGTCATCACCTGATATAGGAGTCTGATCATGATGAATTTTGAAAACGATAGCGACAATGGCATGGGCTACAGCGCCTTGGGGATCGCCCTGCTGGCAGGTGCGGTAGCGGGCGCGGTCACGGCTCTGCTCTTCGCTCCGCAGACGGGCGACCGCACTCGCGAGCAATTGCGGCGGCAGGCCAATCGGGCCTGGGATCGCGTCGTCGCGTCGCGCGAGCGGATAAATGAGCGAGTTGAGGAACTGCTCGATACCATCGCCATTTATAGCGAAGAACTGGTGCAGAAGGGCAAGGAACTGAGTGACAAAGAGCGCCAACGCCTGAATGACGGTATTGCTCTTGCCCGCGGCGAACTGGACCGTCTGCGCCGTCGTCTCTCGCGCCTCGATTGACCGCAGCGGGGCGAGCGGCTATTCTCCTCCGCGACGGGGCGTAGCGCAGCTTGGTAGCGCGCCTGCTTTGGGAGCAGGATGTCGGAGGTTCGAATCCTCTCGCCCCGACCAATTAATCAACAGGTTAGGCTACTTTTTGAGGTGGCCTTTTCTACAACCCGCTTTCTTTCTACAACTGCCGGTTTTTGGGCACTGGGCTGGGCCGCGACACGTCAAGTCAGGCCTTTCGCCCGAAAGTTGACACCTCATGCTTGCACAGTAGACTGGTCAGACAAGCAATAGGCTTCACCGTGTAAGGTTCTTACGGGGGCATCGATAAATGAACTTGCCAAAAAGAAAAATCAATGATTTTATCAAAAGTGTTAATTCGTTAGTGCAGTTTGGTTTGTCGGATTTTGATGGCCTGAGCAGCATCATCCACGAAGTGGAAACTTTACCCGCATCCAACGCATATGAAGCGCGGGAAAAATTTGAAGTGTTGTGCGCCCTA
>DAHVSZ010000211.1 GCA_027328625.1 Candidatus Paracaedibacteraceae bacterium | reverse complement strand
GCAATCCCATGAGCAAAGCCTTGGCCTATGCCCACAAACGCTGGGCGGGGCTGGAGGTCTTCCTGAGCGATGCCGATGTGCCCATCGACACAAATCATCTGGAAAGAGGCTTGCGGGTGATCCCCATGGGCCGGAAGGCTTGGCTGTTCTGCTGGACGGAACTGGGTGCCAAACAGGTCGGTATCGTGCAGAGTCTGCTGACCACTTGCCGCCTCCACGACATCAATCCCTATGACTACTTGATCGATGTCTTGCAGCGGGTCGGCCAGCATCCCAGTTCCCGCGTCGCCGAGTTGACGCCAAGGCTCTGGAAAGAACACTTCGCGGCCAACCGCCTGCGCTCGGACCTCTATAACATCTCGAACTAAGCCGCAAGATACGCCGCTCAGTTACCGCTTACGCTACACCAACTCAACGTCCACTTCCAGTCTGCTGTCGACCATCAGGACTCAACGGCGCCAAGGCAGCGGAAGCTGTCGTCCAGTAATCGGTGGTCAGTACGCAGCGCGCTTGGGTGGCGCTTACTAGACATGGAAAGATGGATGGGTTAATTGACAGATTCAGGGCCTATTCCTGAGGTAACTCACCCTACACTATCGTTCAATCACACCCCCGATCTTGATTAACGAAACTATGCCGGTACTCATCACCCTGAGTGCTAAACTGTTTTCAACGAAACCAGGGAAGCCGATCATGGGCAATCTCGACAGGCCAGCGACAGTAAGGGGGCGTCTTGTAAAGGCGGCATTGGATTGTTTTCTTGCTGACGATTACCACCGAGTCACAACCCGGCTGATCGCTGAAAAGGCTGGTGCCAATATCTCAATGATCCGCTACTACTTTGGTAACAAGGAGGGGCTCTACGAGGAAATGATCCGCGAGACCCTGAAACCAATGTTAGATGTGCTCGATGGCCCGATATTGGCGTCGGTCACAGGATTCACCGATTTCCTGCGTCTGTATTACGACACTATGACCGCCCAGCCAGAGTTTCCAAGACTCATCCTCAAA
>DAHVSZ010000210.1 GCA_027328625.1 Candidatus Paracaedibacteraceae bacterium | reverse complement strand
AGGTCGGAACTTACCCGACAAGGAATTTCGCTACCTTAGGACCGTTATAGTTACGGCCGCCGTTTACTGGGGCTTCGGTTCAGAGCTTTGCGTTTGCACGCGAACCCCTCCCGTTAACCTTCCAGCACCGGGCAGGCGTCAGACCCTATACTTCGTCTTTCGACTTTGCAGAGTCCTGTGTTTTTGGTAAACAGTCGCTTGACCCTCTTTACTGAGACCGACAGATGCGTTGCCACACCGTCGGCACCCCTTCTCCCGAAGTTACGGGGCGAGTTTGCCTAGTTCCTTAGCGAGAGTTCTCTCATGCGCCTTGGAGTCTTCCTCCCGTCTACCAGTGTCGGTTTGCGGTACGGTCCGACAGATCACTTCCAGCGAGGCTTTTCTTGGCAGCCTGGGCCCGGTCCCTTCGTCGCTTGCGCGACTCCCTGTCGCCTCTCGGTTGATCGGATCCCGGATTTTCCTGAGATCCCCCCTGCGGGCTTAGACCACGAAGACCATCTCGTGGCGGTGCCTTCCCTCCTGCGTCCCCCCTCTGGCGCTTTTGTTCGCAAACCACCGGGTACAGGAATATTAACCTGTCTTCCATCGCCTACGAGTTTCCTCCTCGGCTTAGGGACCGACTTACCCTGGGTCGATGAACGTTGCCCAGGAAACCTTAGACTTTCGGCGAAGACGGTTCTCGCGTCTTTTAACGCTACTTATGCCGGCATTCTCTCTTCGTTGCGGTCCAGATGCCCTTGCGATCATCCTTCACCCCACAACGAACGCTCCTCTACCATTATCTTTCAATAATCCGCAGCTTCGGTTCCACGCTTGAGCCCCGTTACATTTTCGGTGCAGATACCCTTGACCAGTGAGCTATTACGCACTCTTTAAAGGATGGCTGCTTCTAAGCCAACCTCCTGGCTGTCTCTGGATATCCACTTCCTTTCCCACTAAGCGTGAATTAGGGACCTTAGCTGGCGGTCTGGGCTGTTTCCCTTTTGACCACGGATCTTAGCACCCGTAGTCTAACTCCTGT
>DAHVSZ010000020.1 GCA_027328625.1 Candidatus Paracaedibacteraceae bacterium | reverse complement strand
TTGACTAAGCTTGTGTAGTACCTATGCCTCTATCAAGGGCTTGTAATGACGCTAAAAGAAAATGTCGGGTGGTAAGGATGTTTATCACAGATATAGCTAATTCAGTATAAAATGAGCATGGATCTGGCGTCATCAACGAAGTTGCGTGGCCATTCAGGAAATACACTTACAATCACCACGTCTCCTTACGGGGCTTGTGATGACGGCGGGTTTTTATCATTTTATATTCATTCTGCTATAGACTATTTCTTAACGTGCTCTGGTTTTTCTCTCAATGTTTTCAAACTTTGATCGATTCTTTCTATCTCATCTCTGATAATATCCAAATATCTGTCATTTAATAATTTATTTTTCTGAGCTTTTTGCAGAGATTTTTATTTAGTATGAACCACATTTATTCGTCTAAGATGCTAAATCAAAATATATTTCAGAGGCTTTAAAATCTTCTTCAATCTTGAATTGTCGTAAAACTGCTTGCCAGTCCCGTTCACCAAGTTCTTTCTCAAAGCTTAAAAGTTCTTGGCATGCTGCTTCGCAGACTTTTTCATCAGGTATAATAAGTTCATTTCTGCATCCCATAGCCAAGCATTGTACTTTACATGCTTCTTCAAGATGATGTGTGTAGAAAAAAGCTTCAGGGATTGTGGTTCCACAGGTGATTGTTCCATGATTGCGAAGAATAATTGTTTTATTTTTCCCCAATATCCTTTTCATAGTTTCTTCTGCTTTATGCGTATCCAAAGCAAGGCAGTCATAGTCTTGATAAGAAATGCGATTATAAAAATGAAGAGCAAACTGGCTGATTGGAAGTAAGCCACACTTCATCGTTGAAATTCCAACACCTGCAGTTGTGTGAAGATGGAAAATAGCATTCAATTCAGGACGAGCACGATAAATAGCACTGTGCAAAGCATAACCTGTTGGATTGTAATGCCGTGGAGAGCCTTCTAAAACTTCACCTTCAAAGTTAACGTGTAATAAAGAGGCTGGAGTGACCTCTGAATAAAGATAACCAAATGGGTAGATATAAAAGCTATCTTGTCCGGGAACACGTGCAGAAAGGTGCGTGTAAGTCAAATTATCCATTCCCATATGAGCAAGAACCCTATATGCGGCAGCTAAATTTTTTCTAATCTCAATCACATTATCCATAGTTGTTTACCTTATAAATCTATTTTGCCGAGGATCAAAGGCGTCCCGAACGGCTTCGCCAATAAAGATTAATAAGCTTAAGACAAAAGCAATTGAGAAGAAGCCAGTAAGTCCAAGCCAAGGTGATTGAATATTGTTTTTTCCTTGCGTTAATAATTCACCTAATGATGCAGATCCAGGAGGTAATCCAAACCCTAAAAAGTCTAGAGAAGTTAAGGTAGTAATAGAACCATTTAAAATAAATGGTATGTAAGTTAAGGTTGCAATCATGGCATTCGGCAGCATGTGACGTAGAATTATACGAAAAGTTGGAACACCTAAAGCCTCAGCTGCTCTGACATATTCAAGGGTGCGAGTACGGAAGAACTCAGCTCTGACTACTCCAACCAAAGTCATCCAACTAAATAGCAACATAATACCCAAAAGCCACCAAAAATTTGGCTCAATCATGCTTGATAGAATAATTAAAAGATAAAGAATTGGTAAACCGCTCCAGATTTCAATGAATCTCTGAAAAATAAGATCAATACGACCTCCAAAATAACCTTGAATAGATCCTGCTATAATTCCGATGAAAGCAGAGAAGAAAGTCAAAGAAATACCAAACAAAATGGATACTCGAAAACCATAAATAAGACGTGCTAAAACATCACGCCCTTGGTCATCTGTGCCAAGCCAATTGACTTTGGATGGAGGAGCAGGTGCTGGAACGGGTAGGTTATAGTTAACCGTCTGAATACCAAAAGCGATAGGAGGAAATAGCATCCATCCTTCTTTATTGATTAATTCTTGAACAACTGAATCGCGGTAATTTGTAGCTGTTTCAAAGGTACCACCAAAAGTTGTTTCAGGATAATTTTTAAAAACTGGAAAATATAATTCTTTTTTGTAAGACACAATTAGTGGCTTATCATTTGCTATAAATTCCGAAAAAATTGTAATGAAAAACAGTCCTAAAAAAATCCAAAATGAATAATAGCCACGCTTGTTTGCTTTGAATTGTTGCAGCCGTCTTTGAGTAATGGGTGACAATTTCATAAAATATCTAACCTCGACTTGCACTGAGATCAATACGGCGATCTACAATCATGTACATAATATCTCCAATTAAGTGGAGAGCCATGCCTAATAAAGTAAACATATAAAGTGTCCCAAACATAACAGGGTAATCTCTGCTCATGGCAGCTTCAAATCCTAAAAGTCCTAAACCATCAAGTGAGAATAATACTTCTATTAATAATGATGAAGTAAATAAAATATGAATAAAGGCTGTTGGGAAACCAGCAATAACAATTAACATGGCATTACGAAATATATGTCCATACAAAATGCGGTTTTCAGTCAGACCTTTGGCTCTGGCTGTGGTGACATATTGTTTGTGAATTTCTTCTAAGAAAGAATTTTTTGTAAGAAGGGTCAATTTTGCAAATCCACCCATGACCATGGCAATGATTGGAAGCGTTAAATGCCAAAAGTAATCAGCGATCTTTCCAAAGAAACTAAGCATGTGCCAATTATCTGATGTTAGTCCTCTGAGTGGAAAAATATTCCAAAAACTGCCGCCGGCAAAAACAACAATCAAAAACAGAGCAAATAGAAAACTTGGGATTGCATAAGCAACAATAACAACACCACTTGTCCAAATATCAAAAGCAGAGCCGTCTCGAACGGCTTTAGAAATTCCAATAGGAATTGAAATTAAATAAACTAAAAGCGTTGTCCACAATCCAAGCGATATGGAGACAGGCAGTTTCGAAGCCACAAGAGAAACAACGCTTTGATCACGAAAGTAACTTTTTCCAAAATCAAAAGTGATATAGTTGCCAATCATTTTTATGAAACGTTCATAAGGGGGTTTATCAAAACCAAATTGTTTTTCAAGCTCTTTGATTAAAGCAGGATCAATACCTTGCGCACCTCTATAAGTGCTTTCATGCAACGCATCACTACTGAAAGTTGATGATCCTATATCAGATCCTGTGCCTCCTAAACGACTATCAACATCTGATGTTTGACCTCGTAATTTAGCAACAATTTGTTGAATGGGGCCACCTGGAGCTGCTTGGATAATAACGAAATTAATCAACATAATCCCAAAAAGTGTAGGAATCATTAAGAGTAAACGTCTAAAAATGTAGCTTGTCATATATTAGGGGAGACTCACTCAGAATAAGAAAGGTTGTACAATCAATTTTTAATTTACTAAATTTGAACTGAGTTGAAAATTGTTACAACCTTATTACCTTAAAATCAGCCATTTGTCACTGGGGGTATACACAAGATCTTTTACAAAATATTTTAAGAAACTCTTTTGCTTCCAAAAAGTCCCTTGATTTCAAACCATACTTTTTTCCACCAAGGCAGGGCCGGTGCTTCAGTTACCTCTGTTGGTTTTGTTATAGTTTGCTCATCAATTTTTTGTACATAAGAAGGTAATTTCTTTTCTCTATCAGGGTCAAACCACCAAGTCTCAAGGCTAAATGGTTCATAAGGAGGAGACATTTCAGGACGACCAAATCTATCCCAATAAACAATTGGCAAACTTCCACTATACCAGGCAGGGATCATGTAGTATCCCCAGAGCAAAACTCGATCCAAAGCACGTGTTCTTAATATCAAAGTTTTGTAGTCTTCAGATTCAATTAATTTCTCGATCAGTTCATCCACAACTTTATCTCTGATGCCAGCTATGTTTCTTGTGCCAGGTGTGTTGGCGGCTTGACTGCTCCACATGTCTCGTTGCTCATTACCAGGTGTTGGGCTTTGTGGGTTAAGCCCCATCGTCATATCAAAGTCGTATTGATCCATGCGTTGTTGATAAGTTGATACATCGACAAGACGAATTTTCATCTCTATGCCAATGAGTTTCAAATATCCTTGAAAATGGAGAAAAATTCTTTCTAAAGCTTGGTCTGCAATAAGAGCTTCAAAAACAAAGGGTTGTTCTGTTTTTTTATTAACAAGCTTTTGATTTTTGATTTCCCATCCAGCTTCATTAAGTAAAGCTAAAGCTTTATTTTTTGAATTGCGGATTTCTTGTTCATCTTTATGTTCAGGCAAAGAAAATGATTTCGTTAGAACTTCAGGCTGTAATTGATTTTTGTATTCATTAAGATAATGTATTTCTTCAATGCTTGGTAAGCCTCTTGCTTCAAAAGAGGTGTTAGGAAAATAACTAAGAGAACGTTGATACATACCATAAAAGAGATTTTTATTTGCCCAGGTAAAGTCAAACATCTCAGTTATCGCTTCTCTAACACGGCGATCTGAAAAAATTTCTCGACGCGTATTAAAGAAAAAGCCTTGGCCACCAGGGATACAGAGTGAATGTTTTATAAGTTCTTTTCTAATATATCCATTGTCAACAGCTGGAAAGTTATATCCTGTTGCCCAAAGTTTAGAACTATTTTCAAACCTCACATCGACTTGGCCATTTTTAAAGGCTTCAAACATTGCATTTGAATCGCGATAATAATCGATCTTCAGTGAATCAAAATTATGACGTCCTTTTTGTGTTGGAAGATTCTCTCCCCACCAATTTTGAACCCGTTTGTAAGTGATAAAACGACCTGGATCAAAAGATGCAACTTCGTAAGGACCGCTACATACGGGCGGCGTTAAACTTGTTTCTTCAAAGACGTGATGATCATAATAGGTCTTTGAAAGGATAGGGAGTTGGCCAAGGATGGCTGGAATTTCACGACTTTTGTTGTTGGGACAATAAAATTTAACTTGATGATCAGATAATTTTTCAACCGTTGTGACTGCTTTATAATAGGTGCGGTATATTGGATTGCCTTTTTCTTTTAAGATATTAAAACTGAAAATAACATCATCGGCTGTGATAGTTTGCTCGTTATTGAATTTTGCGTTGGGGTTTAAATTAAAAATCACCCAAGAATGATCGGGGGCAACTTCGATGGATTCAGCGACGTAACCATAATAACTTGCTGGCTCATCACCTGATGGTTCTAAAAGTGTTGCAAAACAACGCGTCATCCCTTGTGCTGATGTTCCTTTAATAATAAAAGGATTTAAGCTATCAAATGTTCCAAGGGCTGCAATTTTTATCAGCCCACCCTTCGGCGCGCTGGGATTCACATAATTAAAATTGGTAAAATTTGCTTTGTATTTTAGCTGATCGAAGGTAGAGAAGCCATGAGATGTAGAGGAGTGTGTAATTGCTTGAGATGAGGTTTGAGGTTGAGGCGTAGCTTGAGATGGTTCAGAAGCTGAGGTTAGAGAAATATTTAAGAAGCCTAATATCAGAAGCAACCAAACGTTCATAAAATACCTTAATCAAAATTTTCTATGTTTCTAATTGATACTGTTTTTTTTTAAAAGCAGCAAGGTATCTATAGAAATTTATATGCAATTAGAGAACTTGCACATTGCGTATGCAATAGAATTGTTTACAGTTTGCTTGTAATGTTTCAACAAAAACCGTATGTTGTTAACCTTTTGTTAATAATTCCCCCTTAATCTATTTTTTACCGGTTAAGAAGGAGGGCATATGGAAACATTAAAAAATATTGTTAAATCAATTGCCTGTGTGGTTCTTATAGCCAGTATTAGCTTATCAATTGTTTATGCATTTGATGGTTTGCTCGGTGGAAATGGGTTTGCTCAAGTTAGTAAAGATTTAAAACAATTGATCCCTGAAAAAAAACAAACTGGTATTGCACTTGCTGAAGTCGATAACCAAACACTGAAAAATAACCATGCTCTAATATCTCAACAAGAGATTCGTGAAGATATAGTTGATAAACAAATAGGCGTGCATAAAGATAAGTTCTTTGCTCAAATGCTGAATTTTTATCGCTAGAACTTATATTTCATTCTAGTGAAGCGTACTGGTAAAAAGAGGCGTAATGATTTTGTTAGGGGTTAATGGCCCGGCATGAGCGACGTGTACTGAATGAAGTTTACCTTCGATTGAATGCAGCCAAAAATCAAGAAATTCTTTTAGGCGAGGAAAAGATGGGGGTAAATCAAATTCTTGCCATAAATATGTTTGCAATAACAACGGGTGATCAGGCAAATGATAAATAATCTCTGCTGTTGTTAAACGATAATCTGCCAGTGCATATTCTATGTCTCGCATTGGCTATCCCCCATTTCCTTAGTTTTGTTTAAATGTTCAATCTAACTAAGAGGAAACTAACCTGTATGTTTATACTCTATATAAAGAAAATTAATTTTTTATTAAAAATTATCAAGTGTTGCTAAGTTAAAATTTGAAAAATTTTTGAGAGATGTTCCAGATAACTATAGCAAAAATACTATTAGAATGATTACAACCCCTTAGTTTTCATGCCTCTTGACCGGAGGATCCATAGACCCTATGGTCAAGCCATAGGGAAACTTGAATAGGGAAGCTAATAATAATCACTTTATAGTGCTTTTGCTATATTTAAGCAGTAATTATTTCTAATTTATTTCCATCATTGACATTACAAGTGATGTTCTTATGATACTGATTTGCCAAAAGTCTAATATAGTAGGGAAGAATAGTACGTGAAGTCTGATGAAGAAGGGATTGATCGTGATTTAAAGTCTCTGCGTAGCCTGGTCTCAATTGAACCATAGAACCTTCAGCGGTAATTGCTATATTAATATTATCCTCATCAACAGGCTGCAGTTTCAAAGAGATGATACCGCCTCGAATGAGTGACTCAGATGCAATAAAGCCTAGGCCTAATAAAACTCTACAAAATAAACCGTTAGGAATGAGGCTTGAATTGATATGCCAATTTAATCTTATTTTCTGCTCTTGGCAGATTAGATTAAGTGCTTCTTGAATTTCTGAGAAAGTGGGTGATTCTGGGCCAATGCTAAGAAGAGCTCTATATACTTTTAATCTTAACTTGGCTGTGTTGCTACTATTTAAAAGAAGTTCTTGTGTGTCTTTGTCAATTATCTTTTCATCAACATTTTCTAATGCCATCTCAAGGCCCAAACCTAAGGCTCCTAAAGGAGTTGCTAAATCGTGACAAAGCTTAGCAGCCATTAAGTTCATTAAAACAAAAGACTCAGACATTATAATTATCCTTTAAACGCAAAAAAACGCTAAGATTTAAACCTTAGCGTTTTAACTTATAACTAAATTATTAGTATGAAGAACGACGGTCTCTTGAAAAACGGTCTTGGCCACCACCGTTACGAGGGCCACTGCGGAACCCGCCGCCACTGCCACGAGGTTCACGAGCTTCTTGAGGACGTGCTTCTGCAACACTAATTGTGCGTCCCATAATCTCATGTCCGTTTAATTTACTTACAGCAGTTTGTGCTTCATCTTCTGTGGACATCTCCACAAAACCGAATCCTTTGCTGCGGCCAGACCTATGATCAGTAATAATCTTTGCGGAAACGACTGATCCAACCTCAGCAAAAATGCTTTGCAATGCATCATCATCCATTGAAAAGGCTAAATTGCTGACGTATAATTTCTTGTTCATAAAAGCTCCTTAATAACATTATCGTGCCGCAGGCAAATGAAGTCTGGATTTAACGTTCAGTGCAACGGACTATTTAACACTACTAATTATATGGGGTGAATAGTTTAAAAAATAGTAAAAAACACCATTTTTAGGAAAAAATAATGAATCAGTCACCTTTTCATCCACGACTCACTGAAAAAGTCCTTGGTCATCAAGAAGTTTTGAGCACTTTGAGAAATTTATATGTACAAGAAACAATAGCTCCTTGTTGGCTTCTTATTGGGCAGCAAGGGATTGGCAAAGCGACTCTTGCCTACCAATTTGCACGGGAAGTTTTATCAATGAGCCCGCAAAACCCTCAAGGAATGTCTCCTTTAATGGTCTCTCGTCAAATAGCCGTTGGTTCATATCCTAATCTTTTAACAATTGAACGTTCAATTAATGAAGAAGGTGAGGAGGCAAAGGAAATTTCAGTAAGTGAATCTCGGAAAGTTCTTGATTTTCTTCATCAATCACCAGCTATTCCTGGTTGGCGGGTTGTGATTATTGATGCTGTGGATGAGTTAAATCGCTCGGCTTCAAATGCACTTTTAAAAATTTTGGAAGAACCACCTTTAAAGACACTCATATTATTAGTGTGTCATTCTTTAGGGAAAGTGTTGCCAACTATTCGCTCAAGGTGCCAAAAACTACACTGCAAACCGTTAAGTCCAGAGGATTTTGAAACGCTTCAAGAGAAAGATGTTGAAAAAGAGTTGTTACCTTATGTAAAAGGAAGTTTAGGTCTTTATCGTTTGTTAATTGCTGTTGGGGGCATGGAGTTTTTAAATAAAGCAGAACAAGCGATAGTGCAAGCTAAAGGAGGCCAGCTTTCCAGTACTCAAAAATTCTTAGAAGAAGTTTCTAAAAAACCTGATCAATATAAATGTTTTTTATGGCTTATTGAACAATGGGTATACCAAACAACGCTAAAGGTGACATCCGAACAGGAGTATTGGGTCAAGGTCTATGAAAAACTGAGTTTATTTTTGGCTTCTGCAAAAACAACACACTTAGACAAAAACCAACTAATGCTTTCTTGCTTTTTGATCATTGAAAACCCTAATATCTACTAAATTGTCATTCACAGCTTTGGCGGGAATCCATGTGTTTTTTCCTGGATCCCCGACTCGGCTCTTTGAGCCTCTCGGGGATGACGGCAGTTAATTAAATTAAAGAGCATTCATTATGACCACCAAGAAAACCTTTTACATCACAACGCCTATTTATTATGTCAATGATGCTCCTCATATAGGGCATGCCTATACAACGTTGGCATGTGATACGATGGCACGCTATAAGAGGTTGTCTGGGTATGATGTGAAGTTTTTAACAGGTACTGATGAACATGGTCAAAAGGTTGAAAAAGCTGCCAGAGATGGGGGCATGGAACCGCAAGCCTTTGTTAATAAAGTCTCTCAAACGTTTGTTCATTTGGCTAAAGAAATGAAAGTCACAAATGATGATTTTATCCGCACAACCGAACCGCGGCATAAACAGGCTGCACAAGCTTTATGGAAAAAACTCATCGATAATGGGCAAATTTATCTTGGCAGTTATGCGGGTTGGTATTCAACGAGGGATGAAGCTTTTTATGCGATGAGTGAACTTGTAGATGGCAAAGCTCCAACGGGCGCTCCTGTTGAATGGGTGGAAGAACCGAGTTATTTCTTTAAGCTTTCTGCTTGGGGTGATAAACTTTTAGATTTTTATGAAAAGAACCCAGATTTTATCCAGCCAGAAAGCCGTCGAAACGAAGTCATCAGCTTTGTTAAAGGTGGTCTTCATGATTTATCTGTATCACGTACCAGCTTTAAATGGGGCGTGCCTGTGCCAAATGACCCTGATCATGTGATGTATGTTTGGCTAGATGCGTTAACCAATTATATTACAGCTCTTGGTTATCCTGATATAGGCTCTGATGATTTTAAAAAGTTCTGGCCAGAATCTGTGCATGTGGTTGGTAAGGATATTTTACGTTTTCATGCTGTTTACTGGCCGGCATTTTTAATGGCAGCAGGTTTGGAGCCTCCTAAAAAAGTTTTTGCCCATGGTTGGTGGACAAATGAAGGTGTTAAAATTTCAAAATCTTTGGGAAATACAATTGATCCTATTGAGTTAATGGAAACTTTTGGACAGGACGCAGTACGTTATTTTTTATTGCGTGAAGTTTCCTTTGGACAAGATGGTGATTTTTCTCTGCAGTCTATGATTAATCGCTATAACAGTGATTTGGCTAATGCTTACGGAAATTTGGTACAGCGTGTTTTGTCTTTTATCTATAAGCAATGTGAAGGTAAAGTTCCAGAACATGGCAAGTTTACATCAGAAGATAAAACCTTATTAAATGAAGCAGAAGTTTTGCCCGAGATTTTAGAAAAAGACATGGAGCATTTTGCTTTCCATAAATATGCTGAACATATTTGGCAAGTCATTTTTAAGGCTAATCAATATGTTGATGAACAAAAACCATGGGGCTTGAAAACAACAGATCAAGCTAGAATGAAAACAATTTTGTATGTGTTAGCAGAAACTATCCGTAAACTTGCTTTATTAACGCAACCTATCTTGCCAATTGCAAGTTCGCAGATCTTGGATCAGTTTGCTGTTGAGGATAGAACTTTTGATGCGCTTGAGCAATCTTTAATGCCAGGCACACCATTGCCTGAACCAAAAGGCGTATTTCCAAGGTGGGTGGCAAATTGATCCATGCGCCTAGCCTTATACCAACCTGAAATCCCTCAAAATACTGGCACCCTGATACGCCTTGGAGCTTGTATGGGTATTGGCATTGATGTCATTGAACCTTGTGGTTACATTTGGGATGACGCCAGGCTTAAAAGGGCAGGGATGGACTATATGGAGCTTGCTAATGTAACTCGACATGCTTCTTGGGAGGTATTCCAACAACAAATAAAACCAGCGCGTCTTATTTTATTGGATACCAAAGCTTCTACAGATTACTTAGACTTTGAATTCCAACCCTCTGACATTCTGATGGTTGGTCGTGAAAGCGACGGTGTTCCAGATACAGTCTTTAAAGCAACAGATCATCAAGTGAAAATTTCGATGTTATCTGAACGTCGGTCCTTGAATGTTGCACTTGCAGCCTCTATTGTACTTGGAGAAGCAATTCGACAAGTAAGAGGCTTAGATTATTATGACAACTTTGGAGCAAAAACAAACTTTATCTGAGTGGTTTACCAATCTTCAAAAGCGGATTTGTAAAGCTTTAGAAGAGATAGAGCAAGAGTTTGAGCACCCGAGTTTGTTACCTGGTCATTTTCAATTTAAATCGTGGCAAAGAGATGACGTTAACTCGCGTGATGGAGGTGGTGGTACTATGGGAATCATGTATGGCGCTGTCTTTGAAAAGGCTGGTGTGAATGTTTCAACTGTCCATGGTGAGTTTTCTCCGGAATTCAGGGCTCATATTCCAGGAGCAGCCGAAGATCCTCGTTTTTGGGCTAGTGGCCTTTCACTTGTTATTCACCCACTTAATCCATTTGTGCCAGCTGTGCATATGAACACTCGCCATATTGTTACAACCCGCAGCTGGTTTGGCGGAGGTGCTGATTTAACGCCAACATTTGAGTTTGCTGAAGATACCAAAGATTTTCACCAAGCTTTTAAAGAAGCTTGTGATTTACATGATCCAACAGATTATCAACGTTTTAAGCAATGGTGTGATGAGTATTTTTATCTGCCACACAGAGGCGAAGCGCGAGGAGTAGGAGGGATTTTCTATGATAACTTGGACACCAGTGATTTTGATCATGACTTTGTATTTACCAAAGCTGTTGGTGAAGCTTTTATAAAGATCTATCCAGAAATTGTTCGTCGCCGTATGAACACACCTTGGACGGATGAGGATAAACAAAAACAATGTGTAAAACGCGGCCGTTATGTTGAATTTAATTTAATGTATGACCGTGGTACTTTGTTTGGTCTTAAAACAGGTGGAAATACAGAAGCGATATTAATGTCTTTGCCGCCGATGGCGAGTTGGCCTTGATTTACAATAAGTTAAATTGGAGAGAACATGTCAACGGAAACATATTACAATCAAAAAGCGGATGAGTTTTATCATCGAACTGTTAGTGTTGATATGGCCCATCTTTATAAGGAATTTCTGCCATATATTCCTGTTGGAGGAACAATTTTAGATGCTGGTTGTGGTTCTGGACGAGATGCAAAATTCTTCCAAGAAAATGGATACAAAATAGTTGCCATGGATTCATCGATTGAAATGGTGAAATTATCGAGCCAGTTGATTGGCAAACCAACTCTTCATTTATCGTTCGAACATTTGGATATGAAGGATGCGTTTGATGGTATTTGGGCAAATGCTTCTTTATTGCATTTACCTGCATCAATGCTTCCTCAGATTTTCGGAAGGCTTTGTAATGCTTTAAAGCCAGGGGGCATTCTTTTAATGTCATATAAGTATGGGGATGGAGAAGGTATAAGGAGTGAACGGTTCTTTAATAATCAAACAGAAAATTCAATCAAAAAATTAATCGCACAGGTTCCTGAATTTGAAGAGATCAAATCTTGGCAATCGGTGGATACAAGGGTGACTCCAGATTTTTGGTTAAATAGTCTAGTACGTAGAAAAGAACCTAATGTGGCTGAGAATTAAGTTTTTTACATCACAATTGACATTCTAAGGTTTCCTCGTTTACAACTATATAAGCACTATTGCGGAGGGATGGCCGAGCGGCTGAAGGCGGCGGTTTGCTAAACCGTTATACGGACTTAAATCCGTATCGAGGGTTCGAATCCCTCTCTCTCCGCCATTATTATTTTCCTAAGAGACAAAATCTCTTAAGAAAATAATAACTGTAGAGTCATTCGAACCTGAGATAGTCTAATAAATGGGTTCGGGCCTTGAAGCGCCGCAAAAGGCAACGCGAAGCGCTAATTTCTCTCTCTCCGCTGCTCTATGTTAAAGTTTTGGGTGACAGTATCTTGTGAAATATTTAGTTAATATGAAATTTAGTGTTGCTATCCAATAGGAATAGAGAGGATACCTTTGTAAAATGCCATATTATTCCTCCAATTTCTGCTCTAATCTTGCAAGCCAAACAGTGGCATTTCCACATTCAGGGTCAGAGATTTTATGATCAATCAATTCAAATCTATATTGCTTTAGAAGATCTTTGTATTCCCCTGGAGAAAGAGAAGCATGATAAAGATTTTCACCGCCATTATCACTCCATACCTCTCCATCTTTATCTCCTGAGGTAAATAACAAAATTCCTTTATCATTTAAGTGATCCGTAAAAGTCTTAAACATTGCACGTTGGTCATCTTGTGATAAATGAAAAAAACTATGCCAAGCAATAATACAATTAAACTTTTCATTGAGTTGTAATTTGCGCATATCACCTAAAATGAATTTAATTTTTGGGCAACGTGATTTGGCAATTTCTAGCATTTTAGTTGAGCCATCAACACCTGTAACTTGAAAGCCCGCATCGACAAAATATTGCCTTATGGGTTCACCAGTCCCACATCCCAGATCTAATACAGAGGCACCTGGTTTTAAATAAGAAATAGCATTATCCAAATAGGGTTTTTCAAACAATCCCCTATAACGATGCTCATCCATCCAATTGGCTATTATGTCATAACTTTTATAAACATTCTGTTTATGATTTGTCATATTTATTATCTGACTTTTTTGCATATATAAGTTGGAAACATATTTTGTGTATCCCCAATTACTTCTTGAACTTCAAAACCTGCTTCCGCAAGCTGCTCCTTCACTAAATCTTCTGATCTAAAAATTTGCCAGCGCATTTCACAAATATCTCTAACAATAGCTAATTGTTTTTTTGCAGCTTCTATATCATAAGGTTTTGCTTGGGAAGGGAGTGCTAAATGGCTTGTAATTAAAATTCCACCAGTTTTTAAGGCATCTGCAAAAGCTTTATAAAGCTTGATAACTTCTGCATCATCTTTTATGTAGAAATTTAACCCATTACTTACAAGCACATCTGCGTCCTTTACAAAGCGAGAAAGAGCAAAAGCATCTCCTTGGTGAGATTCCTTGTGACAGGATGAAGTCTTTGAGTATCTGGTTGAGGCTTCTTTTATCCATGAATCGGCAAGAGAATCGAGATCAATACCAATAAAACGCACATTTTGTTTATCGTGTGCATCAAGGGTTAATAATTCTTCCATCGTTCCGCATGGAACAGAAATAAAGATTTTATCTCCTGCATTTATACGTTTTTGCAAAGCTTTTTTGAAAATTTCAAAACGTTCACGAGTAGCACAAAATATTGGCGCACTGTTGGCTATCCATCTGGCTATATCACTTGGTTCCTCACCTCCATTACGCAGAATAGCTTCGGCTGTCCAAAATCCATTTAAACCCTGATGCATTAATAGCCAATGGCCTAAACCATTGCATTTTACCATTTCGTCAAGAATTTTTAATGTTTCATCTAAGGGCAATGCTAATGATGCTGGATCAGTTGCTTTAAGGCGTTCTGTTATAGAAACTATTCTTTCTGATACCTTTTCTTGTGATTGATTATGGCTTAGCATTTCAGGAGCTTTTGTTGACCCTAAGCACATTTCAGTTAAAGACAGAGCAATTGTGAACAATGTCATAATAATTTTACCAAACATAATAGGATAAGCGTTTTTCATTGATCAGTTATCTATGGATTAAAGAGTTTTCATATATAAGACAAGTGAGAATACCAATCATCTTTACCATTTTTTAATTTTCTTTTGGCTAATATAAAACAGATACTGTGGGCAGATACCTTTAAGATTTGGACAATTAATGTCAATTGATAATGAAAAGTTTCGATTAAGTGGCGTAGAAAAAGCTGCAATTATGATTCTGTCTTTACCTGAAGAACAGACATCGCTTATCTTTGATAAGTTAGATGAAGAGGAAATAAAGGTATTATCTCACACAATGACAAGTTTGGGGGCTGTAAAACCTCGGGCTGTTCAGCGTGTGTTTATGGATTTTGTTAATGAAATTTCATCGACAAATTCTCTTGTAGGCTCTCTTGAAAGTACAGAACGTTTACTTGCTAAAGTTCTTAATCGTGATAAGGCCGAGCAAATCATGGAAGAATTGCGTGGCCCTGAAGGAAGAACCGTTTGGGAAAAACTTAGCAATGTTAATGATGAAATGCTGGCTAATTTTCTTAAAAATGAACATCCTCAAGTTGTTGCTGTTGTTATGTCGCGTGTTCGACCAGAAAAGGCTGCCAAGGTTCTAAGTATTTTAGCTGCACCAATAGCTAAAGACATTATTATGAGAATGATAAGACTTGAACGTGTTAGAAAAGAAAATCTCGAGGTTATTGAAGAAACGCTTAAAGCTGAGTTTACGAATAACTTTGCAAGATCTTCAAGACGTGATAATCATGAATTAGTTGCTGAAATATTCAATCATTTTGACAGAGAAACTGAAACAAACTATTTAGAGAGAATTGAAGAAGAAAGCCAAGATTCAGCAAAAAAGATTCGATCTTTAATGTTTACTTTTGAAGACCTTATTACATTAGATAATAATAGTATCCAAACTTTGCTGCGTTCAGTTGATAGGCAGAAATTAAGTTTAGCACTAAAGGGGGCATCCGATGAAATGCAGACTTATATCTTTTCTAATATGTCAGAACGAGCTGGTAAGTTGATGCAAGAAGAAATGACGAATATGGGCATGGTTCGAGTACGTGATGTAGAAGATGCACAAGCTGCAATTCTCAATACAGCTAAAGAATTAGCTGCAACTGGCACAATCTTTATCAGCACCAAAAAAGAAGAAGATCGACTTATTGGCTAGTTGTTTACTGGCGTACGTTCCTTTTTAATGTTGTCCTGTTCTTACGATAAAATCAGCAAGAGTAAATTTAGATTTTCTTGGTGGCAAAGAAAGCTTTTCTTCTAGCATATTTATAAAGCCTGGAAAAATTGGGTCTTCTGGCTGTTCTGTTTGAGCAAGTAAAGCTTGCGAATAAGCAAATTTTAATGCTTTTCTTCTTTGTTCTTCTTCTAAATCGCCATTTTCAGCATAACGACTGCTAATTTTAGCCTTTCCTAAATGACATAGAAATCTTTGGCGTGGTGAAATTTTTTTCACCAAAATTTTATCATAAATAAGTAAGGAAGCTTTTATTGGAAGATCACGAGGATCAGTAAGTTTACCGGTTTCTAAAGGGATATGACGAAGACTATTTGCATAATTTATAAAATCACTAGCAGATGATTCTCCATGGGTTTCTAAAACGGTATTCAAAATAGATAAAGTTTTGATTCCCTTTGCAAAATCTCTAGCCTTTTTCTGACATTCTCGTATGTTATCATCTTTTGATGTTACCATGATATCTGGTAACAAGGGTTCTTCAAGCTTAACAGGAGCAGAAACACTTCTTTTTCGGCTTACTAGAACGAAACCATCTGCGTCTTGCTCAACACTGTTTGCGATCTCTAAATGACTAAAGATCATTAAGAAAATGGTAAAATTGATCTTTAAGAAAAGATTGATGCGCATTTATAGAAGGTCTCACGTTTATACAGTTTGTTTATAAAATTAGAGCTGAACTTTTAAGATTCCGTTAACAGACGGTAAGCATTGTTGAGTTTTACTAAAGAATTGAGGTACTATGAGGACTGCTTCATTTTGTTGTTGAAAGAAAATTCTTAAAAATTGGAAAAAAACGTGTCGACTTTATTTCAAAAAAATCAAACCAGATCTACCGCAATAAAAGCCGAATACACAGCAAAAGACATAGAAGTTTTAGAAGGACTTGAACCTGTTCGAAAGCGTCCTGGGATGTATATAGGTGGAACAGATGAAAAAGCTCTCCACCATTTAGCTGCCGAAGTTCTTGATAACGCTATGGATGAAGTTGTTGCAGGATTTGCCACAAAAATTGAAATTCGACTTGAAGCCAATAATATTCTCACAATTAGTGATAATGGGAGAGGTATCCCCGTCGATCCTCATCCAAAATTCCCTCATTTATCAGCTTTAGAGGTTATTTTAACAACTCTCCACTCCGGTGGTAAGTTCGATTCAAAGGTGTATAGTACCTCCGGTGGTTTGCATGGTGTTGGTATATCGGTTGTCAATGCATTGTCTGATTTATTAGAAGTTGAGATTAGCCGACAAAAACAATGCTGGCGGCAAACTTATAGCCGAGGTCATAGTCAGACACCTTTAATCATGGATGAACAATCAACACGCAAAAAAGGCACATCGATGCGTTTTCATCCAGATCCTGAGATTTTTGAGGACGCACAATTCAAGCCAGCAACTCTTTTTCAAATGGCAAGATCAAAAGCTTATCTTTTTAAAGGAGCAGAAATTGAATGGTGGTGTGATCCAAGCCTTATCAAAGATAGCCGCATTCCCCAACATGCAACTTTGCATTATCCCGAAGGACTTTTAGACTATTTGCAAGATTTGGTTGGGGGAAAATCAACAAATGAAGAAGGTATTGATGTACAACCATCTTTTGAATTTTTTACAGGCGAAGCAACGTTTCCGGATCAGCAAGGGCGAGTTGAGTGGGCAGTAACCTGGCCAATTTCAGCAAGTATGGACGATGACTTTGAAGGTCAGATGACTTCTTTTTGTAATACAATTCCAACGCCTTTAGGTGGAACTCATGAATCTGGCATTCGCCAAGCATTAACGCGAGGTTTTAAAGATTATGGGGAACGCGTTAACAATAAACGCATTTCTAATTTAACGGCTGAAGATGTGAATGGGGGCGGTATTACTGTTTTATCAGCTTTTATTCAGCAGCCCCAATTTCAGGGGCAAACCAAAGAAAAATTAGTTTCAGCGAATGCAACAAAGTTGGTCGAGAATGCTATAAAAGACCATTTTGACCATTGGCTTGCCGATCACCCCCAATTGGCAAATCAAGTTTTGGAATACGTTTTAAACCGAGCTGACGAGCGTTTACGAAAAAAACAATCAAAAGATGTAGCAAGAGCTAGTGCTACTAGAAAACTACGTCTGCCTGGGAAATTGACAGATTGTACAAACACCGATCCTAATCAATGCGAGATTTTTCTGGTTGAAGGAGATTCTGCAGGAGGTTCGGCTAAACAAGCCCGCAGTCGCGCAACCCAAGCTGTTTTACCATTGAAAGGAAAAATCTTAAACGTAGCAACGGCTTCGCTTGATAAGATGAGAGCCAATCAAGAAGTGGCTGATCTTATCTTGGCACTAGGATGTGGGTCAGGACGAGATTGTAACCCAACGAAACTTCGCTATTCTCGTATTATTATCATGACGGATGCTGATGTGGATGGAGCTCATATTGCGTCACTTTTGTTGACGTTGTTTTTTCAAGAGATGCGGCCTTTGATTGAGAAAGGGCATATTTACTTAGCGCAGCCACCTTTGTATCGTTTAAGTCATAGTCAACAAACTCTATATGCAAGAGATGATGCTGAAAAAGACAAATTGTTAAAAACAGCATTTGGTAAAGCTACCAAAGTTGATATCAGTCGTTTTAAAGGGCTCGGTGAAATGCCCGTTGAACAGCTGCGTAACACAACTATGGATCCAATAAAGCGCACGTTGCTAAAAGTTGCTCTCAATCTAAATTTAGAAGAAAGTCCTGCTGATTTCGTGAACAGGCTTATGGGTAAAAATCCTGAAGCACGTTTTCAATTTATCCAAGAAAACGCCAAATTTGCGCATGATGTGGATGTTTGAATTAAAATCCAGAGATCCTTGGAATAAATCCGAGGATCTAAAAACCAACTAATCCTGTTTCATAACGTGGTCAAGAGTATCCTGATTAATGGAGACAGGGTGATTCAAACGGAAGCTATCAATTAAAAGCGTTGTTAAATCTTTTTCCATCATTTGATCGATGATTTTATCAAATGTTTCTAGCTTTTTGCTATCTGGCATAAATGGAGCTATTTTTTGTAACATTACAACTGCAAATCCGTCTAGTACAGCTCCGAATGTTGCTTGTTCTGTACCCAGATGAAACGCTTTTGCCATAAGTTCTGGCGATAACATATCTTTAATTGACTCATCTTTTTGTTCTTCTTTTTTATTTGCCTTAGAATCAGGTTCTGACTGCTTCTCCGCATCAATACGGTTAATGCTGTGATTCGATGAAAGAGTTAGTTTATATTGATTGGCAAGACGTGTTAAATCACTAAGACTCTTTGCTTCTTGTACAATTTTATAAGCAGTTTCAGCTGCTTCTTTTTTCTTGTTCTCGTTTATCCATTTCTCTCGAACTTTATCTTTAACTTCTGTAAATTCAGGAACGTAAGCTGGAATTATTTTTTCGACACGAACAATAAAAGACAAATTACTATTAGCATCTATAATTGGACTTTCTAATCCTTCATTAAGATTGAATGCTTGTTCGACAATTAATTTTTTTGCTTCTGGATCAAGAGTTTCTAGTACTGGTTTATTATTTTCATCAAGCCCATTAATGCTCAAATCAGGGACTGTTTCAACAACAAGATTATGTTCTTTTGCTACATCACTTAATTTGGAGCCTGCAGCTAAAGAGTCTTCAATCTTATTTTTTATTTGATGGATATGGTCTTCAGCTTTCTGGAGACGAATTTCTTCTTCTAATTGTTTACGTACTTCTGATAAAGACTGTACGTACGCAGGTTCGATCTTATCAACTTGATAAATAGAAAATCCAAACTGCGTTTCAATAATTGTTGAATTTTGGCCAGCTTCAAGGCTAAAGACAGTATCAGCTATAAGCTCTGGAAGCTGATCTTTTGTAATGGTGCCTTGATCAGAAAAATTACCACCTTTAACATCGCGAACGACAGCGGGCATCGGACGACCCTTTTGAAGACGGCCTAACGCATCTTCAGCTAGCACTTTTGTTGGATAAGTTAAACTCTTAACTGAACGTTTTTCAGGAATTCTGTAATTGGAAGTACGCTTCTCAAATTCTTCTTTTAATTCTTCTTCTGTTACAGGAATACCCTCCATTAAGGCCTTGTTATCTAAAAGAACTAGGGTAATCTTTCTAAATTCTTGAACTGCGTATTGTTCTTTGTTTTGATTGTAACTTGTCTGTAAATCTTCTTCTGATGCAGTTGTTTTAAGTTTGATCTTACTGCTTGGAACAAACACAATTGTAAAGACATGATCTTCATTTAAAGCTTGAAAAATAGTTTCTCTATACGTTTTTGGCAAACGTATTCTTTTAACAAGTGGATTAATTAACTGCTGGGTTAAAAGGGATTGCCTAATATCTTCAATAAACTTTTTTTCGCTTATGTTATTGTGACGCAACAAGTCTTCAAATAAGCGTCTGTCAAACGAACCGTTGAGTTGAAATTGAGGAACGTTATGAATTTGGTGACGAACAAGTGTATCTGAGACGCTCAGATGAGAACGAATGAGTTCTTGTTCTAAGATTGCTTGGTTAATTAATTTATCCAGAACATGAGTTTGAACACCCATTTGTTTAAGTTGTTCCGAACTTATGCGCCCCTTTGTTGCTTGCTGTAATTGAGTAATTTTTTGTTGAAGTGCGTGTGCAAATTCATCATAAGAAATGGAATACGTACCAACTTTAGCAATAGGGCGCAAGGCGCTATAACCTCGAATAACATCCCCGACTCCCCAAATCGCAAAACTGGCGATAATCGCAACAAAAAGAATTTTAACAAACCATTTACCAGACTGATCTCTAAGTGACTGCAACATAATATTAAAAGTTAATCCAACCAAAAAAATTATTCATATGTTAAACAAAATAAAGAAAACCGACAACTGTTTCCTGAGGTTATTACTTTGTTCCTTGTTCTTTCAGATGAAGCTCTTTTCTTAAAAACTCTCGAAAAGCTTCTATGCGCTTTGAATCTGCGAGCTGTTTAGGGTAAACAAGATAAGCTTCAATCTGCGGATATTTAAGTTTTGGCAAAATCGGGATTAGCTCACTGTGGTCATGAGCGATAAAGTCAGCCAAACTTGCAATACCAAGACCATTCTTAACACTTTGTAGAATTCCATACGCATTATTCAACATTAAGAATGGTTGTCTTATAACACCTGTTTTAGCGCCAAGTCTTAAAATCCAGTTGACGTTTTCAACAGGTGCAATAGAGTGTGTCCCAAAAACAATCAACCGATGATGATCCATATCTTCGGGGGTTTTAGGAATTCCAAAAGTTTCAAAATACTGAGAACTACCATAGATGCGTAAATGATATTGAAACAAAGGCTCTTGAACTAAACTCTTATCAATTTCACCTTTACCAAAGCGAATCGCTATATCAGCTTCACGCATTGTAAAATCAACTTCTTCATCTGTTAAAAGAAGCTGAAGATTAAGATCTGGGCATTTTTTAAAAAATCGCGGAAGACGAGGTGCAAGCCAAACTGATCCCAAAGCCACGCTGGTTGATACTTTCAATGTGCCTTTTAGACTATTTGTACTTTCTGCGAGCTGTGCAGTTGTTGCATTTAATTGGGCAAAAATACTACGTGTGGTTTTAAAAAGAAGCTCCCCCTCAGCTGTGAGCACGAGCCCTCGAGCGTGCCGGTTAAAAAGTGGCATAGAAAGTTCTGTCTCTAAAGCACTTATTTGTCTGCTCACTGCTGATTGACTAAGGTTTAATGCATAGCCTGCATGTGTCAGGTTTCTTATTTCTGCAACTGTGTGGAAGACTCTTAATCTATCCCAATCCATTCTTGCCTCTCTTTTAGGATTTTCTTAATTACGACCTTTATAGGTACATACAATTTCATTTGGTCTTTTTTTATCTATTTTTAAAGCATACAAAATAAGAGACCAATCTTGTTCTGTTGGGTAAAAACTAACTCTTGTGAGTGCGCATGGAGTGTAACGGAATGCATTTGAAATGGTCATGCGACAGGAACGATAAAGAGTTTCAAATAAAATACGATCTTGTTTGCTAATTTCTAAACTGGGATTATCTAAATAATCTTGACCAATGTTGGGATCAATTCCATCTTTAATATGGTGATGGGCAATTGCAACTTCATCACATATAGCTACACGTGTGTACGCAGCTAGATCCCCTGCTTCCGCTGCACCAAATAAATGTTCGGTTCCCTCTGTTTGAGTTTTTAAAAGAACCAAAATAAAATCACGAATATTTTTCTTAAAAGAATCAATATCCCTTTTGTCATTCATTGTATCAATAATATGTTGCCATTGCCGTTTATTTCTCTCATTTTCAAATCCAATGAGTTGGAAACGAGAAATAATATCTTTTCTAATTTTTCCAGAAACAGGGCAGGGAGCATGAAAATAAGGAGACACAGGTTCAGATTGATAATCAACTAATTGAGCAAGACTTTTATCGTACTCACCATCACTTGGTAGAGGAAGCAGTTCCCCTTCTGCTATATATGTTTCTGGATTAGTGGTAGGTGACTGTAGTTGAGTCCATGTAAAAATCCCAGCAGCAGATAAAAGAATACATAACAGAAAAAGTATCTTTGCTGGTGTCATTATGTTTGATAAGTCCTTATTTACTAAAATTCTTTCATTAGTGTAGCCATATCAGATTTGTAAATCACTATTTTTTTGTCAACCTGATGTCTGAACCATGTCATTTGACGCTTAGCATATCTTCTTGTATTTTTTTGAGCTTGTTCAATGGTTTTTTCTAAGCTCAAATCACCTTTAAGATAAGCTGTAAGCTCTGGCACACCTATTGCTCTCATAATGGGAAGATTTGGAGAAAGACCCAATTGCATCAGTTTTTTGACTTCTTCAATTGCCCCATTTTCAACCATGAATTGAAATCTCTTGTTAATTACATCGTATAGGTGATCTCTCTCTGGTTCGATGACAACGTAATTGTAGTGATAAGAAAGAGGAGGTCTAGCTTTTCCATGCCAAATAATGATTGAAATACCTGTTTGCAGAAAAACTTCAAGAGCACGCGCAAGTCGTTGTATATCCGTTGGTCGAATACGTTCACGTGTGAGTGGATCTAAGTTGTAAACAAAATCAGCAAAATCGTTTACATGTTCAATAGATAGATTTCTCACTTGCTCACGAATGACTGGATCAATATCTGGAACAGGCGATAAACCTGTTGTTAAAGCATGCAGATAAAAACCTGTTCCTCCAACAACAATGGGAAAACGTCCACGAGTCATGCAGTCATTAATAGTTATACAAGTTTGCTCAACCCACCAAGCTGCAGAACCACTTTCATGAGGTTCTAAAACACCATACAAATGATGAGGGACGATCTCTTCATGAGGTTGAGGACGTGCTGTGAGTATCGAAAGGTCTTTATAAACCTGCATGCTATCCGCATTAATGATTTCACCATCCCAAACTTTAGCTAATTCGATTGCAAGATGAGATTTACCACTAGCCGTTGGACCAGCGATGATGAAAAAGTCTACGTTGGGTGGTCTTTGCATAAGATTTTAAATGGTATTTATTAATTTTTAGAAGTGAGATCATACTCAATATAGCTAGGCTTATATAAAATTGCTATAAGAACACAGTGTGCAAGTTTTCCCTCTCACCCCCCCCTTACCACCCGACAGAATTTTGGAACCTAGAAAAACAGCCATTTCACGTCACCTCGAGAAGGGACGTAGTCCCGACGAAGCAATCCAGAATTAGCAGTTTTACTGGATTACCATGTCCTCTATCGCATAGGTATCTACACATCTTGAATTCATTTTAACTAAACT
>DAHVSZ010000209.1 GCA_027328625.1 Candidatus Paracaedibacteraceae bacterium | reverse complement strand
AAAAATGACGAAAGCCGGTCACTGCCGTTGGCGGCGCTGGCGCCCCTGGCGGAGATTCCGGGAGTCAGTCTGCTGTCGCTGCAAAAGGGCCATGGTGAACGGCAACTACAGGAGGTTTCTTTTGCCGTCACCCCGTTTGGCGACCAGGTTCAGGACTTTGCCGACAGTGGCGCCATCCTCCAGCAACTCGATTTGCTGATTTCAGTGGACACCTCGGTGGCGCATCTGGCCGGCGCCCTGGGCGTCAACACCTATCTGCTGTCGCCGAATTCGCCGGACTGGCGCTGGTTGCTGGACCGGGACGACACCCCCTGGTATCCGGGCATGCGTCTGTTCCGGCAGGCCAGGGCGGGTGTATGGGATGATGTGCTCGCCTCGGTGGCGGAGTCTGTCCGGTCTTTAAGCGCCGCCAGGAGGTGACTTCGCTGCCCACCGATGCTTGTCCGGCCATTCGCAGCACTGAAAAATCGGGCAGTGGCCGCAGTGCGGCCGCCTGGCTGTGCAGGTATAGCGGCCATGGAGAATCAGGAGATGGTGGGCGTCCTGCCGGTATTCGGCGGGCACCGCCGCGAGCAGGGCCTGTTCCACGGCCAGGGGTGTCTTGCCGGGGGCGATGCCGGTCCGGTTGCCGACCCGGAAGATGTGGGTATCCACCGCAATGGTGGGTTGCCCGAACTCGGTATTGAGGACGACATTGGCGGTTTTACGGCCGACGCCGGGGAGCGCTTCCAGCGCCTTCCGGTCTGCGGGCACCTCGCCATCATGCAGGGCCAGCAGTTGCCGGGCCAGGGCATGCACATGCCGGGCCTTGGCGTTGAACAGTCCCAGACGATGGATGTGGGCCTTGATGCCGTCTTCACCGAGGGTCACCATCGCCTCGGGAGTCGGTGCCACCGCAAAAAGGACCCGGGTGCAGGCGTTGACGGCTTTGTCCGTACTTTGCGCGGAGAGCACCACGGCGACCAGAAGCTGAAAGGGGGAGTCGTAGATCAGCTCGGTTTTGGGTTCGGGAATGGCGGCGCGCAGGGCCGCAAAACAGCGATGAATATTTTG
>DAHVSZ010000208.1:592-1075 GCA_027328625.1 Candidatus Paracaedibacteraceae bacterium | reverse complement strand
CGAGATGGGAAGGGGTGGTTCCACTGCGCTATGGCCGCCAGACAAGGTTAAACTGTTAAACTGGTCTGATCCTGAGCACGGGTGCTGGCGTGCGCTCAGGGTGTTGCTGAAGGGAAGGCTTCTTTAAACTGGATGCTTGGGTGATATATGGTCAAGCCACACGGGCGATTAGTACTCCTTAGCTGCACGCATTACTGCGCTTCCACAGGGAGCCTATCAACGTGGTAGTCTTCCACGGCCCTTCAGGGGGCTTAAGCCCCGGGAGATCTCATCTTAGGATGGGCTTCCCGCTTAGATGCTTTCAGCGGTTATCCCGACCGTACATAGCTACCCGGCAATGCCCTTGGCAGAACAACCGGAACACCAGTGATGCGTCCACTCCGGTCCTCTCGTACTAGGAGCAGCCCCCCTCAATTCTCCAGCGCCCACGGCAGATAGGGACCGAACTGTCTCACGACGTTCTAAACCCAGCTCGCGTACCAC
>DAHVSZ010000208.1:0-584 GCA_027328625.1 Candidatus Paracaedibacteraceae bacterium | reverse complement strand
AACTCCCCCGTCGATGTGAACTCTTGGGGGGAATCAGCCTGTTATCCCCGGCGTACCTTTTATCCGTTGAGCGATGGCCCTTCCATACAGAACCACCGGATCACTAAGACCTGCTTTCGCACCTGCTCGACTTGTCTGTCTCGCAGTCAAGCACCCTTGTGCCTTTGCACTCACTGCGCGATTTCCGACCGCGCTGAGGGTACCTTCGTGCTCCTCCGTTACTCTTTGGGAGGAGACCGCCCCAGTCAAACTACCCACCAAACACTGTCCCTGATCCGGATCACGGACCGAGGTTAGAACCCCAAGATCACCAGGGTGGTATTTCAAGGACGGCTCCACCAGAACTAGCGTCCCGGTTTCACAGCCTCCCACCTATCCTACACAAATCATCTCAAGGTCCCATGCTAGGTTGTAGTAAAGGTGCACGGGGTCTTTCCGTCTTGCCACGGGAACGCTGTATCTTCACAGCGACTTCAACTTCGCTGAGTCTCGGGTGGAGACAGTGTGGCCATCATTACGCCATTCGTGCAGGTCGGAACTTACCCGACAAGGAATTTCGCTACCTTAGGACCGTTATAGTTACG
>DAHVSZ010000207.1 GCA_027328625.1 Candidatus Paracaedibacteraceae bacterium | reverse complement strand
CCAGTACCGTGAGGGAAAGGCGAAAAGAACCCCGTTGAGGGGAGTGAAATAGAACCTGAAACCGTATGCGTACAAGCAGTCGGAGCCCCGCAAGGGGTGACGGCGTACCTTTTGTATAATGGGTCAGCGAGTTATTTTCAGTGGCGAGGCTAACCGCATAGGGGAGCCGTAGGGAAACCGAGTCTCAAATGGGCGATCAGTCGCTGGGAATAGACCCGAAGCCAGTCGATCTATCCATGTCCAGGATGAAGGCCAGGTAACACTGGCTGGAGGTCCGAACGAACCACTGTTGCAATAGTGCGTCGATGAGGTGTGGATAGGAGTGAAAGGCTAATCAAGGCTGGCGATAGCTGGTTCTCCCCGAAAGCTATTTAGGTAGCGCCTCGAGCGATCACTCGGGGGGGTAGAGCACTGTTTGGAGAAGGGGGCCACCTCGGCCTACCGACTCCATGCAAACTCCGAATACCCCGAAGTGCAGCTCGGGAGACACACGGCGGGTGCTAACGTCCGTCGTGAAAAGGGAAAAAACCCAGACCATCAGCTAAGGTCCCAAAATTTCGGCTAAGTGGTAAACGATGTGAGAAGGCATAGACAGCCAGGAGGTTGGCTTAGAAGCAGCCATCCTTTAAAGAAAGCGTAATAGCTCACTGGTCAAGTCGGCTCGCGCGGAAGATATAACGGGGCTAAGCCGAGTACCGAAGCTATGGGTGTGGTGGTCTTCGGACCGTCACGCGGTAGGGGAGCGTTCTCTACGCCTGCGAAGGTATGTCGCGAGGCATGCTGGAGGTATGAGAAGTGCGAATGCTGACATGAGTAACGTTAAAGCGGGTGAAAAACCCGCTCGCCGAAAACCCAAGGTTTCCTGAGCTACGTTAATCGGCTGAGGGTGAGTCGGTTCCTAAGGCGAGACCGAAAGGTGTAGTCGATGGAAAGCAGGTCAACATTCCTGCACCGGCGGCCACTGCGATGGGGTGACGGAGAAGGCTAGGTCAGCGGCAGCAGTGCCGTTCAAGGCCGTAGGGGGATCCTCCTGGAAAATCCGGAGGGTCGCTATCCCCGAGAACTGAGTACGAGGGAACTTCGGTTCCCGAAGTGAC
>DAHVSZ010000206.1 GCA_027328625.1 Candidatus Paracaedibacteraceae bacterium | reverse complement strand
CCCCGCGCGAAGCCGACATCCTGCGCTGGAGTGGCGACGGCAAGACTGCGCAACAAGTCGCCGAGGTGCTACGAATTTCCGAACGCACCGTCAACTTCCATCTTCGGAATGCTATGGCAAAACTGAATGCCGCCAACAAAACCGAGGCCACATTGCGGGCAGCAGTACTGGGGCTACTTTAGCTCAAACAGGACTCAGGACCTGCCAAATGCCATCAACGACTGACAATCCTTAGCGTCTGCGGCGCGAAGTGCGGAAACACATGAGCCACGAGCCTATGGTAAAGAGTTCTGACGAAGGCTTCTGAAAGCACGTCGCGTCTTCTGGGTAACGAACGCCCAACCGCCTTTCGGGCTTAAAATGTAAAATTCAGTAACGATCCGTCTTGAATCTGTCAAGATGGATGCGATATTTGTCCTTCCCCACCGCCATATGCGAATCTGGCAATCAAGGTCAGAAAAACAGCTGCTGCCGACCATCAGGGCTCAACGGCGGCAGGGCAGCGTAACCGGACGTCCAGAAATTAGTGGTCAGTGCGCATCACACGTTGGTGACGTTTACTAGACATAGAAAGATCGACGAGTTGATGGACAGAATCAGGGCCGGAAACGGCTCCAAAAGTGCCCATCAACCAAGTCGATTAAACATTGGGTTCGTGTATCTAACCAGCGCAGCAAGACAACTGCTTCACATCTTTATTGAAAGTCTGTGCCGCGAGTTTCAGCCCCTCGACCATCGTTAGGTACGGGAACAATTGATCGGCCAGTTCCTGCACGGTCATATGGTTGCGGATCGCTAGTGCAGCCGACTGTATCAGTTCGCCCGCCTCCGGAGCGACCGCCTGCACGCCAAGCAGCCGTCCCGTACCGGCTTCGGCCACCAGCTTGATGAAGCCACGGGTATCGAAGTTGGCCAGGGCTCTGGGCACGTTGTCGAGGGTGAGGGTACGGCTCTCTGTCTCGATCCCTTGTTGCCGGGTTTTCGCTTCGCTGTAGCCTGCCGTGGCCACCTGCGGATCCGTGAAGACCACCGCCGGCATGGCTGAAAGATCCAGTTCCGCCTCGCCGCCGGTCATATTGATCGCTGCCCGGGTTCCC
>DAHVSZ010000205.1 GCA_027328625.1 Candidatus Paracaedibacteraceae bacterium | reverse complement strand
GGGCCAATATGAAAAGATGGATAAAAAGTCATATTCTTGAGTTTGATAAAATGCATGATGCCATTGTTTCTTTCTTTTCAAATCCCTAATCTAAGTTAGTTCACTATAAGCCTTTAGTAAAAATAAATTTATGAAACTTCAATTTGCTTTAAATGCAGTATCTCAATTATCAATATCAGAGCATGTGATATTTTATGGAGCTAGCCTATATAATTTAATATTTAAAAACTATTTAATCAACTGAGAGATTCAATAAAGAGAGGAAAAAATGTCAGATACATTTCAAATTTCAGGAGAAGTCCAAAATGATCATACATTCTTAGGACAAGATGTTCAGGAGGTAGGCAATACTTATCATAACTTATCAAGTACAAAAGAGTGTTTTGAAGACATGCCAAGAGTTCTTGATTGTCCTGTAAGTACTACTGACTCTTGTGGGACAAGGCACATAGCTTCTGGACCTGTTTTTAAGGAACCTATGAGAGTAGAATCCTCTAATGGTGAATTAAATATAACGTTGGACGTTTCAATGCATCGTGTTAATGCATCAATGTTTTCTTTAAATGTTCGCGGGTATTGTTTGAAGGGTACATGTATGTACCCTGGACCAACATTAGTTGTTCTACCAGGTGATATATTAAATGTGACTATTAAAAATAATCTTGAAGATGACTCACGAGCTATTCTTGATCCAGAGCATGCTGTGAACAAAATGTATCATCCGAATCACACTAATCTACACACACATGGTTTACATGTTGATCCTCGTCAAGATAATGTAATTCTCGATATTCCGCCTGGAAAAAATAAAACATATGTGTATCAAATTCCCAAAGACCATCTCTCAGGAACACATTGGTATCATGCACATCGACACGGAAATAGTGCACTTCAAGTAATGAATGGACTAGTTGGAGCATTAATAATCAATCCACTAACTAACTCTGATGTTCCACCAAGTATTTGTGACCTTCCTTCACATTTGATGGTTATGACTCATCTTCCACTCTGTTCATGTGCAAATGGAGCTCATCCTTTCAGTATTTCCGATATTCAGTTCCTAAGAAAATTTTCTAAAGACTGTTCTAATCTTGATGCTCACCTTTCAA
>DAHVSZ010000204.1 GCA_027328625.1 Candidatus Paracaedibacteraceae bacterium | reverse complement strand
CATCCATATCGATCAGGGTGTTTTCGTCAAAGTCTCTGGTTTCGCCCACGTCGCACGCGCGCAACTCGATATACAGTGTGTCGGTGTCCTGAAAATACTGGATTTTCATGGCTGGAATCCCCTATCGAAAAAAGCGTTGTGTACTGTTTCTCCATCCTCCAACAGGATTACCCGAAGAAACTTGCCACCTGCCTCTGGTATGGCTTTGTACGGGCGTATGCGGCCATCGTCTTGCGTGGTTTCACGGTCGGGATGCTCAATAGCCCTTCGTATCCATTCCATATCAATGGCCGCCCTGTCCGGGCGCAGCCGCATTGCCTGAAAATACCGGGGAGTCTTCATCCCATCCTTTTTCGCCAGGTCTTCCGCCCTCAAGTGAGTATATCGTTTCAGCATCTGCAATGTCTTAGTGCCGACTGACCGTGCGTTTTCAGATCATCGCCGGGTCATTGATGGGATACACAGCAGCCAGCCATGCACCTTTTTTCATGGGGCTGAGTTGGGCTTTGGGTTGTATGGCGGGGACGTGCTGCGGAGAGTCCGGCCATAACGCGACTGGACGCGCAACTTACCCATGTTGGTGATGGTGCCCCTTCTGTTCCCGCTTGAGGTACCAGATCACGCCAGCGCCGACCAGGTTGGACACGCCCATCACAATAATGAATGCAATCCAGTAATCACTCATGATTTGGCCTCCTTATCCTTGAGAAACGAAAGCACCCATACGGCAAACCATTGCAGGTTGATGAATCCTGCGGCGGCGAGTGCCAGCTTTACCCATGCCACAGGATGCGAATTAATTGCAGCATAGCCAAAAGCGCCAAACTCTGCAAAAGCTATTAGGCTAAACACGCTGGCTATATGTTTAAGCTGGTCATCATTCATCCCGTTGGTCATCCCAACCTCTTCGCCAGATCCTCAGCCCTGAGATGAGTGTACCGCTTCAACATCTGCAATGTCTTGTGCCCGGTGATTGTGGAGACTTCCATGGGATTGAAGCCTTTTTCAAAAAATCGGGTGGTGGCCTCATGGCGTAGATCGTGGAAACGCAAATCTTTTATGCCCGCGCGGCGACAGGCGATCGTGAAATTCGCCGCCAGCGCTCGATACGTCACAGT
>DAHVSZ010000203.1 GCA_027328625.1 Candidatus Paracaedibacteraceae bacterium | reverse complement strand
ACTCGCCGCACGCTGCGGACATCTGCGCGGTCTGGGGCTGGATGGTTTCGCCGAAAACATCCGCCAGGCTACGGAAAAAGCCCAAAGCGAGGGCATTGCCGATCGCCTGCATTTTGATGAAGGTGATATCCATCAGTTTTCCCTGCCAGAGCCCGCCGACCTCATCGCCATGAATCGCGCCCTGCATCATGTCTGGGAAAACCGTGGTGAGATTTTTCGGCGACTGCACGCCAGCCTGAAACCTGAAGGCGCCATCGTCATCTGGGAGCCAGCCTGGCCCGGCGATCACCGCGTGCTGCGTGAGCCGCCGCTACGCGGCATGGCCTTTCAAAATCTGACCGAACACATACAGGGCAACCATTTCCTGCATCCGGAGGAAATTGCCGCAGCCCTCAGCGAGGCGGGATTGAAGCCAGAAATATTCCCCTTCGGCAGCGATGTCGTGGTGGTGGGCCGGGCGTAAGGCTCGGCAATTGCCAACACCGTGTGCCGCCCATTGCATTACGGGGGAGTTGCCTTTATCCTACGCGGCAATGGGGCGGTAGCTCAGCTGGGAGAGCGTCGCGTTCGCAATGCGAAGGTCGGGAGTTCGATCCTCCTCCGCTCCACCAAATAAAACAAGGGGTTAGGCTAAACGGCCTAACCCCTTGTTGCTTTTTCGCTGCAATTATGCTGCACTGAGTCCTGAAACAGGGTGCAGCGTGAGGTGCAGCATGGCGACCATCAACCCCAGGGAAGACCAGGATAAAAACGTGATTGGCTGGCAAGCCATCATTCGCAAACGCGGGTTTCCGTCCCAGACGCGGACATTCCGCACAAAGAGAGATGCCGAGTCCTGGGCCAAGATCACAGAGAGTGAAATGCTCCGGGGCGTCTGGTGCAATCGGAGCGAGGCTGAGAACACTACCCTGGCGGAAGCTCTGGATCGCTACTCGAACGAAGTATCCAGTCGCAAAAAGGGTGCTGTGCAGGAAGTTTCCATCATCGGAAAGGTCAAGGAATCCCCCTTGGCCCGCATGTATCTGGCAGCTATCCAAGGCAAAGACATTGCGAAGTATCGGGATGCCATGCTGGCCGATGGTTACAGCCCCATCACGATCAAGCGTCGTCTATCCTTGCTCTCCCATCTGTTTACTGTGGCGACCAAAGAATGGGGGTTGGCCGGGTTGGT
>DAHVSZ010000202.1 GCA_027328625.1 Candidatus Paracaedibacteraceae bacterium | reverse complement strand
AGGGGTTTCAGTGTCACGCGCTGTCGTTCGACTATGGGCAGCGCCATAAGGGCGAGCTGAAGGCGGCAGCCGCGGTCGCTGCCGCAGGCGGGGCCCACGAGCACAGGGTTGCCACCCTGGGTGTCGGCTTCATCGGCGGATCGGCCCTGACCGACCTTGGGCTATCCGTACCCCAGACGCCTACGACCGGTATTCCTGTGACCTATGTCCCAGCCCGCAACACGGTATTTCTGGCGGTTGCCCTCGGCTGGGCCGAGGTGCTCGGCGCGCATGATCTCTTTATCGGCGTCAATGCCGTCGATTACTCCGGGTATCCCGACTGCCGACCGGAGTATCTGGCGGCGTTCGAGACGCTTGCCAATCTTGCCACCAAGGCCGGCGTCGAGGGGGGGCGATTTCATATCCGCGCGCCCTTGTTGCACCTTACGAAGGCCGAGATTATCCGCGCCGGCCTCGACCTTGGCGTCGATTACGGGCTGACCCTTTCATGCTATGCCCCGAATGATGCCGGACAGGCCTGCGGGGCGTGTGATGCCTGTCGCCTGCGTGCCAAGGGCTTTGCCGAGGCAGGTGTCCCAGACCCGGCGATCGCGATTTGACAGGGGTTGCGGCAATCACAATAATGACCGGCTTTTGGGGCCGTTAGCTCAGTCGGTAGAGCATCTGACTTTTAATCAGGTGGTCGTTGGTTCGATCCCAACACGGCCCACCATAAAATCAATAACTTGCGATCCTCTCTTGCCTCCTTTCCTGAGTTTGCGGTGACTTGGCGACAATATGAGTTTATACCCCTCTAGCATCCAAGGGTGTCAGATCAGCTGGCAATGTGGGGACACCCTGTTCGTGACCCGCGGTTCAGGTGTTCATGATCAGCGAAATACGTACCCAGTGCCATAGCCGCGTGGCCCCTCGATTCTCGCCGTAAACAGATCGATGAGCTTCTTGTGTGTCAAGGGGTTTCCTGGGTGGCTAGGGATTGAAACCACTCCAGTACCCGGTGGACCAGGGTATATGGGTTATGGTCGTTCATGGCGGCGCGGCCTTCAAGCCAACGGGCATTGTCCATAGCTGAATTGATCTGCCCCATGAGGCCTTGGACTATCCCGGCATCCGCCTTCTTGTAGCCCCCGATCGCCGATCGCACGCAGGCGGCCGATAACGGCGTCGCAGTCGGGGGCTGGG
>DAHVSZ010000201.1 GCA_027328625.1 Candidatus Paracaedibacteraceae bacterium | reverse complement strand
AGGCCTGGGCAAGTTCTCGCAGGACGGCGAGAAAAGTCTCCTTAGTTGTGGCCCCGGGCATAGCCGGGTAAGAAGGCAACATCGTTGGTTCCCCGGTCGTTCCGTCACGCATCCCTACCCTCACCACAATGTTTCCAATTAGATAGTCCTATATAGAACTATTTGGGACGGACGTCAAATGGGCCTGTAGGACCCGAATTCCGGGTTTGATATCGGAAGCAAGTGGTCAAGTATCGTAGAGCGGCATACCATATGCGGCTGACTTTACCCGGATATTCGCAATTCCCGCACGGGATAGATAGTCCCCTCTGGCTGTCCCGTGCTTCTCGAGGTGCGCGTTATTCCGGAAAGACCGTGGGACGAACCCGCCGTTTCAACCTCAAATAGCTCGGGACAGGGCACCTGATTTATCGCGGGACGTAACAGCAGTGATGAAGGGTAGATAAAACCAATGGTACTATGTTTTCGGATGCTATTGTCTAGCTGTCGGTTTCGACTATGTGCCTGGCTCAAGGAAAGCATCACCTCGCCCGTCGCCAACGAAAACTGGATGGCCGCTTACAGTCCACCGCCGACCATCAGGGCTCAACGGCGGCAGGGCAGCGGAAGGGTTCATGCCGAAGTGGTCGTTGGCATGCTGACATTGATGATTTTCAGAATTCCTACCGGTCTGAGGGGTTTGATTGAGGATGTCGTCGTTTGTGAATCGGTCAGGAGAAAAGGCATTGGCGCCCTGCTTATCCAATCCGCCATTAATATTGCGGAGGCAGAGGGGGTAAGAACGCTCGATTTGACATCCAGGCCGGAGCGTCATGCAGCCAATCAACTCTATGAGAAGCTAGGTTTTTCAAAAAGAGACTCTAACGTATATCGGATGTGTTTACGCATTTGAATGGGATTGATATTTCGTGGTCGTTGATCAGCCTCACGCGGGCGGAAAGCGAGGCAGGATCTCCCAGCCACCCCGAAACCTGACAACGCCGGAACCGCATGGGCATTGCAGTTCGTATGCCTATCATCATCAGTGGGTTGTGTGTGCTTAGGGCGCACCATAAAATGCATGGATTTACGGGGGCGATTGATGGATGTTTGCCAGGTACCGTTCAATCAACTGATTGGATTAGAACCAGAAGACACTGCGAGCGGTTTGCTGATTAGCCTTCCCGAGAGTCCGCGCTATCAGAATCAC
>DAHVSZ010000200.1 GCA_027328625.1 Candidatus Paracaedibacteraceae bacterium | reverse complement strand
CCAGCACACTTACGCAGCGATGCTGGCCACTCCCTTGCGGGTCAGCGACATCCTCGCCGGTGAGGTGGCCTGGTGCGCCGTCAAAGGCCTGATCAGTGCCGTGGCCATCATCATCGTCGCCAGCCTTTTTGGCGCCATACAGGGCCCCTGGGTGATCCTGGCGCTGCCGGTCATTTTGCTCGCGGGGCTGAGCTTCGGCGGGGTGGCGCTGGTCATCACGGCACTGGCACGCAGTTATGATTTCTTCATGTATTATTTCACTCTGGCGGTGACGCCGATGTTTCTCTTTTGCGGCGTTTTCTACCCCATCCAATCGCTGCCGCCCTTCGCTCAGGACATTGCCGGGGTGCTGCCGCTGACCCATGCGGTGGCCCTATTGCGACCGCTGCTGACCGGGCATCTGCCCCATGAGGTGCTGTACCACACGGGTGTGCTGCTGCTGTACACCCTGGTGGCCTATGTGCTTGGGTGGCGTCTGCTCAGTCGCCGGTTGCTGCGCTGACGATGAATGGGCGAAATTGCCGCGTCGCTCTTGACAGGCACGCAGGTTAGGGCTTTAATTTGCGCCTCACGGCGCTTTAGCTCAGCTGGTTAGAGCAGCGGAATCATAATCCGCGTGTCCGGGGTTCGAGTCCCTGAAGCGCCACCAAATAAATCAACCACTTGGCTTAAAGTGCTAGGTGGTTTTTTGCGTCCGAGCTTAACTTCGCCAGCGGCAGGCCAGACCCCTTGCAAAGATGTCTCTGGCATCCATCAGAGGCAAAGACATTGCCGCCGTTGTAAGGGATATGGAAGCCCTACAGAACTATTTTCACAGGGAATCTTGAGGCGTTAAAATGACCAACGTAGCCAACCCCGTCCTCATCCTCACCATCAACGACTGCCCCGGCATGCGCGTGGTCCGGGTCATTGGGCCGGTCTACGGCACGGGTGTCCGATCCCGCAACATCATCGGTAATCTTCTCGGTGGTGTCCGTGCCATCTTTGGCGGCAAGCAGGCGGGGTATCTCAAGATGATTGCTCAGACCCGTGATGATGCCCTGGAACAACTGGCCGAGCATGCCCGATCCATCGGCGCCAATGCCGTCCTGGGGATGCGTTTTGATTCCGGTGAATTTAGCTTTAACCCATCCTCTTCGCCAGATCCTCGGCTCTCAAATGCGTGTACCTCTTGAGCATCTGCAGTGTCTTGTGACCGGTGATA
>DAHVSZ010000001.1 GCA_027328625.1 Candidatus Paracaedibacteraceae bacterium | reverse complement strand
ATCCAGTAAAACTGCTAATTTCTGGATTGCTTCGTCGGGACTACGTCCCTTCTCGAGGTGACGTGAAATGGCTGTTTCCCTAGGTTCCAAAATTCTGTCGGGTGGTAAGGTGCTTTTGCTATAAATGCCGTCATCAACTATGTTATAAATTTAAGTGAAAAAACCCTGCCTAATAAAAAACTAGATTTCCATCATCTTTTCCGTATAATGATTATTAGTAACATAAATTAGAGTCAAACCTTTGAACTTAGTTCGCTCACATATCTTTTTCAAAAATATCTGTCGCACCTGTTGTCGCATCTAAGCGACTATTATTTGTAAGGGGTAACTATCCCTTAAATTTCACAAAAAATATTTCCCTTTTTTAAGGAATTCAAATTATGTGCGAACGTATTAAATCAAAAACAAAACTAACCAATCCATCATTTTTAATATTAATTGCCTTTTTAATAGGGTTATTGTGCGGTTATTTGAACATTCCCATCATCGCAGACACAGCTGATTTTGTTGCCAAGATTTTTGTGAACTTATTAAAACTAATCAGCCTCCCTATTATATTTTTCTCAGTTGCTTCGACCTTGGCGGGTATGAAAGATCTTGAGGAAACAAGGTTTTTAGGAAAGAAAGTTATCTCATATACGTTGTTGACAACACTTATATCTGCTGCCGTTGGTTTAATCTTGTTCATCACCATTAACCCGGTAAGCCAAACGATAGCTTTGGAAAGTAATACCGTTTCAGACAAATCCTTTAATTATCTAGATCACTTAACCCAACTTATTCCATCCAACATTATCCAACCTTTTCATGAAAATAATGTCATTGGTGTTTTGTGCTTAGCTATTTTATTTGGACTTGCAATCTTAGTGATTGAACATGAAAACAAAGCCAAAGGCAGGAAATCACAATTAGCAGAGTTTTTTTTAGATACCTATGCCGTCATTACCAAAATTACATCCTGGATTGTTAAGATTATGCCGATTGGTATCTGGGGTTTTTCAGTTTTATTTGTGAAAGAGCTAAAACAAGGCCTGTCCGTTGAAGGATTAATGCTTTACCTTGTTTGTGTGGTATTGGCTAACATAGTACAAGGATCTTTGGTCCTGCCAGCTTTTTTGAAGTTTTTTAAGGTCTCACCAATTAGACTTTTCAAAGCCATGTTCCCAGCCTTGACGATGGCGTTTTTTAGCAAATCTTCGGTTGCAACATTGCCTATGGCTTTAAAATGTGCGCAAGAGAATGCTGGAATTTCACCAAAAGTTGCCAAATTCACATTTCCTTTGTGCACCACCATCAACATGAATGCTTGTGCCGCATTTATTCTGGTCACCGTTATGTTTGTCATGAGCAGCTATGGTGCAACCATAACACCCGTTGAAATGGGTCTTTGGATAGGAATTGCCACGATCGCCGCTGTCGGTAATGCGGGTGTGCCCATGGGCTGTTATTTTCTAACAAGTTCATTGTTGGTGGCAATGGATTATCCCTTAACGATTATGGGCATCATCCTGCCCTTTTATGCGTTGATTGATATGCTGGAAACAGCCCTTAACATTTGGTCAGATTCGTGTGTTGCAGCTGCCGTGAATAAGTCAGTTCCTCTCAGTTTTCCTCCGGCTTAACCGGAGGATCCAGAGTGTACTTTTACCAAAACGAAAGTTGAAGAATGGACCCTATGGTCAAGCCATAGGGAAACTGAATGGAGCAGGAAAAACTTAAGCAACACCAAAACGTGCTTTGAGTTTCGTCCAATTAGCTTCATCCGCCGCTTTAGTTCCAACAAGTGTTCCTTTTCCGTGATCACGAATGGCCTCTTGTGAGTCATCAGAAATAAACCATTCAGCCATTTCTCTCGAAAGACCTCCAGTAGTCAACAGCTGTAACGCTGCATCTTTGCCCATTTTTCTCACAAGTTCTTCACCTAACCATTGCGATCCCTTACTTAAGCCTGCACCATGTGCCCACCTATGATTATGTCCTCTTCGCGCAAGCTCCGAAAACTGTTCAAATGCCTTTAATTCTAGTAACTTATCAGCTCGCACAGCCTTTATAAAATCACCCACCGATTTTGTCTCTAGAGCTTCTATTTCTCTCTCAAGCTCTGTTTTCTCAGTTGTCAAAGTACTCAAGTGTCTCTCTTTTGTTTCAACATCTGCTTGCAGGCGTTGGATTCTGGTAGCTGCTTGTGCAATAAGTTCTTCTAAATTCGAGGAAGTGCTTTCTCCACGTTGTTTTGTCAAGCGTTTGTGTTCTTCTCGCGCTTGTAAAAGAGTACCACGCTGAGCCGCAAGCTCTCTCTCTAAAGCGTCTTTCTCTTTTTGATATTCACCCACAACAAACTTACGTGCTGAATCTAAATCCTCAACAGGATGATCACTTGTGACCACCACACGTAGCTGTCGTTGGAATTGAAGCAATCTTTCTTTCAAAGAACCCAATAATTGTTCTTTTACTCCAGCCTCTTCTCTCATCATATCTACCAGTCTTTGGTTGGTTCCAGCAGCTGACCTTGTTGATGCAAGTTCACTTAATGTGCTCGTGAGAGTTGTGCTTAATTCCCTTAGTTCTTGTAATCTTACTTCAGCGGCACTCCTTGCTATTAACAATTGCTCTTCTAAAGTTTTTTCTCTCTGTGCGGCCAAAGCAAGGGCTTGTTTGACATCGGAAGTAGTCTCAGTAGCTGCGGCAGCCTGTCTCCTTTGTTCCTCAAGAGCTCTTTCTGTCGCTTCCAAACGAGCTGTTAAATCTCTTAGCCTCGATTCATTTTCCAAATTTGCAGCTGTAAGCCGTCTTTCCAGATCTTCTTCTTTTTGTTTTGCCAGGGCAAGCTCTCTCTCGATAGTAGAAGAAATCCACATAGCATCTATGGTAGCTTTCCTTTGTTTTTCGAGAGCAGTTTCTGTCCCTGCTAAACGGTCTGCTAAATCTTGTAGTCTTTGAGTTTGTGATTTGCCTTCTTCCTTTGCAGCAGCAAGTTGCGCTGTAACCCCTCTTAGGTCATTATTCAATATCTGGTTTGTTGCTGCAAGAACATCTGTTCGTTGTCTTTCTTCTTTTACTGCTTTTTCAAGAACTCCTGCTTGGCCGAGAGCGCATCCGAATGCCATAAGAAGGTTGTCAGTGTTTTGATACTGCATATCTCCATTAGGACCCTTAAATTTAGCTTTCCCAAACCACCTTCCTGGCACAACTTCAACAGGCACAACAGCAGCGTTCCTTCTGAGTTCTTCGGTGGGCAGACGTGCATCCGTCGTCGCTGTCGCAGGTCGTGTCGCTGGTTCAACAACCGCACCGCCATCCCCATCATCCATCCCCATCGCCAGGCAACTGGTCAAACAAAGACTGAGTATTGTATTTCTTAAAATTTTATTCATTTTATTTATATCGGCTCCTTTCAGCCATTTTTTATTTTAATTTCTAAATAAAGCATGATGAAATTTACGACTTATTTAGATTTATGTCTACATACAAAATTTACTGTATATGAATTATTTTATAATAAAGTTCTTTCAAGCCCCCCATTGCCATCAACTATGTTTTTTAGATCCTCGGGTCAAGCCCGAGGATGACAAGTGGTAAAGAAAAAAGGAAATATAGTACCAAGTATCACTGAAATACTAACAAACTAACGGCTGTCATCCTTGTAGAAGTCAAGCCCACTAATGTTTGAGCGTTGAACAAAAAACTTAACTCATCTCAGTTTCCCTATGGCTTGACCATAGGGTCCATGCTTCAAACACCAAGATTCTTCGTTATGGATCCTCCGGTCAAGCCGGAGGAAAACTATGGAACGAAGTTGCTGTTCAATGTTCAAACAACAGTGAGGCAAGCCCAAGGATGACAGAGACATTAAACCTTGCTATAACTAGTCCAACTTCTTTTTATTTAAAAATATATATGACACTTCATCAAATCAGCATTCGTGGTGCTCGCGAACATAATTTAAAAAACATCAATGTCGATATGCCGCGTGATAAACTTGTGGTCATCACTGGTCTTAGTGGCTCTGGTAAGTCTTCGCTTGCCTTTGACACCCTTTATGCTGAGGGACAACGTCGCTATGTGGAAAGTCTTTCTGCCTATGCTCGTCAATTTTTGCAACTCATGCAAAAACCAGATGTCGATTCAATTGATGGGCTAAGTCCGGCTATTTCCATTGAGCAAAAAACGACTTCCAAAAACCCGCGTTCAACCGTTGGTACAGTTACTGAGCTTTACGATTACTTAAGGCTTTTATATGCCCGTGTAGGCATTCCTCACTCTCCTGCAACGGGTTTGCCAATCGAAGCGCAAACTGTTAGTCAAATGGTTGATCGCATTTTGGCAATGCCCGTGAAAACTCGACTTTTATTAATGGCACCCATTGCCCGAGGTCGTAAAGGTGAGTACAAAAAAGAACTACAAGATTTAAAGAAAAAAGGGTTTCAACGCGTTAAAATCGACGGCAAAGTTTATGATCTAGATGATGTTCCTGACCTTAAAAAGAATATAAAACATGACATTGCTGTTGTTGTTGATCGCCTGGTTGTGCCTGAGGTTGACCAACAAACAGAATGGAAAACGCGCCTTGCTGATTCTTTAGAAACAGGTCTTTATTTAAGCGATGGGTTAATATGGCTTGAAAATGTTGATGATGGATCAACCACTACCTTTTCAGCTAAGTTTGCCTGTCCTGTGTCTGGATTTACCTTGGATGAAATCGAACCAAGGCTGTTTTCTTTCAACAGCCCTCAAGGAGCCTGCCCCGCTTGCGATGGTCTTGGCATTGAGATTGTCTTTGACCCGTCTTTAATTATTCCAGATCTAAGTAAAAGTATTCGTGAAGGGGCAATTCTTCCTTGGAGCGATGATTCACAAACCAGCAGACGCAGTTCTTATTCAAGAGAATATTACAACCAAGTATTAGAAGCCGTTGTCAAATATTATGATGCCTCACCAGTCTTACCCTTTGGTGAACTGCCTGATCATGTAAAGAATGCTGTCTTGTATGGCACAGGTAAAGAGGTTGTTCCTATCCAATTTAATGATGGAGTTCGCAACTACATCACCAAAAAAGCATTTGAAGGAGTAATCCCCAATCTCAAACGTCGTTGGAAAGAAACGGAAAGCGATTGGGTAAGGGAAACTCTGTCTCGTTTTCAAAACGAACATCCTTGTTCTGTTTGTAATGGCCAGCGCCTTAAGCCAGAAGCTTTATGTGTTAAAATCAATGAAAAAACCATTGCTGATGTGTGTGAGTTGTCTATTGCTAATGCTCTTGATTGGTTTCAAAAATTAGAGCTTTCTAAAAAACAACAAGAAATTGCTGCTCGCATTTTAAAAGAAATTAATAGCCGCCTCAGCTTTTTGGTGAATGTGGGGTTGGATTATTTATCTTTATCTCGTTCTTCTGGTACTTTATCGGGCGGGGAAAGTCAGCGTATTCGCTTAGCATCACAGGTTGGTTCCGGTTTAACTGGAGTACTATATGTTTTAGATGAGCCATCAATAGGCTTACATCAACGTGATAATGATCGTTTGCTGAGCACATTGAAACATCTTCGTGACATTGGCAACACTGTGATTGTTGTTGAACATGACGAAGACGCTATTCGAACAGCCGACTATGTGATTGATATGGGCCCTGCTGCTGGTATTCACGGCGGCGAAATTATCGCTCAAGGCACCCCTCAAGACATTATGGATTCAAAAGAAAGTATTACGGGACAATATTTAACAGGAAAACGCTATATTGCTTTGCCAGAACATCGTCGCCTGGGACATGAAGGTCGCTGCCTTGAATTAATAGGGGCAAAGGCAAACAACCTTAAAGATGTTTCCGTCAAGATCCCGCTTGGTACATTTACTTGTGTGACAGGTGTTTCTGGTGGTGGTAAGTCGTCCCTTGTCATTGAAACTTTATATAAAGCTTTAGCGCGTGTCTTTAATCACGGTCGTGATCTGCCAGGCCCTCACAAAAAACTGTTGGGGATGGAATACATTGATAAAGTGATTGATATTGATCAATCACCCATTGGTAGAACACCCCGCTCTAACCCAGCAACGTACATTGGTTGTTTTACAGCTATTCGTGAGTGGTACGCTGGGCTTCCTGAAGCCAAGGCCAGAGGATACAGTCCTGGGCGTTTTTCATTCAATGTGAAAGGGGGACGGTGTGAAGCATGTCAAGGTGATGGCGTCATTAAAATTGAAATGCACTTTTTACCAGATGTATACGTGCAATGTGATCAATGCCAGGGCAAACGTTACAACCGTGAAACTTTAGAGATTACTTACAAGGACAAAACAATTGCTGATGTTTTGGACATGACTGTTGAAGAAGCTGTTGAGTTTTTCAATGCTCACTCACAAGTGCGGGATAAATTAAAAAGTTTAGAGCAAGTTGGGCTTGGTTACATTCATGTGGGGCAACAAGCAACCACTTTGTCGGGTGGTGAAGCACAGCGTGTCAAGTTGTCTAAAGAATTGGCACGAAGAGCTACTGGGCGTACGCTTTATATTTTGGATGAACCCACAACGGGTTTGCATTTTGAGGATGTGAGAAAATTATTAGAGGTACTTCACACGCTAGTTGACCAAGGTAACACAGTGGTTGTCATTGAACATAACCTAGAAGTCATTAAAACTGCTGACTGGATTATCGATATGGGGCCAGAAGGCGGTGCCAAAGGCGGCAAAGTTGTCGCCGTTGGTACGCCAGAGGATGTAGCAACAGTTAAAACAAGTTATACTGGGCAGTATTTGAAACCTTACGTGGAGAGAGACGCTATAGTTAACAGCAAATAAGTGTTTTTGTTTAAAAGTCAGATCTGAAAATATTTTTTCATAATTCATCATAAATTAACAATTGAATGATAGTATTTAATTATAGTTGATATTGTTAAAAAACTATTAATATGGTTAAATACTTAATTTCCGTGTTATTTATTCTGTTGTTTCAAGAAAAAGAAGTTTTTGCAGACTCTTTGAGCCATCGTATCCACGAGGCTGCTCTTTTGGGAAAAACAAAGACAGTTTTAAAACTCTTACCGGAAGCAAATCAAGATGAAGTCAATAATGTTGCAGAAACAGCTGCAGGAAATGGCCATATAAAAACATTAAAAGCCGTTATGGAACATAAGAACAAAAAGGCATTGCATCCTGATCAAGAAGGAATCAATTTGGCTGCAACTTATGCTGCCCATTTTGGTGATCTTGGGATTGTTAAATATATTCTTCCTTATTTAGATCAAGAGGGCATCAACAGCCTACTTGTTGAAGCTGCAAGTTACGGTGATTTGAATTTACTAGATTATGTTGTTCATCACAGTGTCGAGGATATTCCTCACCCAAATCAAGATGGAGTTGACAACGCCGCTATTCAAGCTCTTATGAACGGATATTCTGATGCGCTCATTTACTTAACAAATACGACTGTTGGTCCTCGGCCAGATCCCGCTCTGATTCATGAGATTGAGTTAGAAATTGCTGAACAAGAGAATGAAATAGTAAACGACTATGGTGAAGAAGGAGACGAACAATTTCCCTCCTCTACTGAAAGTAATGATATGTCTTTCTTTCATCAAGATCAAATTGAAATGGGACAAAATTTCCCTGCCCCATGGAAAGATTTGTAAGCGCTACTTTTAAAATACGTAAACCACTTTCGCAGTCAGACGATGCTCTGTTGGTGTAAATGTATAGCCACGCTGCGCACCATTTATTGCCACTTGATCTGAGCGGGGTTTCAATTTCCCCATCTTCGCATAACCGTATTCACCACCCACCAACAACGATTCACTTATTTTATAGAGAGCCCCTGCACCTGGAACAAAAGCGCGCGTTGATTTTGTATAACTCTCTGTTGTCTGTGCTTGAAAAGTAAGGCCAGTGTATTTCAAATTAAACTTGTCAAGTTCATAACCCAATTTTGCATACATTAGGACTTTTGGGTTCAACAATGCACCCGCAATCAACGCTCCTCCCATTGCAGATTTATGACTGATGTTTGCCTTCCCTTCAACAAGGCCTCCAGGAATTTGCAAATTTTGAGAAGATTTTGGCCCAGCTAAAGTGTAATAAACCTCGCCGCCAACAACCATGTTTGAACCGCTCATTAGTTTTAAATAACCAGCATTAATCCCGGCCAAATACCCAATTGCTTTGACTTTTTGTGTACCAGCAGTAGAGCCCCCATTGGTGTAAGTATGCGTTCCCTGTAATAACCCTAAGCCAAGGTGACCTCCCACATAGAAACCATTAAATCCGGCAGTTGCTGCTGAGATTCCACCAATTAAGAGTGCACCAGTAAGTAAAAGTTTGTTTTTTTTCATAATTTTCTAGACCCACATAAAAATTGCCTTGTCAAACATTATGTCGTCAACAATGAACCGTCAATGAACTTGAATGTTAAGTCAATGATTCAACAAGCAGGGTGTGTTAAAGTTCACACAATGTTTTTAAAATTTGCTATAGCTCCAAAAAAATGTATAATTTTAGATAAATTACATCAATTTGGAGCGTTTCTTTGTTTCGAAATGCACGCGATCGGTTCCTAAATTACTACAATAATGAGCTTCGATATCTTCGAAATTCAGGAAAAATTTTCGCCAAGCAACATCCTAAAATTGCTCGCCGACTAGAATTAAGCGAAAAGGAATCCCCTGACCCTCATACGGAACGCTTATTGGAATCATTTGCTTTCATGACGGCTCGCTTAAGCCAGGAAATTGATGATAGATTTCCTGAAACTGCTGCAGCATTACTCGAAGTTCTTTATCCACATCTTGTGAACCCAATTCCTTCCATGTCTATTGCCCAATTCCAAGTGGATCCAACAAAAGGAAAACTAACAAAGGGCTATAATATTCCAAAAGAAACACCACTATTTGCTTACTCTGAAAAAGATGTCTCTTGTCGTTTCCAAACTATTTATCCTCTAACGTTATGGCCTATAAAACTTAAAAAAGTTGCCATTGTTCCAAAAGATGCATTCACCTTGGTTGGAAAAAGTAAAGATGACAACTGGTTTTTACGTCTCACAATTGAAACTCAAGGGGCATCACTAGGTGCTCTCAATCTAGATGAATTACAATTTCATATTAGAGGCGAACGCATTTTAAGCTTGGATATATATGAAAGCCTATTTTCTCAAGTTCATCCTTCGGTTTATGTTTCTGTTGATGGTCAAACAGCACATACTCTTCCCGATGATTCGCTCACACCTATCGGGTTTAATAGAGATGAAATGACTCTTCCTATTCCTGAATACTCAACGCATGCATATCAATTGCTACAAGAATATTTTCACCTACCAGAAAAATTTCTTTTCTTCAAGATAAAGCATTTGAACAAACTTCCTGACAATTTAAATTTAGATACAAATGTATTTGAACTTTTGATTTCATTAAAAGGTGTACAAGAAATTTTGCAAAAAAAACTAAGCCCTAATAACTTTTTGCTAGGATGTACACCTATTGTTAATTTGTTTAAAAAAATTACTGAACCACAACGTTTAACAAAAAGAAAAATCCGTTACCGACTTGTGCCGGACCAACGGCGTGACAAAACAACAGAAATATATCGGATTCTGAAAGTGGCTGCCGCTGTTGAAGGAAATCAAGAACCACAAACTTTTTCACCGTATTTTTCTTTTAATCATCAGCATATATCTTTAAAAGATACTGTATATTGGACAGCAAAAAGAACTTCTGCTGAAGAACGTGATTTACCTGGTACAGATGTATATCTGTCTTTTGTAGACTTACAATTTAACCCAGCTTTACCCCCTCATCAGATTGTTTACGCTCATACCTTATGTACCAATAGATTTTTAGCAGAACAATTACCACAAGGTGCCGAATTGCAAATTGAAGAAGCGGTTCCAATCAGTAAAATTGTATGTCTAGATAAGCCTGTTCCCCAAGAATATTCTCCAGCAGATGGTGAAACATTATGGCGCCTTATCTCACAGCTTTCGGTCAATCACCTTCCGTTAACAGGAAATAAAGAAGCTCTCAACATTTTAAAGGAGAGTTTAAAACTCTATTCAGGATCAACTCACACATACAAACAACATGAAATTGATAATATAAAATCTCTCAAAACAAACAAAATTGTGAGGAGATTTGGCCTTGAAGCATGGAGAGGATTTGTCGAAGGAATTCAAATTGTCATGGAAATGGAAACATTGTCAGAAACCGGAAATTCTAATTTCCTATTAGCATCTGTATTACGACATTATTTTGCATTAAGTGTTTCCTTAAATTCTTTTGTTGAGCTTGTAATGATAAAAACTGATAGACCAAATGAGTATATAAAATGGCAACCATTACCTGGCGAGAAAATCCTCCTGTAAAAGAAGGATTATTAAAATCCCCACAGGAATTTGACTTTGATCAAGCGATTAACATATTAGAACAGTTAGATCCTGGCGCCACTCCTTTGGGCAGTGAAACTGATCCTCAAAATGAAGCGATTCAAATAAAATCACATGTAAGCTTTGCTATCCCAACAAGTGAACTTCAATCTCTGCAACAAGAACCAGACCAAAAACCAATATTATGGATCAACTTTCTAAGTATTGCTGGAATACAAGGCCCTCTGCCAACTCCATATACAGAAACTGTCATTGATAGAACAAGACAAAAAGACACAGGGTTTCGGGATTTTCTAGATATTTTTAATCATCGCTTAGCAACGTTCTGGCACCGTCTTCGCAAGAAAATTATGCCTGGTGTTTTGCAAGCCCCTCCTCAAGATGCTCCTATAGGAAAGACTTTACTTCAAATTGCTGGCATTGCTCACCCTAATTTGCTTCAAGGTTTAAAGATTAGTCCTCAAATATTAATGAGCTATCACGATATTATCTGGAAAAGACCACATTCAGGCGCAGGGTTATTAAGACTTATCAAAAGTTATTTTAATGTTCCCGTCGTTATTGAACAGTTTGAAGGGGCTTGGCGTGAAGCGCATGCGCATGACCTAAGTAAAATTGGTTCTAAAAAAGGACAATTTAATGAATTAGGAAAAAATATGATTTTGGGCAAAAAATGTTGGGATCAAACTGCGGCTGCTAGTATCGCGATTGGCCCATTATCATGGAATGAATATTGTTCATTTTTACCAACACCTGCATCATCTAATGTTGTAACAACTTTTTCATTATTAAAGGAACTAAGTTATTTTTTTATCGGAATGAATACCCAAATTCATTTGCGTTTGAAACTTAATCGTTTCGATATCAAACCTGTCATGCTTAATCGAAAATTTGCACTCGGCTACAATAGTTGGCTAAAGTGTGACAAAATTCAAACGGATAATCCTTCAATCAAAATCACTCTAAATCAATCATTAAGATAATCTTTGACTTTTAATAAATTTTATATAAAAATTTATATAAATACGATGTAATTAGGAGTTATTTTATGATTGATGTTTCCAGAAAAACTACAAAAAAACTAAATACGACTCTTCTCATGAGTACTGTTTTTACAACGCTATGTATTGGCACTTCAGCAATAGCTGCTGACACCCAAACAAGCACAGCCTTAGCAAAAGAAATTGCAGCCTTGCAACAGCAGATTACAGATCTTAATAAGAAGATCCAAGGTTTAGAGATTAGTCAAACCACTTCGGCAGCTCAAGCAAAAGAAGCCGCCATTTTAGCCGCAAAACAAGAAACGGCAGCTGCACAAGCAAAAACGACTCCTACTCCCTGGGTGAAAGGGCCTGATGGATATATCTCTGTTCCAGGAAGTAACACAGCTATAAAATTAGGTGGCCGCGTTCGTGTTGAAGGCGAGTATGATGCTGGTCCATCTATGGGTGATTACATAGTACCAGGTTCTATACCTCTCAAAAATGTTAATAATCAAGCATCTCAGTCTGGAAATACCAATGCCCACGCACGTAGCAGCCGTCTATCGTTTGAAAGCTTAACACCAACGGCTTCAATAGGTGATGTAAAAACACGTATTGAAATAGACTTTTTTAATGGTGGAACAGGTGGATCTTATTTACCAAAATTACGCCATGCCTATGGTGATGCTGCAGGTTTTCTGGTTGGCCAGACAGACTCAGTCTTCGTTGATATGACAACTTTAGGGTCAAACATCGACTATAACGGCATCCTTGGAGGAGTTAACCGTCAAGCACAAGTTAGATATACAATGGATATGACTCCCGCATTTAAATTTGCTGCTGCCCTTGAAAAGCCAGCCTCAGATTATATAGGAAGTGACGGTACACTCTACACATCTAATGATTCAAGTAACTCAAAAGGGAAATCCTCTCTACCAGACTTAACAGCAATGCTAAAGTATTCTGGTAAAAGTGGATTTGTTACTTTGCGCGGTATGGCACGTCAAATCCAATACAGAAGCTTAACAGATGGAGCTTCTTATAACACTGCTAATGATTTTAGTGCTAAAGCAACGGCATGGGGTGTGGGTCTTTCTGGTAAATTTATAACAGTTGGTAAAAGTGCTTTCTATGCTCAATTAAATACTGGACAAGGTGTTGGTCGTTATATCCCTGAAATTGCTGGTGAAGCCGCATATTTTAATCCTTCAACAAAACAGTTTAACGTATTAAAAGCCAATAACGCCTTAGTTGGATACGAGCATTATTGGACTGATGACATCCGTACAAACATCCAAGCAAGCTATACACGTGTGTCACCACCTGCTCCAGCTGGTATGACTCCGCTAACAGGTACAACACGTATCACCCAAAAAATCAAAAAAGTATTCTTTAACATTTTCTACACACCTGTAAAAAATGTGGAAACGGGTCTCGAATTTGCTCATATCAGACGCGATACTGTTGATAATAAAACTGGCTCTGGTAATCGTGTAGCAGTTATGGTCAGTTACAACTTCTAGTGCAATGTAAAAAATCATTGGCAATCTGAATATTGGGCCTGATAAGATAGTAAAAATAAACATGACTTATCAGGCCCTTAATTATGGAACATGAAAACTCAATACGCAAACGCGTTCAAGCCTTAAAAAGTTTTTATACAAATCTCGTTATATATGCCGTTGTATGTGTGGCCTGTATTGTTATATGGGTTAGCATGGGTGGTGGGCCATTTTGGCCTATTTGGGTTATTTTTGGTTGTGGACTTTCTGCAGTTTTACAAGGAGTTACTTTAGGACAAATCCCACAGCTTCATGAATTTTTACCTTTCTTGAGTCCTGATTGGGAGGAGGAACAGGTAAAGAAAATGTCTAAAAAGGAAAAAAGTAGTGAAACCTCTTCACCGACTGAAAAACATTTTGAAGTTTTGGCATCATCCCATAAAGAAAAACCAAAACAAAATAAAAAGAAAACTCCTAAGCATTAATTTATATGGCTAATCAATTGAGAAAAGTTGGACTTGTTACTATCCCTTTAATAGGACTACTAGATCAGCTTTCTAAATACGTTATTATTAATAACATTTATCCACCTGATATTATCACAGTAACAGGATTCTTTGATTTTTCACTAACTTATAACAGAGGAATCAGTTTTGGTCTCTTTCCTGCAGATAGTTTTTCTGGAAAAGCTGCTCTTTTGTTATTGGCTTCTGTTCTTGTTTCATGGTTATTCATTTGTTTGTGGAAAGTGCAATCAAAGATTGAATCCATTAGCTATGGACTTATTATAGGAGGTGCGATTGGCAATATTGTCGATCGTATTTATCACGGCGCTGTAATCGACTTTTTGCATTTTCACTTATTAAATTATAGCTTTCCTGTGTTTAATATTGCAGACAGTGCAATAACAATTGGAGTAGGCTTGATTTTATTACAACAAGCATGGCATTTTGTAAAAAACAAACAGGTAACTTAAGTTATGACTATGGATACTTCTTTCAACAAAATTTTATCGCTAACTACATTAGGGGCTTGCCTTACTTTTTTGAGCGGATGTGATAGTTTTCGCAATACTTTTGGTTTAGATCATTATCAACCAGATGAATTTAAGGTATCTGATAACCCTCCTCTCAGCATTCCAAAAGATTATAAATTGAGGCCGCCTTTGGAAGGTCAAAGTAATAGTCAGACTACCTCAACAGTAAGTACAACTGGATCTTCACAAGCTCAAGCCCAAAATCTTTTATTAGGAACATCAGCATCAACTGAGACTTCTAAAGATGAAGGTGAACAATCACTTTTGTCGATGGCAAGTTCACAACAGAAAGCTTCCCCTAATATACGTGATACAGTCAACAAAGAAGCTGCTGTTGCAACAAATGTGTCTGATTCACTTATCCAACGAATTATGGGGTGGAGAGAGGAAGCTGCAAAAAATATTGCCTCTATCAACGGTGAACAGCAGCCTTCTCAGACCAGTGCTACAGTGAATGAGCAAAAAACGAATTAATGAAAAAAAGGATTTTATTACTAGGAGGGCTTTGTGGAATAGCTTTAGCGTTGTTTGTAAGCTTTTCAAATAAATCATGGCTAAAAACCACGACTAAACACCCAATATCACATACGCAGGATTCTATGACAACATCTCCGATTTCCGTAAAAGAGCTTAAGACAAACCTTGGAAAATCTATTTGGTTTGTACCAACAAGTATTCCTGTTGTGAGTATGGCTCTTACTTTTAGAAATGCAGGAGATAGAAGCTCGCCTTCTGATTTTCCTGGTTTAACAGATTTAATTGCGGCTCTTTTAGATGAAGGCGCAGGCCCTTATGATAGCCAATCCTTTAAGAAATTATTACTTGAAAAGAACATCAGTCTATCTGTTTCTTCCTCACAAGATAATTTTACAATCACTTTTCGCACTGTTAAAGAGAATGTGAATGATGCTTTAGAACTCATAAAACTTATTTTGTCTTCCCCACGATTTTCAGACGAAGACATGCAACGCGTTAAACAACAAATGATTGCGGGATTACAACAATCACTTCATCACCCACAGCCAATTGCAAAAGAAGAATTACAAAAACACCTTTTAGGTGAAACACACCCTTATTTTAAAAGAACGTCTGAACGTATTAAAGTTATTCCAACGATTCAAGCTGAGCAGTTGCGAGCTCAAATGAAAAAGAACTTTACACAAGCTAATTTAGAAATTGTTGCCTGCGGAAATATTAATACTGAAAAGCTTATCGAATTTCTTGAAAAAAGCTTAGCAGATCTACCGAAAGGAGAGCCTACAACTCTTCCACAACCAACTGAGCTTAAGAATTTAGGTAAAATATTTAATGTATATCTAGACATTCCACAAAGTTTAATTTTCTTTGCTCACCCAGGAATAAGCAGACAAGACCCTGACTTTTATGCCTTATTCTTAGCAGTAAGAATTTTAGGAAGTGGGAATTTTGAATCACGGCTTTGGAATGAAATTAGAGAAAAGCGAGGACTTGCTTATTTCTGTAATCTTGATTTATTCACCAATGATTTAGCGAATGGAATGATTGGAGCGACCGCTACAAAGACAGAGAGCTTGGAAGAAACTCTTGCAGTCATAAAACAAGAATGGAAAAAGCTAATTGAAAAAGGTGTTACTCAAGAAGAATTGGATTTTCACAAAAAAAACATCATGGGTTCATTTCCTTTGTCATTTGGTTCAACCCTAGAGACAGTTAATGCACTATCACGTTATAGACAAGATAGTTTACCCATTGATTATGTTGAAAAACGAAATCTTTATTTTAGCAAACTAACGGTTGAGAATGTTAATCAAGTGATTAAAAAGATTCTTCATCCAGAACTTTTAACATTCATTATTGTAGGTCGCTCTGAATCTAAAGCGGATGCAAAATGAAACATAACGATCAAACTCTAGTTTCCCTATGGTTTGACCATAGGGTCCATGTATTTGTTTTCGATTGGGATTTAATCTCATGGATCTTCCGATCGAGTCGGAAGAAAATTGGGAGGAGTAGTTTGTGCTCTGCGTTTAGTTGGTAATTCGAATGAAACAGTTCTTTAGTTTTTGTATTGTTTATTTAACTTTTTTTATGGGACAAAATATGGCTGGCATTTTCAATCCTGAAGTTCATACATTGCCAAACGGTCTTCAAATTATTGTTGTGCCAAATGATATAGCACCCATTGTAAGCATTGGCATCTTATATAAAGTTGGAACAGCGGATGATCCTCTTCCCTTAATGGGCATCTCCCATTTTCTTGAGCATATGATGTTTAAAGGAACAAAAAATGTCCCTACATCAGAGTTTAAAAAAATTATTTTGCAACATGGAGGCAGTACCAATGCCGCCACTAGCTTTGATTACACAATTTATGAAACGGATATTGCAAAAGAATATTTGGAACTTATTTTAAAGCTTGAAGCTGATCGTATGGCCAATCTTTCCTTTACAGAAGAAGAGATAAAATCAGAAAAGGATGTTGTCTTTGAAGAACGACGCATGCGTGTTGAAAATCATCCATTTGGCCAAGCTTATGAAGTTTTACTAAGAGCTTTGAGCTGGTATCACCCTTATGGTATTCCGCCCATTGGATATCCTCATCATATTCAAAACTACTCATATGAAGCCGTTAGAAATCACTACAAAACTTGGTATACTCCCAACAATGCAATTGTTATCATTGCTGGGAAAACAAATCTTGCAGAAGTAAAACCAATCGTTGAGAAATATTTTGGCTCTCTACCTTCCAGGCCAATTCCAAAAAGACAGCGTTTCGCTGAACCTCCTCATCAAGGAATAACTCAACATATTGAACAAAGAAACCCTCGAAATTCTTTAATTATGTTGAATTGGTATTACATTGCCCCCAACCATCGAGTTGGTGAAACTCAGCATTATTACCCGTTAATTGTTTTGTCTCAAATCTTGGGAGGTAATAGCACAACCGAATTTTATCGTCTTTTAGTTGAAGAAAAAAAATTGGCTTTAAGCGTTAGAAGCAGTTATGAAGGAGATAGTTATGAACCTAGACCTTTTGGAATTTCTGCGACATTATCACCAGATATGGATGTTGCTATCTTTAAGCAAGCGTTAGCTAATTATTTGAAAGATATTGTAGAAAAAGGCGTTTCTGAAGAAGAACTCAGAAAAGCCAAACGAGATCTTTTAGCACAGCTCGCATTCATTAGAGATGGAAATAACAGCACATTAAGTGTATTTACAAGTCTTTCTAGTGGGTTCACAATTGAACAAATTGAAAAATGGGCTGACTATATTCAAGCTGTTACTTTAGAAAATGTTCATGCAGCGGCTAAAGCTGTTCTAAGCCAACTTCCTATAGCGACTATGGATTTATATCCTGGATAAAAAAGACATGGGCTCTATGGTCAAGTCCATAGGAACATCAAGATTGATGAGAAGAAAACAGTTCTCCTCCGGTTTGACCGGAGGATCTAAAAACAACTTTTATTCTGCTGAAGTTTCTTCTTCACGACGCTTTTCGGCGATACGGGCTCTCTTACCAGTACGACCACGAAGGTAATACAATCTTGCACGGCGTACATCACCATGACGAATAACTTCAACACGAATATTCGGTGAGAAAAGTGGAAACACACGTTCAACACCTTCACCATAGGAAAGTTTACGAACGCGGAATGAGGAATTCAAACCACGATTTTTGCGACCAATAACCACACCTTCAAATGGCTGTGTACGTTCACGCTCACCTTCCACAACCTTAACGAAAACCTTTATAGTATCGCCTGGACGAAAATCTGGAAATGCTTTACCTTCAGAAAGCTTTTTAACTTGCTCGGCTTCAACTTGTTGTAACAAATTCATTTTTAATATACTCCTTGGCGTGTCTGACCCTATCTCTGGTCAAACGGGCGTTTATTTAGATACGCTTGCCACAAATCAGGGCGGCGTTCTTGGGTTATTTTTTCTGCTTGATCATGCCGCCATACGGCTATTTTTTTGTGGTCACCCGACAGCAGTATTTCGGGCACGACCTTTCCTTGCCAAATTTGAGGTTTAGTATATTGTGGAAATTCTAATAAATCAAGCTCAAAGCTCTCGGATTCTAAAGACTCTTGCTTGTTCACAACACCTGGAAGAAGTCTAACACAAGCATCCATCAATGTAAGAGCAGCAATTTCACCGCCAGAGAGGATATAATCACCGATACTAATTTCAATTAAGCCTTTTTCCTCACGCCACTTTTCAATGACTCTGTCATCCACCCCTTCATAACGACCACATAAAAGAATACAACCTGCTGGATGATCTTGCATGAGTGAATGTACTCTTGGTTGACGCAAAGGTTCCCCTCTTGGAGTGAGATAAATAATTGCTGGATTTTCACTTACATATTGATTGCAAGCATGTGTTAAAGCCTTATCCACCACATCAGCCTTTAACACCATCCCTGCCCCACCACCTGCACAGGTATCATCAACTGTTTGGTGTTTATCATAGGCAAAATCACGAATATCGATAGTTTGCAAAGACCATTTGTTCTCTTTTAAAGCTTTTCCAGCCAGGGAATGCTCTAAAGGCCCAGGAAACATTTCAGGGAAGAGAGTGAGGATGGTTGAGTGCCAGGTTTTATCCATAATGAAACCACATTAGAAAAACTCTGAGACATTGATGAAGTCTTTAAGATACATTTACCACTCAATTTCTTTATCGGTATTTTCTAGTGGCTCTTCTAAACCTTGGCGAATAGATTCTCTCATTCCATGTATAGACAAAAGATAAAGCGTTTCTTGCAAAGCGCGCCAATCTTCTTCAGCTACCAAAATAGCATTATAACGTTTCCCTTTGATAAAGGTTGGCTCATGATTGTCATGTATTTGATCAATCAATTTGTAGAGATTAGCTCTAGCTTCGCTAGCCGTTAACATGGTCATAATCTTTCTCCTTTACCAAACACTATAATGTACGTCATGACGTACATCAAAGAAGAAATCTTTCAAGTAAAAGGAAATCCAAAATGTTCTATTAAACAATAAGTTCCTCAGCTTAATCAGGCATTTATAGCAAAAGCACTGTAAAATGGTTACAACCCCTTAGTTTTCATGCCTCTTGACCGGATCCACTAGACCTTTTGGTCACCATAACGATGGAATCGTTTGGAAAGAGAAACTTAAATTGAGAAGCCAATTATAACCATTACGCAGTGTGCAAGTTATTTAAAAGGCCCACCGGCATCAAGTGTCCCTATGGCTTGACCATAGGGTCTCATGGATCCCCCGGTCAAGCCGGAGGAAAACTTAGGAGTGAGAGGAAAAACTTGCACACTGCGTAACCATTTTATAATGCTTTTGCTATAATTAAAAATTAATTAAACTTTTATTACAATATTCTATATGATAGTTTTAAAATGACTTACAACCGATGCAGGGTACTATGAAATTTTCATATCAAATCATTTTGCTGCTTTTCATACTTATTTGTTCAAACACCCAATCAACTGCAACTGTACCAACGGTATCATTGCTTGAAATAACAAATAAGCTACGTGATGCGATCATGGAAAGCATTGAACTAAAGAAATGGGAAAAATCCAAAAAAATTATAGCTTCTTTGGGTGGTATTTCTGGATATTTTAAAGATACATCCGGGCTAAGCGCTATAAAAGGAAATAATAAAACAGGTATGGCTGTTTTGGGGTATCAATTCTCACCCAAAATATCAGCAAGTGTGGCTTATGCCAAAAGCGTTTCATCAGGAATGTCAGGAGACGGCTCATTAACTAGTAAGACTAATGATGACATTGTTGCTGCAACAGTAGACTACAAACTCAAATCCTGGCTAAACGTTGCTTTCAGCATTGCTCAAGATTATGGGAGATCTACAACTATAATGCCAACGGCAATTAATCCAAATTCTGTATCAAATTACGTAAACACAACACCAACTGCCATGTTTAGAATGACCATTCCTTTAAGCAAACGTATTATGTTTCTTCCAGATGGTGGTTTAAGTAGAACCTTTAACCATGTAAAACCGTTCAATGATATTAGTTCGTCTTCTCAGCCTCCTCAGCACAATCATTTGGACCAAGCTTTCGTAAATACGAAATTTGGATATATGGTACATCCATTAGCAATCCCGTATGTAAGCGCGGGTTATACGAACGCACTTCATTCAGATGCTTTTATAAAATCACGTCACTCAACTAGGATTGGTGGAGGTGTTCTTATTTTGGGTGGTTTATTCTTGGTTGAATATACGAATCAAAAATTTCTTGGGCAATATCGTGAACAACAAATCAAACTTAACTGCAATATGAGGTTCTAATGTTACAACAATTATTTAGAATATTACCTAGCTCAGCTAGCTTAACAAAAAAACCGAAAAATTTATGGTTATTGCTTATGGTAACATTGATGACTAGTAACTGCACTTATGATACAACAGTTTCTGCCAAAGCAACAAAAGCAAATGATGGAAAATCAGTAAAACTTACTAGCAGTCTCACTAGTGTTGATGAAATTAGAGGTGTGTATACTACTAAAAACGAAGGTTCAATAACGCTTTATACAGATCCCCAATTTGAGGGCCAGAAACCTGCTTTTACTGCCTCGGATGGAACAGCATTTTATGATGCGCGGCGTGGAACATCATTCCTTTCCTATGTGTCTTATGTTACAGATGATGCCACAGGAGCTAATTCAACTGATTTGTTGAATACGTACAAATTCAGTGATACTATTGATGATCCTACTGGTGCTAACAGTGCAGCAACTGATATTACAACGATATTAGAGAATGCTGTAGAGACTGCTTTCAGTGCTCATACTGCTCAGTCAACGCAACAGTCAAAACCAACTTCTCCATCAGGTCCTGGTACTCTTTAATCTCATATAAAATTATAACACCTGCCGTCATTGATGACAGGAGTCATTGTGATAACGAATGCTAGAGTGAAGTGACAACAAAGGTTATTAAACCTTGTTCCTTCCCATAAAACTTGTTACATAAAAAGTAAGGTAATTATTTAGCTTTATGTAATCACTCCTACTTAATTTTTCTTTGGCTTGGCCAAAGGGTATACAGGGAAATTTTTATATTTTGTGGCATAGACCCTATGGTCAAGCCATAGGGAAACTAAGACAAGGCTATTGTAAGCTATTATTCAGGTTTAGAGGATCACCCATGAGTAAAAAAATTGACCAATTCAAAATCGCTGTTGTAGGCGCAACAGGTAATGTTGGAAGAACGATGCTCAGTGTTTTAGCCGAACGGGGGTTTCCAATCCAAAACATCCAAGCTGTAGCATCCGACAAATCCATTGGTCGCCAAGTATCTTACGGTGAAGAAGGTGTTTTAACGGTTCAAGGATTAAGCAACTTTGATTTTTCCAAATGCCAAATCGCCCTTTTCTCTCCAGGTGGTAAAGTTTCAGCCGAATACGCCCCCAAAGCAGCAACGGCTGGCTGTGTTGTCATTGATAATACGTCGCACTTTAGAATGGATGAAGATGTGCCATTAATCGTGCCTGAAGTCAACCTAGATGCCTTAAAAGATTATAGAAAACGTAATATTATTGCCAACCCCAACTGCTCCACCATTCAATTGGTCATGGCTTTAAAACCATTGCATGATATTTCACCCATTAAACGTATTGTTGTTTCCACTTACCAATCCGTATCGGGGGCTGGCAAAGAAGGCTTAGATGAGCTTTACGAGCAAAGTCGTGGAATATTCGTTAATGACCCAATGGAGCCTAAAAAATTCTCAAAACCTATTGCCTTTAATGTTATCCCTCACATTGATCACTTTTTAGACTGTGGTGACACTAAAGAAGAATGGAAAATGAGCGTTGAAACCAAAAAAATCTTGGATTCTAAAATTGAGTTGACCGCCACATGTGTACGAGTTCCTGTGTTTGTAGGGCATGCTGTCTCTGCCAATATTGAATTTGAATCCGATATAAACATAGCAGAAGCTAATAAAAAATTACGTAATTTTCCAGGATTAAGAGTAATCGATAACCCTGATGACTATCAGTATGTCACTCCCGTTGAAACAGCTGGTGAAGATGCTGTTTTCGTAAGCCGTATTCGCCAAGACAAAACGATACCTCACGGTTTATCCTTGTGGATTGTTGCTGATAACGTGCGAAAAGGGGCTGCTTTGAATGCTGTTCAGATTGCTGAGCACTTGATTAAGGACTTTCTGGATTGCAACAAAACTTTGGCAGCTTAAAATGAAGAAAATACTTTAAAAATCGTTCTCATATACTTGTGGTAAATCAATAAAAGAAATACTATATGTTTTGCAGGTATTTTTATTACGTTTGCTAGTCCAATGGAAACTCGTCACATTTTAACAGCTATTTTTGTTGCCCTTATCTGGGGATTTAATTTTGTTATGGTTAAATCAGGCCTTGAGGAAATACCTCCTTTTTTATATGTCTGTATGCGATATTCATGTGCGGTTCTCCCTTTAATCTTTTTTATTAAAAAACCCAATGCTCCAACCTGGGTTATATTGGGAGTAGGTTTAACATTAGGGGTGTGTAAATTCGCCCTTATGTTTTTGGGAATTTACTTAGGCGTTTCAGCTGGGATTGCTTCTCTCATACTTCAAACTCAAGCTTTTTTTACCATTCTTCTCGCTTCAATCTTTTTCAAAGAACAAGTTAATTCACAACAAATTATTGGAATGCTAATTTCTTTTCTTGGAATTTTCTTAATTGGTCTTGAAATGCATGGTTCTGCAAGCCTTAGTGGTTTTCTTTTATTAATCGGAGCTGCTTTTTCATGGGCTGTTTCTAATATCATTACCAAAAAAGCCGGAAAGGCCGATATGTTTGCTTTTACAGTGTGGGTAAGCTTGATTCCTCCTCTTCCTATGCTTGGGCTTTCATGGGCATTTGAAAGCAGAAATGTGCTAGCCGAAACGTGGGCATATTTAACTTGGAACGGAGTTTTCTGTACCCTCTATATGGCTTGGGTTGCAACATTAGTAGGAGCAACACTTTGGGCTAAACTAATTACTCTCTACTCTCCCTCACAAGTTGCTCCGTATTCTTTATTAATTCCTGTATTTGCTATTGCTTCAGCTTCACTATTTCTGGGAGAAACGATGTCAATCTTTGCAATATTTGCCTGTAGTCTTGTGTTTACTGGACTTATAATAAACCAATGGCCGCGTGAAATCTCTCCATCACTTTCACCCAAAATTACTCCAAAGGTTGCGGCATGAAATTATACACTTATTTTCGTTCATCTGCCTCTTATCGTGTCCGCATTGCTCTTCATTTAAAAAATATACCTTTTGAAAGTACATACATTAATCTTAGACAAAATGACCAACTCAGTGCTGACTACACTAGTTTAAATCCCCAGCAACTTGTGCCAACTTTAATTGATGATGGTAAAACACTCACTCAGTCTTTAGCCATCATTGACTACTTAGAGCAAAAACACCCAACTCCAGCCTTATTACCCAAAGATTCTTTTGCACAAGCGAAAGTTAAAGCTTTTGCTCTTGCCATTGCAGCTGACCTACATCCTCTTAACAACTTAAGAACAATGACTTATTTATCGACAGATATGGGAGTCACTCAAGAGCAAAAAAATAAATGGTATCAACATTGGCTTGAAGTGACTTTTACAGCTTTAGAAAAGCAAATTTTTCATCCAACTTCAATTTTCTGTTTTGGCAATGAGTTAACGCTGGCTGATGTTTGTTTAATTCCTCAAGTATTCAATGCTTTGCGTTTTAACCATCCGATGGAAAATTATCCCACATTAAAACGCATCTATGACCATTGCTTGACCATACCGGCTGTTTATAAAGCAAGTCCAGAACAACAAGAAGATTTTAATAATTCTTGAATCTTTTATTTCAAGTTTATTTTTTTATTTTTTTCCCATAGATTAAATAATCTAAATACGTTAGTTTTCTTAAGTAGACTTTCTTGGGGAGTGTTAACATGGTAAAAAAGCTTGTCATGGTTTTTTTGGTTATTTTTTTTACATTCCATGAAATACATGCGTATGGTGCAGTTGTGGAATTATGGAATGGGGGTATTCGGCGACTTACATCACGAGTAATAATTCCTGGTGTTAGAAGCTTTGCCTCAAAAGCAGAAGAACTTAAAAGAGAACAAGATATTGCAGATGGACTTACAATACCTGGATATACGCCACCTGGCTCTGTTAAACTCCCTCAAGTAATCATAGATACTCGTCAACGTGGTGAACTAAAGTTTGATCCCTATTCATCACGTTTGTATTATGAAGACCCCCACGCTCTAGATGGTGTTGATAATGTTATTAGTCCAACTCCATACAGAGTAGATGATGATGTAGTTGCATTTAAACCAGTCCCAAAGACTCCTCAAGTTCTTGAAGAAATTGCCCGATTAGAAGCTGCTGCTAAAAAAAAACGCAAAGAACTCAGATAGTTGCTAACTCTAACCGACCTTCTTGTTGTTTACTTGAATCTGGAGCAAGTGTCACTATAAATCCATTCGAATTAGGCACAAAAGAAGTTGTTTTGCAAAAAAACAGTGGAAATGATAGGAGGATTCTTGTCGGAAAACCATTTGAACATCCATGGAGGTTAACTGGTTATCTCGAATCTTCAACACCAAAGGCAAAATTTGTTGGAAGCGGTCTTTTAGTAGGAAAGCGTTGTGTAATAACGGCTGGACATTGCTTATATTCAGAAGGTATTGGTATTAATTTTGCCAGATTTTTTCCTGGGAGACATGGCAGTTTTGTTTTATGGCAATCCTTACATGCAGAAATTTTTCTTCATCCTAAATGGTATAAAGAGTATGACGACCATTATGATTTAGGAATGGTTGTTCTAGAAGATGATCTTGGAGACAAATTAGGTTGGGCAGAAATGCATGCTCCAACAGAAGAAGAGATTTTAAAATCCCCCCTTCGTATCAGTGGATACCCTTATGAAAAACAAAAAGAAAATGAACCATATATGTATACCATGCATGGTGTTGCTCAATCAGTTAAACCACATAAATTTTATTATGATATTGATACATCAGCAGGTCAAAGCGGATCGGGAGTTTGCTTAGAAGACGGAAAAAATTTTCCAACTTCTATAGGAGTTCATGTTACAGGTTGCCAAGTAGAAGGCAATAGTGCTGTTCGCTTTGATAAAGAAAAATTAGAAATCATCAAAAAGTGGATCAAATTGGCGGAAACAATCCACTAAGATTTCTCTTTATAAGTCAACATTCCCCTGTTACATTTTAACGCTAAGAGAGTTCAAAAATTCTTAGTTACTCAACCCTATGGCCAAGCTTTATTTTTACTATTCAGCAATGAATGCTGGAAAAACCACAACTTTACTGCAATCAAGCCACAACTATCATGAACGCGGTATGCAGACTTTGTTATATACACCCGTCTTTGACACACGTGATGCTAAAGGCATAATTTCTTCCAGAATTGGCCTTAGAAGCGAAGCCATTACCTTTGATCAAGATTTTAATTTTTTTGAAGATGTAAAGACAAGAAAACCAACACTTACAAATCTAAAATGTGTTCTTATTGATGAAGTTCACTTCGCAAGTAAACAACATGTTTTTCAGCTAACTCAAGTTGTTGATGAGCTAAAAATACCAGTCTTAACTTATGGTCTTAGAACCGATTTCTTAGGTGAAACATTTGAAGGAAGTCGATATCTCCTTGCATGGGCTGATGAATTAATTGAAATCAAAACCATTTGTCACTGCGGTTCTAAAGCAACTATGAATGCTCGAATCGATAAAGATGGGAAAATTGTACGCCATGGAGAACAAATAGAAATTGGCGGAAATGATCGCTATACTTCTCTTTGCCGAAAGCACTATAATAACGATATCCTTCATTCACATAAATAAATTCTAACAATACATTTTGTTGAGAGAGAGATTGAATTTTATCTACATATTGTAAATGCATGTTAAAATTCAGAATATAATAAAAAAAACGAGCATACAGCTTGACTAAAAGTTAAGCTTACACTAGAATCATCCTATATTTAAAATATGAAATGGATGAATGTGTTTCCATCCGATCAGTAAGTGTCTAAAATATCAACCCATAGAAATAGCAAATACGAACCCTTTGTTTTCAACAAGGGGTTGTTGTGTTTTGCAAAGAAACATTTAAGGATAGAAAATGAGTAGTCAAAACCCTGATAAACCAAAAGAAGAATTTACAGGCCTGCGTGGCATTTTTTGGCCAGTACATAACTACGAGCTCAAAAAGTTTTTGCCAATGGGCATCATGATGCTTTGCATCTTATTTAATTACACTATTTTACGCGATACAAAAGACACCCTTATGGTCAATGCCCCTGCAGGTGGTGCTGAATGCTTAGGCTTTTTGAAGCTCTATGGTGTTACTCCAGCAGCAATTTTGTTTATGATTGTATTCGTTAAACTTGCGAATATATTAGAACGTGAGAAATTATTTTATACGATTTTGATGCCATTCTTGATCTTTTTTGCTGCATTTGCATTTGTTATTTATCCCAACAAAGAAGCGTTACACATGAGCATGGAAACCATTCAAGCTTATCAAGCAGCATGGCCAAATGCACACTGGTTTGTTCCTGTTATTGGTAACTGGAGCTTTAGCTTGTTCTATATTCTCTCTGAATTATGGGGAAGCGTGGTTCTTTCAATGCTCTTCTGGCAGTTTGCTAATGAAATCACAAAAGTAACAGAAGCAAAGCGCTTTTATGGCTTATTTGGTATGGTTGGTAACATTGGTTTGGTTCTTTCTGGCCCAACAATTATTATGTGCGCTAGTTATGCAAAATCTCTACCGCAAGGTGTTGACTCTTTCGGTGTAAACTTGAAATTCTTGATGGGTGCAGTTGTTGTAGCAGGGCTTATTATTGCAATCACTTATCGTTGGATGAATACAAATGTTCTAACAGACCCAAAGCTTTATCAACCTGGTGAAGGCTCTGGTAAAAAGAAAAAAGCAAAACTCTCTGTTGGTGAAAGCTTTAAGTACATTCTTAGTAACCCATATCTTGGTTTGATAGCTGTTATCGTACTTGCTTACGGTATTGCTATTAACTTGGTTGAAGGTGTTTGGAAAGGCCAAATTAAAATCGCATTCCCAGATATGAATGACTATAACGCATTTATGGGACAATTCTCCACTTGGACAGGTGTTGTAACCATTATGTTAATGGTTGTTGGTAACAACATTTTACGTCGTCTAAGCTGGTTAAAAGCAGCAATTATCACCCCAATTATGGTTCTTGTAACGTCAGCGATTTTCTACCTAGTCGTTTGGCAAGGCGCAACCCATGATCCACTTACACCAATATTGGGTACAACCGTTGTTATGGTTGCTGTGATTGTTGGACAAATACAAAACGTTCTTTCCAAAGGAACGAAATACTCATTGTTTGACTCAACAAAACAAATGGCTTATATCCCACTTGATCCTGAAGCAAAAGTAAAAGGTCAGGCAGCTGTTGAAGTTATTGGTGGTCGTGCAGGAAAATCCGGCGGTGCGTTTATCCAATCAACCATGCTAGCTGTTATCGGCGGAAGCGTTTCCTTGGCAAGCTTAGCCTATATCTTAGGACCAATTGTGATTGTTATCTGTCTCATCTGGATCCTTGCTGTAACAAACCTTGGTAAGCGTTTTACAGATCTTGTTGACAGCCAAAAGAAATCAGAAAAAGCTGCTTAAAGCTTTTTAGTTGATCAAAATTAAAAGCAGCTCAGAAATGGGCTGCTTTTTTTATCGCTCATTGTCATTCTCGTGCTCGACACAAAAATCCATAAATCCTCGGAACAAGTCCGAGGATGACAAAGTGAAGTTTTGAAAGAAGTCTATTCTGTACTTAAATATGAGATTTGTTAGGATAGCAAAAGCGTCAACCACAAACTTATAATGATTGCTGGTGCAAAAGGGAATCCGCTTCTTCTCTTATACATAAAAGAAGTGAGAACTCCCAATAATCCCGTTAAAAACAGAAATTCAGGCAGAGACTCCCACGGCAACCAAATACCTGCTGCCAATAAAAGTAAGATATCACCTTCGCCAATTGCTTTTTCCCTTTTTATAAACCATTTTTCAATAAAAAATATAAATACAATAACAGAGATTACCCCCAATACTGACCAAGGTAGCCGCTGATAATGATAAACCCAAGCGCAGCCCATAACGCCTATCAAAATAAGACTATTAAGAGGCACCTTTTTCGTTTTCAAATCAACCACGCTTGTGTAAAAACCAATTAAGCACAAAAAATTAACCAAAAAACCAGGATAGCTTACCCCAAAGACACAAACATTAATCAAAAATATCAATCCAAGTATCAACTCCCCAAAACCATATTTAAACGATGGACGATGCCCACATCGACACTGGTGTCTAAAAATGAGAGATGAAACAATAGGAATAAGCTGATACCACTTTAAAACTGAATGGCACAAATCACAGTATGATCGTCTGAATAAAGATCTTATGGGATAATGAACTAGTGAGAATAAAAAGCTTGCAAGAGAAGCACCCAAAAAAGTTGAGATGGCAAGAATTAATGCTTCTGCCATCTCATAAACTCAACTCAAGCAGCCTTAGCCAAATTTTCTTCGACAAAAGACCAATTAACCAAATAATTCAAAAAAGCTTCAACAAAATCAGCACGACGATTTTGGTAATCCAAGTAATATGCATGTTCCCAAACGTCACAAGTTAAAAGAGCTGTCATACCATGCACCATTGGCAGATCCGCATTCCCTGTTTTGGTGATCTTCAATTTTCCCTGATCAACAACAAGCCAAGCCCAACCACTGCCAAACTGAGTTAAAGCCGCTTGTTTAAATCCATTAAAAAATTCTTCAAAACTACCAAAAGATTGATTAATCATTTCAAGCAATTTACCGCTTGGTTTACCACCACCTTGAGGCTTCATACAATTCCAAAAAAACGTGTGATTCCAAACTTGCGCTGCATTATTAAAAATTCCCATTTGATCAGGATTTTTAGCAGATTTTACGATAACATCTTCCAAAGACAACGCTGCCAAATCGGTTCCTTGGATTAAATTATTTAAATTAGTTACATAAGTTTGGTGATGCTTTCCATGATGAAAAGAAAGAGTATTTGCTGAAATGTATGGCTCAAGCTCATTCATTGCATAAGGTAAAGAAGGTAAAACATGTGTCATTTTGAATCATTCCTAATTTTAATGTTTGATCCAACTTAGCAGTTTTCTTCTTACGGACACAATAAGCTTCCAAACTCTCAATTGTCATATTTGGACTTGTTCTGAGTATCCATGTATTTTATTAGATCCTCGCACTTGTTGTACTTGTGTTTGAGCGTTGTGCAAGAACTTAACGTACCCGAGTTTCCCTATGGCTTGACCATAGGGTCTATACATTTCACGTGTTCAAAAATGGATCCTCCGGTTAAACCGGAGGAAGACTAGAAGGGAGTGTTTAAAAACGTTCGTACACTATAGTACAACAAGTGCGAAGATAACGAGACGGACTACTATATATTTTGATATTTTTACAAACGAGTAATACTAATACTATCTTGTCCATTGCTTAAAGTTTCAGATAAAACTGGAAACTGTGTTTGTCCACCATTTGCTGTAGTTTCTTGGTTCTCTTCATCAGGATCACGCAAAACATAACCACGCCCCCAAACCGTTTCAATATAATTATCTACACCTAAAGCCTCTGCAATTTTACGACGAAGCTTGCAAATGAATACATCAATAATTTTTAATTCTGGCTCATCCATACCACCATAAAGATGATTTAAAAACATTTCTTTTGTAAGCGTTGTTCCTTTACGCAAGGAAAGAAGCTCTAATATAGCGTATTCTTTACCGGTAAGATTGAGAGTTTCTCCATCCACGCTAGCCATACGTTTTTGCAGATTAACTGAAAGACGACCTGTTTTAATATGAGAATCAGAATGGCCACGTGAACGACGAACAATGGCATGAGCACGTGCTAAAAGCTCAACCTTGCTGAAAGGCTTTGTTAAGTAATCATCAGCACCAAAGCCCAGACCCTTAACTTTATCATCTGTTTCACCAAGACCCGATAAAACTAAAATAGGTGTCTTAATTTGAGCAGCCCTTAAACGACGCAGAACTTCAAAACCATCGATATCTGGCAACATCAAATCTAATATAATAAGGTCATATTCATACAATTTACCAATTTCAAGACCATCTTCGCCAAGATCCGTTGTATCGCAAACAAAACCTTCAGATTTTAATGTTGATTCTAGGCTTTTTGCGGTCGCAGAGTCATCTTCAATTAATAATACGCGCATGATTTTACTACCATTTACTATTGTCCTTGCTAAAATGCTAACAAAATTTTTTTAAAATACCTAATAATATATTTTTTTATTTTAGGGAATTTTTTAACGTTTTATTTACTTCTAAGTTAACTATTAAGGAAAGAGCCATATTTTGATCCAAGTTACATCACTTTATTTCTTAAATTCTTTCCCAAACCCTCTTGTTGCCAACCACTGCCAATCAAAATGAGGACCTGGGTCAATTTTCCGGTCAGGAGCAATATCACAATGACCAACTATATCTAAGGGATTAATAGGATATTTGTAAGTCAAGCTTTTTAACAACTCCACCAACGATTCCATCAAAGACAAAGGATAAGAATCCCAACAACCATACTTCACAAAATAACTGTGATATCCTGGATTTTGTAGCTCAATGCCGATAGAAAAGTTATTCACGTTATCCCTTCCCTTCCAATGACTAACGCCAGCATGCCAAGCACGCTTCTCATCTAAAACAAGCTGATAAATAGTTCCATCAATATCAATTAAGTAATGTGAACTAACCTCTGCCTTGGGATCACATAAGATATCAAGAGAAGCTTGAGCTGTTTCCATATCTGTATAATGAAGAACAACTGTATCGATAACAGTTTCCACCGGACGATCATTAAAATTAGGAGAAGGGTAAGAAACAAAATGCATAATAGGAAGTGATTACAAGCTAACCTAATACTCTTTTTATCTCAGCCTGGCTAATAACACCAGACAACAATTTTAATTCAGCATCATCATTAATAGTTTTATAACCATGTTGGCGTGCGTATTGCTTTAATTCAGTTCTATTCCCACCCTTTGCCACAATTTCATCTATGTCTTCGTTAAAAGATAAAATCTCCGATAAGACAATGCGCCCTTTTAATCCTGACTGATCACATTTCAAGCAACCGCTCCCCTGACATTCAAAACAAATTTTTCTAATCAAACGCTGCGATACTGAGCAAATAATATGTCCTGCCAAAAGATTGGGATGCAATCCTAAATCAATTAATCTAGACGGTACGCCAAAACTATCACTTGTATGAAGTGTCGCTATGACCAAATGACCCGTCATTGCTGATCTAAGTGCCATTTTTGCAGTTGCTTCATCTCTAATTTCGCCAATAAAAATGACGTCTGGATCTTGACGAAGAATTGATCTGACTCCATCTGAAAAACTCACAACCCCACCTTCTTTTATTTCCGTTTGTCTTATACCTTGCAACTGGTATTCAACAGGTTCTTCTAAGGTCATGATGTTTCGAATTTCACTATTCATTTGAGAAAATAAGGCATAAAGCGTTGTTGTCTTTCCAGATCCCGTAGGGCCGCTGACAATAATCATACCTTGCGGAAATTCTGAAACTTTTTTTAAATATTCGATTTGATCAGACACAAACCCCAAATCTTCTAAACTTAAAAGTGATTTATCCTTATCTAAAAGCCGAGTAACAATATTCTCCCCATGAATAGTCGGATGAGAAGAGATTCTAAAATCAACTTCATGACCTGCAATCTGTCTTGTAAAACGCCCGTTTTGTGGGCGTCTGGCTTCTGAAATATCCATTCCCCCCATGACTTTTAATCTGACACTTAAAGTTGGCCACATAGTTTTGTGTAAAGTTTGCAAAGTCCTTAAAATTCCATCTAAGCGATAACGAATACGAACAACTTGCTCTTCGGGTTGGAAATGAATATCTGAAGCACCTATATTAACAGCATGAGTTAGAATCGAATCAACCAATTTAACTATTGAGTCATCAGCTTTCTCAATTGAAAAATAAGACGGACAAAACTCGTCACCTTGATTGATATAAGATTCAATCGCTTGTGAGTCTGCATGATAAAGTTGGATTTGAGTAATCTTATGAGTTTCATACAAATGCTGTCTTAAACGATCAATCAATAAAATATTTTCAGGATCAACCATAGCAATACATAACACATTTTCACGCCAGCCAAAGGCAACAGCTTGGCATTCGCGCCACACATCTAAAGAAAGAAGATTAAAAATTTTTGAATCTAGTATAATATTTTTCAAATCAACAACTGGTAACCCTGTGACTAATGACAAAGCATTTTGTAAAGCTGAAGGGCTAATGAATTTTAGATCTAATAGAACTTCCTCCAACATTTTTGGATGACGGCGCTGTTCTTCTAAGGCTACATTCAACTGATCAGAAGTTAGTAATTCTTGTTGTATCAAGACATCTTTTAAGGATAGATGTGAAGAAGATGGCAACATAAAATATTTTTCTCAATAGATCTTTAATAAAAACAATATGGTAGAATCTATTAAAAAATGGTTAGTAAAGGAAATATGATTTTAAAATCTGGTTTATATATTGTGGCAACGCCAATTGGAAATTTGGAGGATATCACTTTAAGAGCACTTAAAGTCTTAAAAGAATGCGACACAATTATTTGTGAAGATAGTCGTGTTAGCCGCAAGCTTTTAAATGCTTATGGGATTGAGAAACCAATGCTCGTTTATCACGACCACAATGCAGAACATGTACGACCAAGAATTATTCAAAAACTTGAAAGCCAAGAAAAAATAGCCTTCATAACTGATGCTGGAATGCCATTGATTTCAGATCCAGGATATAAATTGGTAAGATCTTGCCGAGAACACAATCTTTATGTAACCATTATCCCGGGTGCATCAGCAGTTTTAGCAGGATTGGTATTATCAGCAATGCCAAGTGATCGATTCACTTTTTGTGGTTTTGCTGATTTTAGTCAATTTGAGCAATTACAATTGATAAACAATACCTTAATTTTCTTTGAATCTTCTCCACGCTTAGTTAAAACATTAGAAGCAATGTCTAAGATTTTTCTTAACCGCTCTGTTTCTGTTGTACGCGAAATTACCAAGATGTTTGAAGAAACGAAGACAGGATCATTCCAAGAAGTCATTCAGTATTATAATAATCACCCCCCAAAAGGAGAAATTGTTATTGTTCTATGTCCGCCAACGATCTTAGAGACATCTGATGAGAAAATTGATGAGCTATTGAAAAAGGCGCTATCAGAAATGTCATTAAAAGATGCCAGTGAAATGGTAGCAATGACTTTGGGGTTGCCAAAAAAGAAAGTTTATCAAAGGGCATTGGAATTAAAAAATAGAAATTAAGATACTTGCGGGTTATGTAATAGTTGTAGGATTTTAACAAATATAGTTTATTTCTCCACCCATTTCTTTAATTGTGATGGTAAATAACTAAGCTCTTGCTTAGCCATTCTATAATCTGTTGTTAAATCTTGTTCTTTTATAGACCATTTGTGACCTTTTGCACCTTTTAATCGGGCATAGGTTTCAGACATTTTCGAATAAGGAACAAACGCATAAAGAGATATGCAAAATATAGTTGAGAAAAACATCAAAAGAGCAAGTATGCCCCACATTCCAAACCATCTATGGAAATAGAACGTCAGATACCCGGTTGAAAGGTACATTAAAGCTTTGGCAAAAGCCCAGGCTTTTGAATATCTAGAGAATCTTGTTTGAATACCAAAAGAACGAATAACAACTGGTGTGGCTGGATCAAAGCTGGCTGTTGATAAAAGAACAATCAACTGCGTTAGAAAAACAGTTAAGTGACTGGTTTGCATAGATAACACGACAAACATTAATGGCATCAGAATAAAGGATAGATAAGTTCTGACCTTTAGAATATCAAAAGGATCATATTTATAAGCAAGACGTGCACAAGCAAATAAAAAGACAATTTCAATCATTAATAAGGCAGAATTATTAAATAAAATAAGATTTGCTGAAAGGCCAACTGTATCTTTTAATAAGTCTGAACCAAAACTATAAGCAAAGTAAAAAGCTGTAGGACAGATCAGGTTAAGTCCAACAAGAGCGAGAAAATTGCGGCGTTCAAAGAAGCGTTGAACTGCTGTTGGTTTAGATTTCTTTTTATCACGACAGTAATTTAAAAAATCCTTTGTTTCTCTAAGTTTCTTACGGGAAATTGATGAGCAAAAAGCAATTGCAGCACCAATATAAAAGCAAACCTTCCACCCTTCTTCAGAAAAAGAGAGACATAAACTTCCAAGAAGCGTAGCAAATAATCCTCCTAAATCACAAGTGATAGGAACAAGTGCAGATGCTAAAAAGATTTTAGGAAAATGAGGAACAATTTCAGCTACAAAAATTTCAGCGCCTTTTGCTTCACCGGCTGAGCTAAATCCCTGCAACACTCTGCAACCAATAATGAGAATTGTTGAATAGATACCTATTTCAGCATAAGGAGGAATGTTGGGAATTAGAAAACAAGTGACCGCCATAATTAGTGTTGTATAAGATAAGACAACAACGCGACCAAAGTTATCGCCAATATATCCCCAGAAAAGAGCGGCAAAAGGTCGAATTACAAACGATGAGGAAAAAGTCAAAATAGCTAAAAGTTTTGCAACAAGTGGGTCTGTTTTTGGCATGAAATAAGGTGCTACGACAAAAGCCAAATGACTAAAAAGCATTAAGTCAAAATATTCTAAAAAATTGCCAGTTAAAACAATACCTAAAGCTTTTTTTTCCTCTAAAGGAATGGGCTTAGGTTCTACAGATACTTTTGTCATAGTTTTGAAAACTCCCTTTAGATCCAGGGAAAGTTACTTGTATGTTATATAGCAAAGTTTAGGGAAAATAGGATACTTATTTGAAGTGAAAAGGAGCTTTTATTTCTATTTGCAAGCGTTTCTCTATAATACCAAGAAAAATGAAGATGCCTGATTAAGGAAAAACTGCCTTCTAATTTTAGAGAAAGACCTTACTTTCCTATATGGCGTTAACAGTCAATTTTTAATTCCAAAATTAGTATTAAAGAAAATTTTCAAGAAGAATTATGGATATATTTTTCCTTTTAGTGAGCCCATTGAAACAAAAAAAAGAAAAACAATTAATAAAATTTTACATTTTATTGAATTATTATACTTTATTGACAATTTTTAAGAAAACTGCTATTGACAAGCTGCTGTTGCGGATAATAAAAAATAATAATAGCAACAGCATTACTTTAATTTTAACATGCTCTTTATTGTTGGCTAAAGCCCGTGACCAATACTCACATTCCAGTTTTATTGCAAGAGGTGCTTCAAGCCTTATCTCCACAAGATGATTATACTTACATTGATGCAACGTTTGGCGGTGGCGGTTATACAGAAGCCATTTTAAATGCAGCCAACTGCAAGGTCATTGCCATTGATCGTGATCCAGATGCTGAAAAACGCGCTCAATTATTCAAACAAAAATATAAAGATAGATTTCAATTCATCCAAGGCCCTTTCAGCGACATAGATACTCTATTACCAAAAGATACACTCTATAATGGTATTGTTTTCGATTTTGGTGTCTCTTCTTTTCAATTAGACGAAGCTAACAGAGGATTTTCTTTTCGACTAAACGGTCCTTTAGACATGAGAATGTCTAAAGATATTGGATTAACAGCAGCTGACATTGTTAACATATATTCAGCTGAAGAATTGGCTGAAATTATCTGGTTCTACGGAGAAGAGAAAAAATCTCGAATTATCGCACGAGCCATTGTAGAACAACGAAAAACCAAGCCATTCGAGACTACACTTGAGCTCGCGGAGTTGGTTCGCAAATTTGTTAAGCGTCATGATGGTCTCGACCCAGCTACATTAACGTTTCAGGCCTTGCGTATTTTCGTAAATAATGAGTTAATAGAAATAGATACGGTATTAAAAAAAACATTAGCTCACTTATCTGTAGGAGGCAAAGTGGTAACGGTCACCTTTCATGCGTTGGAAGATAGACTGATAAAGAATTGGATTCGAAGCGACCACCAAGAGTTGCAACACTCGAGCTATGCCTTAAAAGCCCTTTTTTCAAAACCCATTTGCCCAAGCATTGAAGAGGTTAAAAATAACCCGCGAAGTCGTTCCGCCAAACTCAGGGCAGTTCAGCTTATACCAGCAAAGTCTGTAAGGAGCGCATCATGATAAGACGCTCTACACTTGTAGTTAGTGGTTTGACTTTGGCTGTAGGGCTAGCCCTATTCAAAACAAAATACGCAGTCATGGGACTTGAACAACAGCATTCTCAAATTAAAAAGAATATTCAAGAAACCCGTGAGGCCATCCATGTTCTACGTGCAGAGTGGGCACATTTGAATGATCCTAGTCGTTTACAAGTATTAGCACAGAAATATCTTGATATTGCCCCTGTTGGTAGTTCTCAACTTGTTTCATTTGATGATGTTGCCAGTAAAGATGGTAGTTACGATCGAAGCGCTCTTGATAGCTTAATCGCTGAAGCAGCACGCGACCAAAATGCCATTGGTCAAGACACGGATTAGGGCTGCATATTATGAAACATTTTATTAAACGCCCCTTTGTCAGCCTTGCAAAACATCTAAGCCTTTGGCATCAGGTTGTACACCACCGTTCTCTTTTAGAAATGGCAAGACAACGTGTATTTATAGCAGGAAGCTTAGTAGCCGTTGCCTATTTATTAATTTGTGGACGATTAATTGACGTTATGGTTGTTCGAACATCAAAGACAATCTCAAATCCTATAACTGAACACGCAAACATGTTGCCACGCGCCGATGTTGTTGATCGTAACGGTGAAATTTTAGCAACACATTTAATTACAGCATCCGTTTATGCTAATCCGAAAGTCATTCTTAATGCGCGTGATGCTGCAGAAAAATTGGCCAAATTATTACCTGAAATTGGTTTTGATGTTATTTATCAGCGGTTAACATCTAACAAGGGATTTGTTTGGGTTGTGAGACACATTCCTCCAAGATTACAACAAGCTATTAACCATCTTGGGATTCCAGGTGTTTATTTGCAAAAAGATACCAGACGTGTTTACCCCTTTGGTCCACTCGGGGCCCATGTTCTTGGTTATTGTGGTATTGACAATAATGGTTTATCAGGTATTGAAAAATTCTTTGATATCAAACTTCGTAAAAATACTGAACCTCTAAAATTATCTTTAGATATCAGAATTCAACACATTGTTCACGATGAGCTTGCTAAGGGGATTGCTGAATTTAATGCAGTTGCCGGTAATGCTATGGTGATGGATATTCATACAGGTGAACTTTTAGCAATGACTTCTCTGCCTGTGTTTGACTCCAATTTACCGAACCAAACTCCACGAGAAGCCACCTTTAATCGCAACACCTTAGGTGTTTATGAACCAGGATCGACTTTTAAAATTATAAACACAACAATTGCCCTTGAATCAGGCAGCGCAAACTTAAACAGTCGTTATGATGCGTCCCATCCAGTGCAAATTGGACGTTTCCAAGTAAAAGATTTTAAAGGTTTAAATCGCGTTTTAACTTTTTCCGAAGCTTTTATTTATTCATCTAATATAGCGTCTATTAAAATAGCACTTCAATTTGGAACAAATAACCAAAAAGAATATTTAAAGAAATTTGGCATTTTCACTCCAACAACAGTAGAAATTCCAGAAATTGGGCAGCCTTTGATCCCAGTAAATTGGAGAGAGTCAACAACCATGACTGTTTCTTATGGATATGGAATCTCTGTAACTCCGCTGCAAGTTCTAAAAACAGTTAGCGCAATTATTAATGACGGCATTGTAACGCAACCAACACTTCTTTATAAAACTCCTGATCAACGCACAACTTTGATTCAAGAAAATAAAAATAATACGCCTATCGTTTCTAAAAAAACTTCAGCAATAATTCGAAAATTGATGCGTATGGCTGTAAAATTAAAAGCTAAAAAAGCTGATATTTCAGGTTACCAAGTCTTCGGGAAATCAGGTACAGCTTATCTAGCAAAAGGTGGTAGTTATCATGATGGGAAAAGTCGTACTAACACTTTCATCGGTGCCTTCCCCTATAGCAATCCGCAATATATAATGATTGTCGTGTTAGAAGACCCTAAACCCAATAAATCCACCTATGGATATAATACAGCAGGCTGGAACTCAGCTCCAATCGCAGGCAGAATGATCTCAAGAATGGCGCCTATTTTGGGACTGCACGGCCAACTAGACGAAGAAGAACTCGAAGACCGAAACCAAGAATTAATTCATGTTAATCATGTTGTATCCACTCCAGGACTAACACATGCAGACGATTAGTTTATTAAAAGAAGCTAATATAGAGATCCCAAATATCCGTTGCGATTCACGAAAAGTTGAGTTAGGAGATTTGTTTGTTGCTATTTCTTGTGAATATGCTTTGCATTATGTTCAACAAGCAATTAAAGCTGGAGCTAAAGTAATAGTTGCTGAAGAATTCATATGTGAACAGCTGAAACCTTTTAATCAAACGATTCTCTTTATCCCTTCTTCAAATCCGCGGCTGGATCTTGCAAAAATAGCGAGTGCATTTTATAGCCAACAACCACAGACAATTGTCGCTGTTACTGGCACAAATGGAAAAAGTTCAATTGTTAATATGCTTCGTCAATTTTGGTATGCGCTGGGAGAAAAGAGTGCTTCCCTTGGAAGTTTGGGACTTGTGGTAAATCCTGATTTTCTCAACATTAAAGAACTCGATTTACCAAAATTAAATTCCCTTGATGCGATTAATTTTCATAAAACACTCACTTATTTAAAAATAAACGATGTTAATCATTTAGCCATGGAAGCATCAAGTCATGGCTTAGATCAGGCGCGCTTACATAGTGCTCATCTGACAGCTGCAGGATTTACAAATTTAACCCAGGATCACCTAGATTACCATCTTACTATGGAAGAGTATTTTATCGCCAAATCTAAGCTATTTACCGAGATTCTCCCTGAAGGAAAGACTGCTGTACTCAATGCTGACTCCCCCTATTTCTTTGAACTAAAGCGACTCTGCAAAAACCGTAATCAAAAAATTATATCTTATAGCATTAAACAATCAGCTGATTTATCAATAGAAAATATTAGACCAATAGAACAATCTATTTACTTTGATCTAAGAGTAGAAGGCAAACTTATCCCCGATCAAATTTTGCCGCTTGTTGGTTATTTCCAATTAGAAAATTTATTATGTTCCATCGGATTAGGACTTGCAACTAGCATTTCCCTTCCCTCTATCTTGTCTGCCTTACCCACTTTAAAAGGCGTAGCAGGAAGAATGGAATTTATAGGAAAGAAAAATGGTGCTCCAATTTTTGTTGATTATGCTCATACGCCTGATGCACTGGAATGTGTTTTAAAAAATTTAAAACCCCATACTAACGGAAGTTTATGCGTTGTCTTTGGATGTGGAGGTGATCGTGATGCTGGCAAACGACCATTAATGGGACAAATTGCTGAAAAGTTTGCTGATAAAATTATTGTAACAGATGATAATCCTCGATTCGAAGAACCAGCGTTTATCCGTAAGCAAATTCTCGAAGCCTGCTCTACAGCCAAAGAAATCGGAAATCGTGGAGAAGCAATTGCAGTAGCAATTGCAGGATTAAAAGAAGATGATGTATTGTTGATAGCAGGCAAAGGTCATGAGAGCGGTCAAATCATTGGTGACACGATTCTCCCCTTTAGCGATCAGAATGAAGTTTTAAAACATATATAGTATAAGGAGACCGCTCATGATGCCATGGACAGCAAGTGACGTTACACAAGCCTTAAGCCTTATTGCAAGCGATTCAAACTTTTCAGCAACAGGAATATCTATCGATTCTCGAACTCTTAAAAAGGGAGAGATTTATGTTGCTATTAAAGGTGAGTCACTTGATGGCCATGATTACGTTAAAGATGCCTTCGCAAAAGGAGCATCTGCAGCAATTGTAAGCAACCCTCTTGATTTAAACCAAAATGGTAGTACTTATTTTCTAGTTGATGATACCCTAAAAGCTCTTGCGGATTTAGGCAGATATGCCCGTTCAAGAAGTTTAGCTCAAGTTGTCGCAATTACAGGAAGTGCTGGTAAAACGACAATAAAAGAGTGGCTACGTCAAGTTCTCAGTCACTTTGGAGAAACAGTTTCTTCTCCTGCAAGCTTTAACAATCAGTGGGGCACTCCTTTAAGTCTGACATCTTTGAATAAAACCACACAATACGGTGTTTTTGAGCTTGGAACAAACTCTCCCGGAGAAATCGCTCCTTTAGCTCAAATGGTAAATCCAGACATTGCCATTATCACAACAATCACAGAGGCTCATATAGGTCGTCTTGGTTCTTTAGAAGCAATTACTGCAGAAAAATCTGAAATATTTTCTGGGTTAAAAAAAGATGGTATTGCAATTATTAATGCCGATATCCCTCAATTTGATTTTCTAAAAAAAGTTGCTCTCTCAAAAGGAGCTTCAAAAGTTTATGGTGTTGGCAAGTCCGCTCATGCCGATGTAAAGTTAATCTCCTATCATCCAAACCAAATGGATGGTAACGGTTCTTTTTCTACAATCAACGCAAAAATAGATGACAAACCGCTATCTTACACACTTCCATTCATCGGTGAGCACTACGCAATCAATAGCCTCTTTATTTTAGCATGCGTAGATGCTTTAGGTTTATTAGAACAGTTGGCTCTTACACAGGACTCCATTTTATCCTCTCTCCAACCTCTTAAGGGCCGTGGACAGCGCCACACTCTCAACCTTGCAAATGGCGGGAATTTCACGCTCATCGATGATGCTTATAATGCAAACCCAACTTCAATGAAAGCGGGATTAAGTGTCCTTGGATCTATTAAAATAAAAGGCAGAAAAATTGCTGTTTTAGGTGAAATGTTAGAACTAGGTGAAAAATCAGCTGACTATCATAAAGGCTTAATACCAGCAATTATTGCTGCTAACGTTGATGTGGTGTTTGCAACTGGCAGTGAAATGGAGCACTTGTTTAATGCTCTTCCAGAAAATCTACAAGGAAAATATGAACTCGTTGCAGATGCTTTGATTCCTCATGTTTTCTCTTATATTCAAGATGGAGATACAGTATTTGTAAAAGGATCTAAAGGTAGCAAAGTTAGCAAAGTTGTTGATTATCTTCTATCTCAACCTTTGATGGTGGCTGCATAATCATTTATGTTGTATTATTTTTTATACCCACTAGCTGATCAGTTTTCTTTTTTTAACCTTTTTCGATACATTACATTTAGAACAGGAGGGGCAGTACTTACTGCTCTTATCCTTAGTTTTTTATGTGGTGAACCCATTATCCGTTGGCTAAAAAGTAAACAAGGTGAAGGACAACCGATTCGAACAGATGGACCAGAAAGCCATTTACTCACAAAAAAAGGGACACCAACAATGGGGGGATGTCTTATTTTGTTTGCCATTGGCGTCAGCACAATTTTATGGACAGACTGGTCAAATCCGCTTATCTGGATTGTTTTGATTGTAACATTTGGGTTTGGAGCTTTAGGTGCTTATGATGATTTTCTAAAGCTCACAAAAAGAAGTCACAAAGGAATGCCAGGCCGCATTAAGCTATTGGGTCAAATTGTGCTTTCCTTAACAGCAATTTATTGTATTACTCATTACAACGCAGATAACTTAAGTTACAGTCTTACCTTTCCGTTTTTTAAAGATTTTGTCCTGAATTTAAGTTATTGGTATTACGTTTGGGCCGTTTTAGTTATTGTTGGCTCATCTAATGCTGTTAACCTAACCGATGGCTTAGATGGCTTGGCGATTGTTCCTGTAATGATTGCGGCTGTATGCTTTTGTTTAATTAGTTATTTAGTAGGCAACGTCATCTTTTCAAACTATTTACAAATTCACCACGTAGCTAATACAGGAGAGTTAACCATCTTTTTAGGAGCACTGATAGGTGCAGGACTAGGCTTTTTATGGTTTAATGCTCCGCCTGCCAAAGTTTTCATGGGGGACACTGGTTCTCTTGCTGCTGGTGGGGCTTTGGGAACTGTCGCTGTTATTACTAAGCATGAAATTGTTTTAGCAATTGTTGGTGGACTCTTTGTCTTAGAAGCTGTATCTGTAATCCTACAAGTGGGATATTTTAAGATGACTGGAAAGCGTATATTTCTAATGGCACCTATTCATCATCATTTTGAAAAGAAAGGCTGGGCAGAGTCAACCGTTGTTATTCGCTTTTGGATTATCGCAAGTATCCTTGCTCTTGTTGGACTCTCCACACTTAAATTGCGGTAGGTCGTGTAAAGAATGACATACTTAATCTTAGGAATGGGACGCTCCGGTCAAGCAACAGCGTCATGGCTACAAGATCAAAAGGAAAAAGTAATAGCTTTTGATGACGACTCAAAAAAGTGTGAAGGTTTCAAGAGTGATTTAAATTCTATCCCATGGAATGAAATTACAGCTGTTATTCAAAGCCCTGGAATACCATACAATCTTCCTCAGCCTCATGCATTAACAAAAGAAGCCTTATCAAGAAACATTCCCATCTTAAGTGACATTAATCTTTTGCGCCAATCTCAAAACAAAGCAGCTTTTATTGGTATAACTGGAACCAATGGAAAATCTACAACTACTGCTTTGATAGGACATGTTCTAAAAGAGAATAAAAAAGAAGTTGCTGTTGGAGGCAATATCGGCATTCCAGCACTATCATTATCCAAACTTAATGAAAAAGGCATTTATGTTTTAGAACTTTCATCTTACCAGTTAGAATTTTCACCTTCTTTAAACTTAAACATAGCTGCATGGCTTAATATCTCCAAAGACCACCTAGAACGCCACGGATCCATGAGTGGGTACGTAAAAGCCAAAATGAGAATTTTTGAGGGATGTCAAAAAGCGGCTATTTCTATTGATGATTCATATTCTAAAAAGGTCTATGAACAAATTAATAAGAAAATTCCAGCCTTCAGCGTATCGGTTGAAAGAAAAGCTGATATTTGGGTATCTCAAGGAACTTTGTTTGAAGGCGCCACTTCTATAATTGATTTAAATCCAATCCTCACACTTAAGGGAAAGCATAATCATCAAAATGCAGCTGTTGCTTATGCAACGTTGAGGCTTCAAGGATTATCAGCTCATGACATTCAAAAAGGTATGCACACTTTTCCTGGCCTTGCTCATCGACTAGAAATAATAGGTCATAATCAAAACATTATATTTGTAAATGACAGCAAAGCTACAAATGCCGATGCTACAGCAAAAGCATTAGATAGCTATAAAGATACCTCCATTTATTGGATTGCAGGCGGACGACCTAAAAGCAATGGAATTGCCTCTTTAAAACAATATTTCCCAAAAATTACACATGCTTTTCTTATTGGCGAAGCAGAAGCTGATTTTGCTAAAACATTGGAATCAAAAGTTCTATATTCAAAATGCGGAGATTTAGATACAGCACTGCAAAAAGCATATGGCATGGCTCAAAAAGATCAATCAAAACAAGCTGTTATACTTTTTTCTCCAGCATGTGCTAGTTTTGATCAATTTAAAGATTTCGAACATCGCGGAGAAGTGTTTCGCGATCTTGTTAGGGGACTTTTATGAGTACGACAACTTTTTCACGACGTGATACAAGCGTTCTTGGAAGATGGTGGTGGACTGTTGATCGCTGGAGTCTAGGGGCTCTTCTTGCTATTATAGCGCTTGGTGTTCTATTAAGTTTCGCTGCAAGCCCTCCTGTTGCCGATCGCCTAAATTTAGGCACCTTCTTCTTTGTTAAACGTCATATGATTATGGTGCCACCTGCACTTGTTTTAATGATTAGCGTTTCTCTTCTTTCACCTCAACAAGTAAGAAGGTTTGCTTCTCTTATTTATCTAGTTGGCGTTCTTATGCTTATTGTTACTTTATTTAATGGCACAGAAATCAAAGGTGCTCGACGCTGGATTATGATTGCTGGCACATCTATTCAAGCCTCAGAGTTTATAAAACCTGCATTTGCTATCATGGTTGCATGGATGCTAGCTGAAAAATATCGTGATTTTCAATTTCCTGGCTTATTAATATCATTTATCTTGCTGTGCATACTTGTGCTATTACTTCTTTTACAGCCTGACTTAGGAATGACTTTAGTAGTGGTCTCAACTTGGATTGGTCAATTATTTATTGCTGGCATGCCTATAATATGGATGGTTATCTTGGCAGGCTTGGGCGTATCTGGTTTATGTGGAGCGTACTTCTTGTTTCCTCACGTTGCTCGACGTATTGATCAATTTTTAGATCCAACCTCTGGTGATCCCAAGCACGATCTTTATCAAGTCAATCAATCTTTAGAAGCGTTTATGAATGGTGGTCTATTTGGCCGAGGACCAGGAGAAGGAATTATCAAAAAGAATGTCCCTGACGCACACGCCGATTTCGTCTTCTCAGTTGCTGGTGAAGAATTTGGACTCGTTCTTTGTCTTGCTATGGTTGGATTGTTTGCCTTCATTGTTATTCGCTCACTCTTACGCGCTATGCAAGATTCTAGTTTGTTTGTCATTATGGGAACATCCGGAATTGCCATGCAATTTGGTCTTCAAGCTTTTATTAATATGGCCTCTGCACTTCATTTAATACCAACAAAAGGTATGACCATGCCTTTTGTTAGTTATGGTGGATCATCTTTAGTTGCTCTTGGGATTGCCATGGGTATGCTTCTGTCGCTGACCAGACGTCGTCATGGTGTCACGGAGGTTTTGTAATGCGCCAATCCCAAAAACCAACTTACTTGCTTGCAAGTGGTGGAACTGGTGGGCACCTGTTTCCGGCTTTAAGTTTAGGAGAAGAATTAAAAGATTATGGTAGAAAAGTTTATCTTGTTACAGACAATAGAGGGCAAGCCCTAAATAACGCTTCTTGTTTTGAAGAAATTTTCATTCGTCCTATAAAAAGGCGCGCGCCAATTATTGGCAGATTAATGCTGTATCTAAGTCTTTTCTGGCATACTTTATATTGTTATTGGCTTTATCGAAAACTAAAACCAACTATTGTTATTGGTTTTGGAGGCTATCCTTCCCTCCCCCCTCTTTTAGCTGCACAACTCTCTGGCATCCCCACTGTTATTCATGAGCAAAATGCTGTCTTAGGAAAAGCCAATAGATTACTCTCAAAACGTGCTTTTTGTATCGCCACTTCTTTTCCAGAAACAAGAGGCGCTAATTCAAACTCAGTGTGTACTGGCAACCCAGTTCGCCCAGAAATCTTAGCTTTAAAAAACAGTCCTTATACGCCATCGCAATCAAATGATCCATTTCACCTGCTTATTATTGGCGGTAGTCAAGGGGCTCGAATATTTTCTGAAACCGTTCCACAAACTCTAATTAATCTTCCTCTTGAATTACAGCGTCGGTTGAAAATTAAACAGCAATGTCGACCTGAATATTTAGCACAAACTAAGGCTGCCTATCGTCAATCACTCTTAGATGTAGATATACAGCCCTTTTTCAAAAATATGGATGAATTGTATGCATCTTCGCATCTTGTGATTGCAAGATCTGGAGCTTCTACTGTTGCAGAACTTGCTGTTGTTGGAAAGCCTGCTCTTTTAGTTCCATATGCTGCATCCTTAGAAGGTGATCAATGGTATAATGCACAGATTTACGCAAAAGCTGGTGCAGCTTGGGTGCTGAGAGAAAAAAGTTTTACTCCTTCAACTCTCTCAGAACAGCTTATTATATTGATGTCAAATCCTGAGAAACTAACCAAAGCTGCGAAAGCAATGCGTGAACTTGCACAACCTGAAGCAAGTACTAATCTTGCAAATACTATTGCACAAGTTATTGGAGATTTGCTAACAGTAAAGATGTAAGTCTTTATTTCCTATTATTTATTCTTGAAAAAGGTTTTTGTAACCATGCGTATACCACCTCAAACTGTACATCATCTTCATTTCATTGGCATCGGTGGTATTGGCATGAGCGGAATAGCAGAAGTGTTGCATAATTTAGGCTATAAAATTAAAGGAAGCGATATAGCTGAAAATAATAACACGACAAGACTACAGAAAATTGGTATACGAGTCTCAATAGGACATAATGCTGAAAATATACAAGGAGCTCAAGTTGTTGTTGTTTCATCAGCTGTAAAAGCCAATAATCCAGAGGTTATTGCAGCTCGCAAGTACGGTATTCCAGTCATTCAACGCGCTGAAATGCTGGCAGAACTTATGCGACTTAAACTATCAATTGCTATTTCAGGAACTCACGGAAAAACAACAACCACATCTCTCGCTGCCTCATTATTAGAAGCAGCTAGTTTTGATCCAACTGTAATTAATGGTGGCATAATTAATGCCTACAACACAAATGCTCGTCTTGGAACAGGTGACTGGACTGTTGTTGAAGCTGATGAATCAGATGGTAGTTTCACAAAGCTTTCAGCGACAATCGCAATAGTAACCAACATTGACCCAGAACACATGGAATTTTATGGGACAATAGAAGCTCTTAACCAAGCTTTTCTTAAGTTTATTAGCAATATTCCATTCTATGGACTTGCAATATTATGTGCTGATCACCCGAACGTTATGTCATTAGTCCCTCAAATTACTGACAGACGTTTTGTTACTTATGGCTTTCACCCTGATGCAATGATTCGTGCTTTAAATTTGCGTTTAAGTGAAGAAGGAACAACCTTTGATGTTGACATATCAAGGCCTCTTCCACCACAGGCATTTATGCAAAAGGATTCACCAAGTCTTAAATCTTTACCGCATCGTATCAAAGACTTGTTTCTTCCTATGGTTGGAAAACATAATGTCCAAAACGCTTTATCAGTTATTGCCATTGCACAAGAATTAAGTATCAGTGAAGAAATCATTCGCAAAGCTTTTGATAATTTTAAAGGAGTAAAACGTCGCTTTACCAAAGTAGGTATAACTGGAGGCGTCACAATCATTGATGATTATGCTCATCATCCAGTCGAAATTAAAACTGTGGTTGATGCAGCAAAACAAGCAACAAAAGGCAATATTATTGCTATTATGCAACCCCATCGTTATAGCCGTTTAAGTCATTTATTCGATGATTTTGCCACATGCTTTTCTGGGTGTGATCAAGTTGTCATTGCGCCTGTTTATAGTGCAGGAGAAGATCCTATAGAAGGAGCAAGGTCAGATCTTTTAGCTGAAGCTGTTCGCCAAAAAGGTGAGATCTCACAAGTATTTGAAATAAAAGATCAGAAAGAACTCCCGTACCTTTTAAGACGCATTGCAAAATCAGGTGATATAGTTCTTTGTCTTGGCGCAGGTAGTATTACCTATTGGGCAGCTGCTTTACCTGCACAAATGGATCTTTTATGGAATGGTGATCAAGATACAGTTCAAGAAAAAACCGGCTAAGATCTTATATGACACAATTTAAAGAAAGTCTCGCTATAGAAAAACTACCTTCAGTCCAAGGTCGTTATTCTTTTGGTCATTTAATGTCGCAAACAACTTGGTTTAAGGTTGGAGGCGCTGCTGATCTCTTGTTTAGACCAGCAGATACAGTTGATTTATGTCATTTCTTAAAAAATAAGCCATCGAATCTTGCCATTACCTGTATTGGTGCTGGATCCAATCTTTTGGTTCGAGATGGTGGTATCGAGGGTTGTGTTGTTAAATTAGGCAGTGGATTTTCTGATATTTCCATAGAAAATGATTTAGTTATTGCTGGTGCTGGTTGCTTAGATAGAACCGTTGCAATGAAATGCCAAGAAGCAGGATTATCAGGACTTGAATTCCTTGTTGGAATCCCTGGAACCATTGGCGGAGCGCTCGCTATGAATGCTGGAGCCTATGAAAATGAAACGAAAGATTTTCTGGAATGGTTTGAATTTGTTGACCAACAAGGTGTTCTTCACCGTTTACATACCAACGAAATCCATATGACTTATCGTCATGGAAATTTACCAGCTGGTGCAATTGCTGTCCGTGCTGCTTTTAGGTGCATAAAAAAAGACCCAAATGAAATTAGAATCAAAGTTAGTGATTATTTGCATAAACGAGAAGAAAGCCAACCTATTAGAGGTCGCACAGGTGGAAGTACCTTTAAAAATCCTTCTCAAGGCTCAAAAGCATGGGAACTAATTGACCTGGCTGGGTGTAGAGGTCTTCGCATAGGTGATGCTCAGGTATCTGAAAAACATTGCAATTTCTTACTTAATCTTGACGCTGCGCGTGCAAATGATATCGAGGCTCTTGGTACAATGGTACAGAAAAAGGTGAAAGAAATAACTGGACAAGAACTTGAATGGGAAATTATCCGAATCGGATCTCGGCTTTAGATGAATACCTCTAGCTTTCTCGGGCTTGACCCAAGGATCCAAGCTGTTGTATAGCACAAGTAGCCAATTTTTATCCAAAATTAGTTTAAATAAAAGGTTTAGTAAATGAAGTCAAAAAATATTGCTGTTTTAATGGGTGGATGGTCATCTGAGCGCGAAGTCTCAATCTCCTCAGGAGAAGGTGTTGTAAAAGCATTAAAAGACCTTGGGTATTTTGTTAGAGCCATCGATGTAAAGCGCAATCTTCCTGAGCTATTAAAAGAATTATCTGATCCTAAGCCGGATATTATCTTCAATGCACTCCACGGCATTGGTGGTGAAGACGGTGTGATTCAAGGAGTCTTAGAAATGTTAGGAATTCCTTATACTCATTGTGGTGTCACCGCATCCGCTCTCGCTATGAACAAAATTTTATCTCGCAAGATATTTCAACACATAGGTATTCAAACCCCTCCATGGAAAGTTATCTCTTTTGAAGAACTAAAAAATGGACATCCAATGGATATCCCTTATGTCATTAAACCCATCGGCGAGGGATCAAGTAGAGGCGTTACTATCGTTTATAAAAATGAAGATCTTCAAACTAGCATTAAAGAATGGTGTTATGGAGATCAAGTCCTAATAGAACAGTTTATACCGGGACGTGAAATTCATGTTGCTGTCATTGATGATGAAGCTATTGGTGCCATTGAAATTTGCCCCTCTGAAGGATTTTATGATTACACAGCAAAATACACACCAGGAAAAGCTCAACATATAATGCCAGCTAATATACCAGAAAAGGCATACAATGAATCCTTAGAGCTCGCTTTAAAAGCACATAAAGCTCTTGGATGTCATGGTGTAACTCGTTCTGACTTCCGTTATGATGATACTGGGAATAAACCAACTTTTTATTTGTTAGAATTAAATACACAGCCTGGCATGACTCCTTTATCTTTAGTTCCAGAAATTGCAGCGCACGCTGGAATATCTTTCGGTGAGCTCATTGAAAGAAAACTTCGAGCAGCAAAATGTCATCATTAAAGCCAAATCAAAGACAAACAAAGAATCAAAACCCTTCATCTTCTTTTGGTTGGATTAATTATTTTTTTTTAAAAAACCAAAATAAGCAACGAAATCCCATACGTAAGTCCCGTTCAAAATGGAATCGAAGCCATTATAGACCGATTCTTATTTTTGGTTTTTTTAGCCTTATAATTGTATTAAGCGCAGGTAGTACGTGGTTTGGATACACACAAGCAGCCTTTGTTTATTGTTCACAAAAAGCAATTGCTTTTTCAGCACATATAGGATTACGCATTGATGAAGTCTTTGTGGAAGGACGTCAACATTCACCGCAGGATTCAGTCTTAGCTGCCGTTCAAGCCCAAAGGGGACACCCCATACTTGCTTACAATCTAGAAGCTATTAAATCAAATCTTGAAAAAATTGATTGGATTAAATCAGCAACTGTTCAAAGACGCTTACCTAATTTGCTCTATATTCAAATGATTGAACGCAAACCCATAGCACTTTGGCATCATCAGCAGAGTTTCTTTTTGGTTGACCAAGAAGGTATTGTCATAACAAGTCCTAACATTACTCAATTTCAGCACTTACCTGTTGTCGTTGGGGCAGATGCTCCAGTCCATGCACCAAAAATATTAGCACTGCTTGAAAAATTTCCCGAAATTAGAAAGAGATTAAGTTCACTTGTAAGAATCCGTCAACGTCGTTGGGATTTAAGCCTTGAAAATAGTATTCTTGTGAAGCTTCCTGAGGATAGTGTCGAAGATGCATTAGCTCGCCTTTCTCTTTTGATTGAACAAAAGAAAATTAGCAAAGACGAAACTTCTATTGTCGATTTACGTGTTCCAAAACAAGTTATTCTCCGTCTCTCAAAAGCAGCAGCAGTACGTATAAAAATAAAAGGTAAAGAAACTTAAGATTTTTAAGAACTTTCCGACACTCAAAACATTTGAAAATAACTTTATTTAATTAATAATTTATTAACTATATATCTTCTCTTCATTTTTTTACCCTAAACTTTAAAAAAAAGTTTTGGATTTAACAAAAGTAAGTTAGTCTAGTAGTTAAGTTAAAAAAAAACAAAGGTTTTTATCTATGAGTTATATTCATCGTTGTTTAATGAGAATAGGAATTTTCCTCGTTCTGGCCATAGCGACCACAGCGTTTCTTTATCCATCTTTAAAGCAAATCTTTTTTCACAATCTTGCTTTAAACATAATTATTCTTTCATGTCTAGGATTAGGTGTTGTTTTATCTTTTTTTCAATTATTTCGTTTACAACAAGAGCAAACTTGGCTGGATAATTTTGAACAAGGAAAAGAAAGATTTCCAGATGCACCCGTTGCAAAAATCTTGGCACCTTTAGCCATTTTGTTAAGTGATCCAAACCACAGTGGTAGTATTGCCCCTCTAACCGCAAGATCAATTCTAGCCAGTGTCGATGGACGCCTAGATGAAAACCGTGATCTAAATCGTTATCTTGTTGGTCTTTTGATTTTCTTAGGGCTTTTGGGGACTTTTTGGGGACTTTCTGAAACAATTGGCGCCATAACAGGTGTTATTAACAGTATTAATATGGGTGGAAGTGAAATAAAAGATGCTTTCACTAATCTAAAACAAGGTCTGCAATCTCCCTTAACAGGAATGGGAATGGCGTTCAGCTCATCAATGTTTGGACTCGCAAGCTCTCTGATCGTTGGTTTTCTTGATTTACAAATTAGTAAAGCGAGCAGCAGCTTTTACCACACACTTGAAGAGCGCCTAGCTGCTAACACTCGTTTAAGTGGAGTTGCCGAGGTTTCAGCAGCCACAGGGAGTGGTCCTGCATATACTCAAGGCCTTTTAGAACAAACAATTGAATCTATGGCAAACCTACAGTCACAAATGCGTCGTACCGAAGACAACCGTGTAAGCGTTATTAAAGCTTTGCAAACCGTAGGCGAAAAATTATCTATGATGGCTGATCAAATGTCTGGGCATCAAAATGTGATGAAGAAAATTGCGCAAAATCAAATTGATTTACAGGAAAGTTTGATCCAGGCTACAAGAAATCCAAGTCAAGCAGCCCTTAATGAGGTTATTAGTCAGCACTTGCGGAGTCTAGACACAACATCAACCAAGCTTTTAGAGGAAATGGTGACCGGCCGCACATCATCAACTCAAGAGCTTAGAAATGAAATCAGAGTGATTGCCAGAACGCTGTCGGCAATTGCCAATGGTCAGGAAGTTGCTGCTTAATTATTCACTTGTCATTCCCGCGGAGGCGGGAATCTAGTTGAGTCCTGCATTTTTTTACTGAAAAGAGCTTGATTGGCTCTTTCTCATACCATCCTTATAACATTATTTCATGTTATCTGGGACAGCCCCTTTTTTTATGTTTCTTTCTCGTTTCTTTTTTTACTCCTTTCGTTAAAAAGCCATACTGAAGCAGCATTAATATTGGAAAAACTAGGTTTGAAAGAAAAAGTAGTAATCCATCACTCTTCCTCTCCACCAATTCTTTGTGCTAGTGCCGCTTCTAAAAAGCAATCAATATCACCATCCAAAACACCGTGAGCATTACCCCGTTCAACACCTGTTCTATTGTCTTTGACCATTTGATAAGGCTGCAAAACATAAGACCGGATTTGGTGCCCCCAACCAATATCAGTTTTGCTTGCTGATTGATTATTTAGCTTTTCTTCTCTTTTCCTAAGCTCTAACTCGTACAAACGAGCTTTTAACATAGACATAGCCTGGGCTCGGTTACGATGCTGAGATCGATCATTTTGACATTGAACCACAATTCCAGTTGGGTTGTGAGTAATACGAATAGCACTTTCTGTTTTATTAACGTGCTGCCCGCCTGCTCCGGAAGCCCGGTAGGTATCAATTCTTAAATCTTTTTCTTCCACCTCAACTTCAATTGAATCATCAATTACCGGATAAACCCAAATTGAGGCAAAACTGGTGTGACGTCTAGCGTTTGAGTCAAAGGGAGAAATACGAACCAATCGATGAACGCCGCTTTCTGTTTTTAACCAACCATAAGCTTGGTGTCCCATGACCTTAAAAGTGATGGATTTAATGCCAGCTTCTTCGCCTGGGTTTTCATCTAAAATTTCTAATTTGTATTTACGCCCCTCAGCCCAACGGCTGTACATGCGTGCTAACATTTGAGCCCAATCTTGAGCCTCTGTCCCCCCTGCGCCTGCGTTTATTTCGATAAAGCAATCATTAGTGTCTGCTTCACCAGAAAGAAGCGTTTCTAGCTGTAGACGCGCAGCCTCTTTGGTTAATAGTTCCAAGCTCTTTTCAGCTTCTGCCAAAACCTCTAGATCATCTTCCATCTCTGCAAGTTCGATCAATTCAACATTGTCTTTTAAAGACCTTTCAAAATCTTGAATGCGTTTGATTGAACCCTGCAATGAATCACGTTCTTTCAAGATCTTTTGAGCAGAAGCCTGGTCATTCCACAGATCTGGAGATTCAGCTTGTTGGTTTAAAACATCTAGTCTTATTATAGCTTGGTCCCAGTCAAAGATGCCTCCGAAGGAGTACCAAAGACTGATTAATAGCTTTCACTTGTGTTTCAATTTCTGCACGCATTTTTTAATACCCTTTTTTTAACCATGCCATTTTATAGAGGACTTGGTGATAAATAAAATTGAGGGGATAGTTGTGGTACTGGCTTAGAGGGGAATTTCTGTCAAGATTTGAGATTTTTTGACAGTTTGATATAGCCTTAGGCTGATGGGGCCCCCGTCCTGAGCACCACAGTGTTTTGGCCCCCGCCTCCTCCTCCACAAGAACAATACTTTCCTGACCTCTTGTTTAATCCTTAATAAATGGTTAACACAAAAGTTTCAACACTTTTAAAAGTGTTCAAAATCATGTATACAACCAACTGATATCAAGTCAATTCCATACATCTCAGGTCCCGAGGGCTAGAAAAGCAGCTTTAAAAGCCACCAAGCATTGTTTTTTCGGCCACACTCAGCCGAAATCCTCCAAGCATAAGTGCCCTCTTAACCATCAAAATAGCATTAAAATACTAATTAATCGTTAATATTAATAATTTTAAATTATAATATTGTAATTTTATTTATTCAATTATCAAAACCTTAAATAGCCTCCCCATTTCTCGTGGAGTTACTAAACGTGTTACTGCTATTTTAAGTTTGGCTGCATTTTCTGGATCAAGATTCAGGCAAAGCTTTTCAACCCACTGCTCTAAACCCAATGTAAACAAAAAATCACTTTGTGTTGACATCTCTGTCTTCAGACTAGGATCTATATAGTGCTTCAAAGCAGCAAAACTAACATGGTGAGTTAAATCTTGTTCACCAGGGTTTTCTAACACATCTGTTCTTTTGTGTTGGTAAAGCGCTTGCAGCGTGTCTCCTACTCGACTTTCAACTGGAACGTCGTCACCATAATCAATAATAATTGCCCCTCCTCGATTTTTTAAAAGGCGTCGTGTTATTTCTTGCATATAATAGCCATATGCTGGGCATGTTTCTTTTATCATTTTGTCATCCTCGTGCTCGACACGCGGGTCCATGGATACTCGGATCAAGTCCGAGTATGACAAATCAAACACTAAAACACTATCCTTACTCGTAATACACCGTTCTACCCAATCACCCTCATTTTCCACATACTGCTCAATTGGCAGAGCATCAAAAAATTCATTAGCCACAAAAAAAGTAACCTTGTTTTCAGGAAGATCTTTTAGATCTGTGACCCAACAAACACGTTCGTCTTTTAAAATGGCTTGCTGAGCTGCCATCAAAACTGAGCTAACTTCCATTAAATAAACATCAAGGTTTTGAAAAAAATCTGGAAACTTTTTAAAAATCCGAAGCATATCTTGCATCATCAAGCCACGCCCTGGACCTAATTCTACTAGCTGTACACATTCGGGCTTTCCAAGCCTGTGCCAAAGATCAACAAACCATAAAGCTAATAATTCACCAAATACTTGTGTCAGTTCAGGTGCTGTTATATAGTCACCTTGCTTGCCTAAAACCTTTTCTGAAACATAATATCCATACTCAGGATGATAAAGAGCAAGTTCCATAAATCGCTTTACCGTTATTGAACCTTTGTCTTTGATTTCCTGTAAGATAAGAGAGTGTAGTTGACTCATGCTTTACGACAGCGCAACCAAAAAGCCCCAAGCCCGATCATTGGCAAAGCCAACAACTGCCCAGTCGTAAAAGAAAAAGATGCTAAATGATAGACTGAATCTGGCTCACGCACGTATTCAACCAAAAAACGTGATACTGCATACCCAATCAAAAATAACCCTGTGATCTTTCCAGGTGTTTTATACAAATTTGTACGGTGCCAAGCAAATGCTAAAATCAACCACAAAACAAAACCTTCTAAAAAAGCCTCATAGAGTTGGCTTGGATGTCTTGGAAAACCGCCACCTTGCGGGAATTCAACGGCCCATGGTACATCACTAACTCGGCCATACAATTCACCATTAATAAAATTTGCAACCCTGCCAAGGCCTAAGCCAATTGGCACAACTGCCGCCACTACATCGGAAAATTCTAAAGGATTAATGGATTTACGCTTACAATAAATAAGGGTTGAAATGATAACCCCTAAAAGCCCCCCATAAAAAGACATTCCGCCTTTCCAGGTCATCAATATTTCTAAAGGGTGACGCATGTAATGAGAGAACTCATAAATAACAATATGTCCAAGTCGACCACCCACAACAATCCCAACGACAATCCAAGTCACAAAATCATCAAAATACTGTTCTTTTAAATGAGTGGCATAATGCCGAACTAAATAAATGGCATAACGCCACCCAAGAAGAATTCCCACAACATAGGCAATTCCATACCAATGGATCTTTAACGGTCCTAATTCGAAAAGGACAGGATTGATAGAGGGAAAAGGCAAAGCAAATAGCATCACAAGTTATACAGTTTTAAAAAGACAAATCACTCTTTAGATTACTCCAAATGAACATACGAAAGTACTTATTTTAAATCAAGATCAAGTCGTTGACCTAACTCATTAATAATATTATTTTTCAGGTTCTAAAAACATTCCATAATGGGATACAGTTTTAGCCTTATCATTACGAACTGCTTCCAATTCATCACAAGGTAAGAAGATTGTAATTCTTAATTTTCCAGGTGAAGCAAACTGCTTTTGAATGTTATAGAGAATCCGACTTTCGGCCTGTTTTGTTGGATCAAGCGTACAATATCCAGCTGGTATTGGACGCAAAACAGTATCCGCTTCTGATTTCTTATTGCCAAACATTGAACACCCTGAGGCAAACACAGTCGTTGCAAGTAACACAAACTTTGCACAAAACTTTAACACCTTTTTCTCCTTATTCAATAATAAGACCCATTTATATTGTGCAATTTTTAAATGTATTTATCTATAATTTTTGTAATGAGTTATTGACCTGTGTTTTCTGTCACTCATAAGCCAAGAGCAAAATCTTTAACAGATTCTGAAAAAGGAGCTTCAAATTTATAACTTTCACTTAGAAGATCTGTCGTTAAAACAATACGACTTTTGTATCACACAGCAGTACAAAACTGCCCTGGATGACTAATATTTTCTAAAAGAATACCAAGAAGACGCTTTGCGATCTTTAAATCTATCTCACCATTCTTTAATGATTCATTAACTCTCTGAACGAAATTCACTGGAACAATAGAATTATTTTGAGCAAAGCTTGAATATAAAGATAAGATGCGGGCTTTATCAGCCTCAACAACTTTTAAATATCCTTTATTCATTTCTTGTCTTTGTTCTTCCTCAGTCATTTGAATACTCCCTCTCAAACAGCTTTCAAGCTTTTCTAACCTTTTTGTTAGCGGCTCAACTACTTGAACATCCATTACTAAAGGTTTTCTAGGCATTCCTAGTCTTCTTGTATTAGCCCTTTGAATGCCCATTACATCAGGCCCATCAATCATCTTTTGCATTTCTTCAATGACAGCACTTGTTTCATCTTCAGTCGAGCTCAAATAAAATCTTGGAAACTTTCGATTTGGATAACTTTTTTGTAACTCTTGCAATTCGCCGTTTAGCTTAATGAATCTCTGAATTGTTTCTAATTTGAGAGCTGGGTAATGCCCCATAAGGATTCCAGCACCATCAGTATCTGTTGCATTCCCATTGCTCATAGTCATCACCACAAAAAATGAAAAAAAGAGAATAGCAATATAACAGAAACGCACTTTTTGATAACCTATTTTCAGAAAAATTAAATAAAATTAAACAAAATTAAACAATTATTTGATTAACAAGAAATATCATTTCGATATTGCTAATACAAAAATGATTCTTTTTCAATAAAAATAGCTTTTTTCAGTCTAGAATACTGCTGATATTATTGTTATTTTAAATAAT
>DAHVSZ010000019.1 GCA_027328625.1 Candidatus Paracaedibacteraceae bacterium | reverse complement strand
TACCTCAATAGTTTGCATGTTTTTTCTAAATCCTTTCTGTCTACCTAAGAGAGATAAATTTGAGAACTTTCTATTTTAATAAAATAATTATTAATGTTATTGATTATCCTAAGTAACGATAATTTTTATCTAAATTTCAGATATTGTTAAAAATTGTGTTGCAACACTATATAAATAAATTAAAATAAGCAAACTCAGTTTCTTGTTATTGTATTCTTCTAAATTCACAGTCAATTATAAACTTGAATAAGGTGAGATGCAGGTATGCTATTAAAAAAACACTTAGAATCAGAAGATTTTTTGCCTTGGCCAGAAAGTTTCTATCGTAAAATTTTAACCAGCCTAATGTTGCTATCCTCTGGTCTCATAGTATTAGCATTGGTTAACTACATAGGAAATTGGTTTTAGTAATGTGAGAAAAAATTGCAGAAATTAGATATATATATATTATGTCTCAGCAGTTTTGATGTATGACATTAAATGAAATGATCATGATAAGTATACATATCAGTGAAACAACCCTTAACAATACTTCTCTTCTTTGAGAATCAGTCCAAAACCTATCTGTTTCCATAGCAGATTCAGAATCTGCTATAAATGCGTGTTTTTTTTTCATTATAGAGCCCCCAATTCAAAACAGAATGATTAAAGGAGTTTAATTTCCTAATTTGCGATATGAAAATACTAGAATTTTAACTTTTATGGGATTAGAAAAATGTAGAAAAATTCTCACAATAGAACCGTTGCACAATTTTTCCTTAGCTGCTTTTTACTTTGCTCTAATTAACAAAAGTAAGAGTCTTTCCGTATTTTCTTTTAAAGATGAGAGCAAAACCATATAACTTGCGAAAAATCTTAATAAAATTTTAACCAACAGAATTTAAGATGAGCCTTGAAGGCCTTAATTGTAAAAAATCCAAATGACAAAAAGCCGTTCTGACAATTCCTGTTCTACAATGTATAAGCTTATCTTAGGAGCTACTGGCATTGTTTATGGTGATATTGGTACTAGTCCACTATATACATTTAAAGAGTGTCTCAGTGAACATCAATTTCAACCTCATGAAACAGAAGTTTTTGGTATTCTTTCATTAATTTTCTGGTCAATACTCGTTGTGGTTTGTTTTAAATACGCCATTTTAGTATTACGAGCTGATAATCAAGGTGAAGGCGGCATTTTGGCCTTGACAGCTCTTATGCGTCAACAAAAAATCTTTAAAAATTCGTTTGGCTTAATGCTAATAGGTATATTTGGTGCTTCACTTTTTTGCGGGGACGCATTAATTACACCTGCTATTTCTGTTCTGAGTGCTCTTGAAGGGCTAACTGTTGTTTCACCTCATTTTGAAAACTTAATTATTCCCTTAGCAGTCCTAATTCTGATTATTCTTTTTATTGCACAAAAGCATGGTACAACAAAGATTGGTGCGTATCTTGGCCCCATAATGACGTTTTGGTTTATTACAATCGGCATACTTGGGTTTGTGCAAGTAATTCAGACCCCGCTTGTTTTAAAGGCAATTAACCCTTTTTATGGTGTTCATTTAATCATAACCCATGGCCCTTCATCTTTGTTGATTTTGGGAACAACAGTACTTGCATTAACTGGTGCTGAAGCTTTATATGCTGATTTAGGGCATTTTGGTAAAGAACCAATCCAAAAAGCCTGGTTCTACTTAATTTTTCCTTGTTTACTTTTTAATTATTTTGGGCAAGGTGCTTTGCTTTTAAAACACCCAGAAGCAATTGAAAATCCATTTTACTATTTAGCTCCGAGTTGGGGTTTATATCCCCTTATTATATTAGCGACAATTGCCACAATCATTGCTTCGCAAGCGGTGATTTCAGGAATTTTCTCAATTGGTTGGCAAGCTTTGCAATTGGGTTTTTTGCCGCGAATGAAGGTTATGCATACATCTGCAAAACATATTGGGCAAGTTTATATTTCTTCATTAAACGTGCTACTTGCTATTATGACAATCTTACTTGTTCTTATTTTCAAAAATTCTGGAAACCTCGCAGATACTTATGGCTTAGTTGTTTCTGCAATTATGTTGATGACAAGCATTCTTATTATGTTTTTAGCAAAACATTTGTGGGGATGGAAACCATGGCAAACATATCTTGTGTTTGGTTTTTTAATTACAGTCGATAGCCTCTATTTTGTTATGAATCTTGCAAAATTTATCCACGGCGGCTGGTTACCACTGTTAATAGCGTTCTCCATATTTTATATAATGAGAGTTTGGTATCAGGGGCGCCAAGAACTAAAACGACAAATTAAAAAGTCAGTTATAAGTATTGATGAATTTCTGGAAATTATTAGAAAAAAACGATTCGCTAAAAGAAAAGGTACAGCTATTTATATGGCTCCATTCAAAGATAGTATTCCGGAAGCTTTAAAGCAGAATATATTGCATTATCGAGTGCTGCATGAGAAAACAATTCTGCTAACCTGTTCTATCAAAGACATTCCAAAAGTATCTCCTAAACAAAGGCTTAGCATTGTAGAGATAAAAAATGGCATTTATCTTATAAGAGCTTGGTATGGATTTAAAGAAACACCCAATATCAATAATATTTTTACTAAACTTAACGAACTAGGCATTGCATCTAGCCTTGAAACAACAACATTTTTTATAAGCCGTGTTTTCCCAGTAGCATCTAGTCGAGGATTTTTCAGCGGCTGGAAGGAACGTGTCTTTATTTTCTTATCCAGAAACGCAATGAATCCCACAGAATTTTTTCATATTCCTTATGATCGAGTCATCGAAGTCTCTGCCCGAGTTAAGATTTGAGACCTTTTTGTCGCATCTTTTAAATACTTATACCAAATCTTAATCTTTTTAATTAAATGATCCTTTATCTCAAAAAAATGCTTCTAAAGCAAAGAGCTTTTATCATCATTTTTCCCAAATTTCAAGACTTGCTTTTTTGGTAGGTTCATGTTCAATTTATCAATATATCGATGTGAATAATCACATAGATCACTATATATAGTTAATTTTGTCTAAAATTGCTTTTAATTCTAAACGCCAGAGCTAAACACATAGAAAGGGTTAATGCATGAAAATCCACCGCCGTTGTACTGTTGCAGGACAATCTCCATATGCCGGAATAGAATTTCGAAAAGCGAGTAGTGAAATTCGAAATCCAGATGGTTCAGTTGTTTTTCACCAGGATAATATTGACGTACCATCACATTGGTCACAGGTGGCTTGCGATATCATTGCACAAAAATATTTTAGGAAAGCGGGAGTTCCTTTAGAAACAGTAGCTGTGAAAGAAGAAGGAATTCCAAAATGGCTATCTAAGCGTCAAGCAAAAGCAAACACAACGTTTGGTAGTGAAGTGAATGCTCAGCAGGTTTTTGATCGTTTGGCAGGTGCTTGGACTTACTGGGGCTGGAAAGGTAAATACTTTGACACAGAAGAAGACGCTTTAGCATTTTACGACGAGCTTCGCTATATGCTAGCTCAGCAGATGTGCGCACCTAATTCTCCTCAATGGTTTAACACAGGATTACACTGGGCGTATGGTATTGATGGCCCTGCTCAAGGACATTTTTATGTAGATGAAAAAACAGGTAAATTAACAGCTTCAAATTCTGCATATGAACGTCCTCAACCTCATGCTTGCTTTATTCAAAGCATCAGTGATGATTTGGTTAATGAAGGCGGCATCATGGATCTTTGGGTACGCGAAGCCAGACTCTTCAAATATGGCTCAGGTACAGGAACAAATTTTTCAAATATTCGCGGTTCAGGGGAATCCTTATCAGGAGGTGGCAAATCTTCTGGATTGATGAGCTTTTTAAAAATTGGTGACCGCTCAGCCGGTGCCATTAAATCTGGTGGAACCACTCGACGTGCTGCAAAGATGGTGATCTTAGATGTTGATCACCCTGACATCGAAGAATTTATTCAATGGAAAGTCGTCGAAGAACAAAAAGTTGCAGCCCTTGTCACTGGTTCTAAAATCAACAAAGCCCATCTTGAAGCTATTATGGAAGCTTGTTTAAATAATGATTTGCCAGAGAATCAACGCTTTGATCCAAAACAAAATTTGCCTTTAAGAACAGCAATGAAAGCAGCCAGAACAGTTTTGGTTCCTGAAAATTATATCCGGCGCACGATTCAATTAGCTCAATTAGGTTATACCCATATTGATCTCCCCTCTTATGATGTTGATTGGGATTCAGAAGCTTATTCAACAGTGTCAGGGCAGAATTCAAACAATACAGTAAGTGTCACCAATGAGTATTTAGAAGCTGTCATCGGCGATAAAGAATGGCAACTAAAAGGACGCACAAGTGGCAAAGTTATCAAAACTTTAAAAGCACGTGACTTGTGGGAAAAAATTGGTTATGCCGCTTGGGCTTGTGCTGATCCAGGAATTCATTTTAGCACAACTATTAATGATTGGCATACCTGCCCTGAGAGTGGGCCAATTAAAGCTTCCAATCCCTGTTCTGAATACATGTTTCTGAATGACACAGCTTGTAACCTAGCATCATTAAATTTGGCTACTTTTTACAAAGACCAAAAATTTGATGTCGATTTATACGAACATGCTATTTCCTTGTGGACTATGGTTTTAGAAATTTCTGTTTTAATGGCTCAATTCCCATCAAAAGAAATAGCACAACTTTCCTATGAATTTAGAACCTTGGGGTTAGGTTATGCTAATCTTGGTGGTTTATTAATGGAGATGGGTATCCCTTATGACAGCGATGCGGGGCGTTCCATTGCCGGAGGATTAGCTGCTATTTTAACGGGCGTATCCTATGCAACATCAGCCAAGATGGCAAAAGAGCTTGGAGCCTTTCCGGGTTATGCTAAGAATAAAGAACACATGCTGCGGGTAATACGAAACCATAGAAGAGCAGCGCATGGAGAAGAAAAAGGCTATGAGAAACTTGCTATTAAGCCGGTTGCTCTTAAAGGCAAAGATTGTCCGTTAAAAACTGTTGCTGAATCAGCTAAAAGAACTTGGGATGAAGCTTTAGCTTTAGGTGAAAAATATGGTTATAGAAACGCTCAAACCACGGTTATTGCCCCAACAGGTACAATTGGTTTGGTCATGGACTGTGACACAACTGGAGTTGAGCCCGATTTTGCACTTGTTAAGTTTAAAAAATTAGCCGGAGGGGGTTATTTTAAGATTGTCAACCAAATGGTACCAAAGGCTTTAGAAGTTCTAGGTTACAGCAAAGAGCAAATTAATGACATTACACTTTATGCTGTAGGCTCAGGTACCCTTGATAACGCACCAGGGATTAATTTTGAAAAGCTCAAAGCTTTAGGATTTACAGAAGAAACTTTGAACAAACTGCAACAAGCTCTAGGCACAGCTTTTGATATTAAATTTGCCTTTAATAAATGGACTTTAGGCGATACTTTTTGCAAAGAGACACTAGGTTTTTCTGATGCGGAGCTTAATAATCCTACCTTTGATATGCTCTCTGCTTTAGGCTTTACAAAAACTGAAATCGAAGCTGCGAACAATTACTGTTGTGGTACCATGACTCTCGAAGGTGCACCTCATTTGCAGGATAAACATTTACCTGTATTTGATTGTGCAAATCCATGCGGTCGTATTGGTAAAAGATTTTTGTCAATCAATAGCCATATCCATATGATGGCGGCAGTTCAGCCATTCATATCAGGGGCTATTTCCAAGACAATCAACATGCCAAATAACTCAACGATTCAAGAATGTGAAGAAGCATATTTACTGTCTTGGAAATTAGGGTTAAAAGCGAATGCTCTTTACCGCGACGGATCGAAACTTTCACAACCAGTTAGTGCAATTGTTTTTGATGATGATGGCATAGAAGATCTTATGAGCTTGCCAGCAACAGCAAAAGCAAAGGCAGCAGCTGAACAGATTGTTGAGAGAATCGTAGAAAAAATTGTCCATCAATCTCAACGTCGCAAGCTTCCCAATCGGCGTGGTGGTTATACCCAAAAAGCAGTTGTGGGAGGACACAAGATTTATCTTAGAACTGGTGAGTATCAAGATGGTCTTTTAGGGGAGATCTTCATTGATATGCACAAAGAAGGCGCATCATTTAGATCATTGATGCATAACTTTGCTATGGCCATTTCTATCGGTTTACAATATGGCGTACCTTTAGAAGAATATGTTGAAGCCTTTACCTTTACCAAGTTTGAACCATCAGGAATGGTTGAAGGAAATGACACTATTAAAATGGCAACTTCAATTTTAGATTACATATTTAGAGAATTGGCCATCACTTATTTAGGAAGAAATGACCTAGCTCATGTTCAACCTAGTGATTTATCGCCTGATACGATTGGTGAAACTTCTGATTATCCTGTGTTGATGGAAGAAAGCGTAACTGAGATTTATTCTGATATAGAAAGCATATCTGAAGAAACGCAGCAAAAGCAGGATGAGCCAACTCAATCCTTATTGATAACTAGAGAAGAAAGCAAATCTGCAACAGGGACTTATGGCAATGTGGTAAGTTATGCTGTTATTAGTGCAAAAGCTCGAAAAAAAGCAGATGTGGTTGCTGAAAAAAGTTTACAAGCAAAATTGCAAGGTTATCAAGGCGATGCTTGTGGTGAATGCGGCAACTTTACCATGGTTCGAAATGGAACTTGTTTGAAGTGTAACACCTGTGGGTCGACGAGTGGGTGTTCATAATTTTTAATAACCCTTTCTATGGCTGCATTTCTTACATTAGAACTTTCAGCCATATCTCTTCTCCCAAATAGTCCATCCCCTTTTTTTTTCTATCATCATAGCGATAGACATCTCACGAGATAAATCTAGGCCAGATCCAATAATTCCATACTTCCCACTTCTTACAAAGTCATAACGAGCCTCAGGAAAGCTCATTACATCAGCAGTTGCTGCTACTAGTCCCTCAAATACTACCAGCATCATACATGCAACCATCATTTACATTTTCATAAATTTCATTATTGCCTCCTATGGTAACTTCCACAGATTCAACTAAATAGTCAAAGCCAAATTGGTTTTTTAGATTTCTTATCACAGTTTTGTATATATACGTTCTAATAACACAGAAAAAAGTGTATTTAATGGTGTTTGACAAAGAGCACTAACTAACTCTCTCTTACAATAACCCAATCAATAATTTCTTCAAAAAGAAGAGCTTTAGATCCGAAATTTTCTAAAGCTAACTTAATTTCATTCAAATGTGATTCTATTATTTTCCCCGTTTTATCAACGCCCAATAAACTCACAATCGTGACCTTATCGATGTCTTGATTAACAGGCTTACCAATGTTGACCACATTACCTTTTAGATCAAGTAAATCATCAGTCATTTGGTAAATAAGCCCAATTTTATAACCAGCTTCTTTCAAGACCTCTTTTTGCTTAGAATCAGCTTCAGCAACAATAGCCCCAATTTCACAGCAAAAGGCAATCAGCTCGCCCGTCTTTAATTTTTGCAAATTTTCTATTTTTTCAGGTTGGTTATCATGATCTTGACTAATGTCCAACATCTGCCCTGCAGCCATACCATTCGCTCCACAGGCTTTTGCAAACTTTATCACCAACTCCAAACATACATCAGGCGGCAGTGGCGCTGTTGCCAATACTTCAAACGCTAAGGTTAATAAGGCATCGCCTGCTAAAATTGCTGTTGCTTCATCAAATTGCCGCCAGCAACTTGGCAGACCTCGACGCATATCAGCATTATCCATGGATGGTAAATCATCATGCACCAAGGAATAGGCATGAAGCATCTCAACAGCAACAGCAATTGGTAAAAGCGTTTTAAAAGGGATTTGAAAGAGATCACCTGAGGCTTTAATCAATAAAGGACGAAAACGTTTTCCGCCTTTAAGAGTAACATATGCCATCGCTTCTTGAAGTCTTAGTGCCCCAGTCTGACAATCAATAATTTTCTTAACAGCTAAATCAATTTCAGGACAAATAAATGAAATTGTTCCATCCAAAATTTCGAATTTAGGCTGCGTTAAAGGTTTCTGTTTTAACACTGCCATCTGGTGCCTTTGTTATTTGCTCAACACGCATTTTTGCAAGAAGAAGCTTTTGCTCGCAATATTTCTTTAGTAAGGAGCCACGCTCAAAAGCAACGATAGCTTCTTCCAAAGGCAAGCGCCCATCTTCAAGACGTTTTACCAAGGTTTCAAGCTCAGCCATGGCTTGCTCAAAACTGAGAGAGTCAATATCATTATCCAAAATTGCACCTCTTGCCCTTACACATTGATGAGGTCATATAAGCAGTGTTTGAATAAAAATGCAAGAAAGATAGGAAAGACATTCTTCATATTGAAAATAATCATTCAGCAAGATATTGATAATAAAAGTATTTCTAAATTTCTTGTAATTATATGACTTCAAAACTTTTACCTATTGCTCGTATGGGGCATCCAATCCTCCGCCAAATTGCCGAACCCGTTAATTTAAACAAATTAAACGGGGCAAGAGAAATTGTTCAAAACATGCTTCACACCTTAAAATCTTTTGGTGATCGCATAGGTTTAGCAGCCCCTCAAGTGCATATCTCACAGAGAATTGTCATTTTTAGCATTCCCAAAATTGAGCCAAGCCCAAGATATGATTTTGACTGTGAAGAAGTTCCTTTTACAGCTATGCTTAATCCTGAAATAATTTTTCTGACAGATAGAAAAATCAAAGGTTGGGAGGGTTGTATTTCTGTTCCAGGGCTTTTGGGTGAAGTCGAACGTTATGAATCCATTCGATATAGCTTTTATGATCTTGAAGGAAAAAGACATGAACGGGAAGCGCACGGCTTTCATGCCCGAGTCGTTCAGCATGAATGTGATCATTTAGATGGTTATTTGTTTCCTATGCGTATAACCAATATAAGCCGTCTTGGTTTTGAAGAAGAAATGATCAAATTCTTTAAAAATAAAAAGGAAGAAGTTGTTTAAATACTTACTGATGCTTTGAATTATCACTTACTTGAGAAGGAAGATTTGCTAAATCAATTTTTAGTTCCTCTTCTGCTTTTTTAAGCTCGTAAGAAATTTGCATATTTAGCCAAAATTTTGGCGTTGTACTAAAATAATGAGCTAACCTTAGAGCTGTTTCAGCAGTAATTCCTCTTCTTTCTAAAACGATATCGTTAACTCTGGAGGCTGGAATTTGCAACAAGCTTGCAAGCTTACGTGAACTTAAACCCAAAGGCTTCATATACTCTTCTCTTAAAATTTCTCCAGGGTGAATATTCCACGACATGATAAACCTCATTAATGGTAATCAATAATTTCAACTTCGTAAACATGGCCATTTTGCCATAAAAAACATATGCGCCATTGGTTATTAATTCGGATGCTATATTGTCCTTTACGATCATGTTTTAAAGCCTCTAATCTATTATTAGGTGGTGCTTCTAAGTCCTTTAAAGAATCTGCGTTATCTAATTGCCATAATTTTCTTAAAGCAATTCTATGCAAAGTTGAAGAAAGCCTTCTGCTTTTACCTGTGAGCCACAATTCTTTTGTATTTGCACATTTAAAAGTAATTATCATAACTAATAAAAAATGCGGTCTTTTATTTAATGTATACCGATACGCGTTACATGTCAAGTTTGTTTAACAGTTATACCCACACCTTTTCAACATTTCCAACATATGCTCAGGTACAGGTGCCTCAATAACGATGGGATCTTTTTTCGGGTAAAACGGAATCTTTATAGAATAAGCATGCAGATGTAAAGGTCTTTGCAATTTGGTTGCACCATACACCTGATCCCCAACAATCTCACAACCAAGTGCTGCACAATGAACACGCAATTGATGTGTACGACCAGTTAAAGGCCTAAGCTCTAACCAAGTCATCCCCTCACCTTTTCCCAAAACTTTATAAGCAGTTTTTGATGGCTTACCGTTTGGATCAACTTTCATCCACCATTGGTTCTTTCTGCTTGATTGTTTACCCAAAGGGAGATCAATAACGCCTTCATCTTGAGGCAAACTTCCGTGAATAACTGCCCAGTAAACTTTTTCAATTGTCCCATTTTCAAACATTTTTCCAAGCTTGATTAAAGCTTGACGATGACGTCCCAGGATTAAACAACCACTTGTCGCAGCATCTAACCTATGTGCTAAAGCTGGTGGATTTGGAAGCCCGAAGGCTAAATCTTTAAAAAAAGCTTCAAGATTTGGCTTATCACCTGTCCCTGGATGAACAGCTACACCTGCTGGTTTATTAATAGCCAATATAGATGCATCACGGTAGAGAATGCGCTCTAAAATGTCTTCAAGCATCATGAGATTTAAATAACTCCACCACTTGTTTGCCAACACGGTTTAATTCATCTAAGGGTTTGAATAATTGGATAGGCGTTAAATCCAAAACATCTGGATTGCCACGTCGCCCCAATATCCTTAGGGGATCCTCGCAATGACGCGTACTTTCCGTCATCGCGAGCGAAGCGTGGCGATCCAGAGAAGCGAATGATTGATTCATAAACGACACCGCATGCCCACCTGCATATAAATTCTTTATAAAATCTCTGAATTTCCTATTTTCAATCGGCATTTCAGCTATATAAACTGGCTTCCCCATTAGACAAGACTCAGACATCATACTAATCGAATCGCCTGTAACAACAATTGCATCAGATATCGCCAGATAGTCCATATAGGGATTTGGCCCCTCACCTTTCCACAATTGGTATGACAGCCCATTAAGTCCTTTTTCTAACTCACTAATAATTTCAGGACGTGTTCGCCGAGACGGGGTTATTAAAAAGCTACCCCCCTTATATTTCTTTGACTGAGTTACCATATAACGCAAAGTATCCGAAAAAGTTTTTACGAACTGATCCGTATAACGATAGTATTTATTGTCCCCGCCAACTAATACAGCTATTCGTGGAAAAGAAAGTGAACTATATGTTCCTTCACCCTCAATCTTTTGTCTTATCGCAATCAATTCCTCTGCTTTTATGGGATGAAGTGCACCCAAAGTTGGCAAAACGTTCTTACCCTTTAAATTGTCATGATAAGGAGGAATAACTAAATCAAAGTTAGATGGGTTTATTTTTGGATGCTGTAAAACGATCGTAAAAGCATAATGTCTTAAAGCCATTGCCATCGTGACAGCTTGACGCCCTGCAGCGATAATAAGATCCGGATAAGGGGGGTGAAGATCACTTGGTATTATAAATGGCGCCTTTTTCCATTTTGCAAAATGAGGCGGCAAATAACGCCAAAATAAATTCAAACTGATTGGCTTATGAACAAATTGAAACCCTAGCTCTTTCTCAAAAAGATTTGCTAAAGCTAAGCACTGGCGGTAAGTTCCTGTTTTTCCCTTATCACATAATATCCAGCCTGTTTTCATTTGTTTGGCTCTTTTGAATCTAAAACATCTGGATTGCCACGTCGCCCCAATATCTTTAGGGGCTCCTCGCAATGACGTACATCTTTCACCTCATTATCTTCTCTTTCCGTCATCGCGAGCGAAGCGTGGCGATCTAGAAAACTTGACTCCTCAAGTAAATCAGATACTTTCTGTTGAAGATCTCTATTGAGACTCTCAATAACATAATCTGTATAATTACTGACACTTGCCTCAGATACCAACATACCCTTTTTTGAAACACCAGCTTTATGTACAGCCTCTTTATCTCCTGATATCAAATGATGCCAAGGATAAAGATCTTTTTTCTCATCAATCAACCGATAAGCACATGTCTCTGGCAACCAACCTAAAGTAGAAATCTTTTTAGGTGTTAAGGCAATACAATCAGGCACATTTTTATGACGGTTTTCATAATCTGAACACTGACAAGTTTTAAGATCCAAGTATTTGCAAGCAACGTTAGTTGTAACGATTTCTTTGGTGTCAATGTTTTCCAGCTTTACCAAGCAACACAAACCACACCCATCACATAAAGACTCCCATTCCTCTTTAGTCATCTCTGTTAGTGTTTTTGTTTTCCAAAAGGGTTGGTTCATGTTGCATGCAAAGTAAGTTGATCTAGTTACTGGTATAATAGATGAATTGAAAAAGTTTACAATGAGTCTGTGCAGACTACATTTAATTTAAATTTGATTTCAGCGGATTTATTTCTTCTTTAACTATTCTTAATATGTTGTATAGTATACTATCAGTAAATCTTGGATATAAAATTAAAAAAACTTAATAATGATTCTAAAATTCTTTCTGATATTGACTTATTCCATAACAGGAGCCATTGCGGCCGCAGTACCAGATCCTGAGTTTAGACAAGACCTTGTTAAAGAAGCTTTGGCAAAAGCGCAACCTTATGCGAGGTTATCTAAATCTATACAAGCCGTTGATTCTCTATCAGAACATCTTTACCGAGAGGTTGATGGAAAGACTTCCAAGGATCTTGCCTGGACAATTATTCAGATGATTAAATCAGGAAAAGGGGTTGGCGGCCTTAGGAAAGATACACATGCTCATCCTGTTATGAATGGGGAAGAAAGAGCCGTTACTTTAAGAGCTTTGGCCAGGGCAACTGGGGTTCTGACCAGAAACAATGTCTTGAATTTTTTGCTTGGAGAAAATCAAACAGACGTCCTGCCAACAGATGAGAGAGAACGAAATCATCTGGCAAAAGTTTCTGCAGCCTTGGATGCTTTTAAAGAGGAAGCCCTAAACCCTTATCAGACAGGCGTTGCCACAGAAAAAGCCGTTCGGGTTTATCTGCGCGAGTCTCCTTTAGGTGATCTAGAAAGCCAAGCTGGAGATAACTTTTTACAAAGAGAAGTTCCCGCCTATTATCCTGCAACCCAGAAAGAAAAACCCCTAGATCAGATGACTTTTGAAGAAAAAGCAGGGTATTACGGCAGCTTAAAGAAAGCACATCAGCGTAACGCCGAGGAAGAACAGGATTTTGCTGAGTTAGACATATTCTTTACAACAGGTGTTCGGAAATTAGATATTTGGACGAAGGATGAGTTAGAAAGCCTTTTTCAAGCCCAAGATCCAGCCAGAATCTTAGAGCTTAAGAAAAGCTTGATCAAACACTATCTTCTTGTGACAGGAATGGAAAAACCAGGATCAGAAGGCTTAGACTTTGGCAGAAAAGGATTAAAATTAAGTGTAGGGACGCTAGAACGTCTGTATAACCTGTTAACAGATCTTAAAATCCCTGTGGTGATGGGAAAGAGTTTCGGTCGGGGAGGGAATAAAATCAGTTTATTGATTTTATTTTCTCATAAAGAGCTGGTTAGTCTTCAGAATCTCTGTTTGAATGGGAATTCTCTCACGTCAGTTGAGATTCCAAAAGAATTGGTCAATCTTCAGAATCTCTATTTAAACAATAACCAACTGATTTCTGTTAAGATCCCAAAAGAACTGGTCAATCTTCAGAAGCTCAATTTGCATAACAATAGCCTTACCAGCCTTCCTGCTTCTGTTCGTGAGCTTCAAGGCACATTAACTCTTCTGAATCTTGGGGATAATCCTCTCCTGAACCAAGGTGATGGCGAGACTCTTGGTATTGGAGAACTTCAAGCGATTTTTGGAGATAGATTTATTTTTGGATTTTCTTCTGGCCAAGAAATATCAACTTTAACCTTTAATCAAGTTTATCAGGAATTGGATAAGCAACCTGTGCGTATCAACAGAGGTATGCTTGCGAAAACCCAGCTTCCCCATATTCCTGTTCAGACAGAACCTGCAGGCGGGATTATGAAGTTGTGGACAAATGTGGTTGATGGCTTGGAGTTTGCTGATGAGGCGAAACCAGGCTATCTCTCGTATCAAGTCCTGGCCACTGATTTCACCGTGGCAAACAACGATAATCAAAGCAATAAAGATCTTATCGCACGACATCTTTTACCAAGGCTGAGTGGATTTATCAAAACCTTGTGGGAACTTCCTTTGGCAGCAGATGAGAGTAGAGGTTGGCAAATGCATGATACTTCTGTTCCTGAGATGAAACAGACGTTAATCTATATCCTGACAAACTTAAGAGATATGCGAGATCCAGAACAAAAATCTATGATGTTTATGATGCTGGTCAATGGGTTGCTGCATTGTCCAACTGGTCAAAGAGAGGGCATGGATACGGTTGTTTTAGCGATGCACAATAAAATTGCCGGAGGTGGATCTTTGGAAGAGACGGTGAAAAACCTGTTTGCCATAAAGAAAGATAGTCTGTTTAATGAAAAAATGGCTCCCGGAAGTAATACTCAGAACGTTCATATTCGAAGTTTTTACAAAAATGAACTGAGATATAAGTTGGGTCTGTTTACCGTTCTTCCTTCGTATGAAGAACGAATTGGTATTATGGGAGATGATCCTTTCAAAAGAAATGCCGCCGAAGCTTTAAGAGTATTTTATGAATTCTTTACGCCTGATCTGATGGTAAACTTGTTGATGGAATCGACAGAGAATGAAGAAGATCTAAAGCTTAAGGCGGAGCAGAGAAGGTTGGAGGGTCGCTTAATCAAAGGATCTCCCATGGTCATAATGGCAAAGAATACAACAAGAAAACTCAAAGCCTATAAATATGTGGTGAGTGATCCAATATTAAGTAATAAATTTAAAGAGCTGCAAAAGGAGAGATTAGAAAAAACAGACCCAGACTATATTGTTTTAGACTCCTTTAAAGATTTTAAACTGGAGGATCAGCAACAACGTCTCGCTAATTTTTCGGCAGACGTAAAAGAAGCACTTGCTTCTGAGCCAGAAGAGTCAGAAGAAGCTTCCTTTACAGCTCTAAAAAAAATCTTTGATGTAAATGTGAAAAAAGTTCCAAAGCTTGCCAATACTCCTGATACAGAAGCTTTTGATAAAAAAACTTTGCAGTCTATCAAAGCCAAATTGAAGGTCATTCAACAAACTGAAAGGCCAATTTCTATAGGTAAGATTCTGGCCTATTTGGAGTTAGAAGAAGAACCAGCAGAACCAGAAAAATCTAACTGGACGGACTATTTCACAGATGATCCTTTTAAACCAGATTCAGAAGCCACTTTAACCAAAGATGGCGCTTATAGGCTTTTACTGCAAATGGGATATTTGGAAGAATCTGCCCCATCGACAGCTGCCGCAGCTGCACCTTAGGAGTTGGTTTGTGATAGATTTCACACACCCGCATCCCTCAAAAGTTGCTCAGCCGCTGCTCTGGCTTTTTCTGTAACAATTTCACCGGATAACATGCGTGCGAGTTCTTCTTGACGTTCATCAGAATTTAAGATTTTGACAGTAGTAACTGTTTTATGATTCTTTTCGTATTTTGAGACATGGAAATGATTCTTAGCATATGCTGCAACTTGTGGCGAATGCGTAATCGACAACACTTGAACTGTTTCTGACAATCTTGATAAACGCTGACCAATAGCGGCTGCCACAGCACCACCAACTCCTGTATCAATCTCATCAAAAACAATTGTTGAAATATATCCATGATGGGCTAATACAACCTTTAAAGCCAACATCAAACGGGCCATCTCGCCACCAGATGCTGCCTTTGCCAAAGGTGCTAATTCTTGACCTTTATTACTAGCTATAAAAAATTCAATATGACTTGATCCACTAAGGCTTGGTTGCTCTTGTTTTGTAATTTCAACTTTAAACAATGCATGCGGTAATTTTAAATCTGGCAACTCCCTCATAACCATTTCTTCAAGTTTCTGAGCAGCTTTAGAGCGTATAGTAAAAACCTTTTCTGCTAAGTCTTGGTATTCTCTTAAACGCTCATCCAATTCTCTCTGATAACGCAAGATGTACCCATCACCATCCTCCAAAGCATTTACTTTTTCGCGTGCTTCTTGATGAGAGTGATAAAGCATCAATGGTTGCAACCCATATTTACGTGCAATAGCTCTAACCGAGTGCAGTCTCTCTTCAATTTGGTGTAACTTTTCTGTGCTTTCTTGGTTTAAATCATATAAAGCTCTTAGCAATTCATAGGCTTCTTGAATTTCTATATTAGCTCTATCAAGAGCTGCTGATGCCTCCGTCAAAGCTTTCATATCAATAACATTCACACGTTCCAAGCTTTTTTGAATGGTATAAAGTGTTGTTTGAATGTCAGTTGGTGAACGCAAAGCATTTAACGCTTCTTGTACAGTCTCTGAAATTTTACCGTAATGCGAAATATCTTGCCGCTCTTGTAAAAGCAGCTCTTCTTCATTTTCCAACGGAACTAGCTGATCTAAATCCTCTAAAAGCTGACGATAGTGAAATTGCTGTTTTAAGGCTTCTTCATGTAAAGTTCTTTGATGATTTAACTCTTGCTCAGCTTTTTTCCAAGCCTCATAAGCCCCCACCAGCAAAACAAAAAACTCTTCTAATTCCGGATAATAACTCACAGCAAAGCTATCTAAAATCTTATGATGCAAACTGACATTCATTAAATGATCAAATTGGCCATGAATTTCCAAGATTAATTGGCCAATTTCACGAAGCAAACTAATACTCACCGGATGATCATTAACTAGAGCACGACTTTTATTACCTTGATGCAATACACGCCTTAAGATTAACGGAGTATGCTCTGAATCAAAACCTTGCTCTTGCAGCAAACTTCTTAAAGGATGGGCAGATTCAAGCCCTTCTAAATCAAATTCAGCCGTTACAACGGCCTGCTCTGCACCCTGCCTGATAAGTGACGTATCTCCACGCATCCCTAAAGCTAAGCTTAGGGAATCTAAAAGGATAGACTTACCAGCCCCAGTTTCACCAGTGAACGCGCTAAACCCCTTTTCAAATTGTAATTCCAAGCTATCAATCAGAACAACATCATGTATAGATAAGCCTGTCAGCATCTATAACCTCTATCGCAGCGTTTCAGGAGCAACTTTTTGCATCAAATTATATGTATCCTTATACCAATCGCTATTGGGATAGTTATGTCCTAATACTGCTGCTGCTTCTTGAGCTTCCTTTTTAAGTCCCAAAGCTAAATAACATTCAACCATACGATGTAGAGCTTCAGGGGTATGTGAGGTTGTTTGATAATTGTCTACAACTTCTTTAAAACGATTCAAAGCCGACAAAAAAGCAAAACGCCTTTGATAATAACGTCCAACATCTACTTCCTTACCAGCTAAGTGATCTCGGACAAGATCAATTTTAAATTTGGCATCCTTTGCGTAAGGGCTGTTTGGAAAACGATTAAGCACTTCTTGGAATGACTTAAGGGCTTGTTCACTTGGTTTCTGGTCACGTTCAATAATAGGTATCTGTTCATAATAACACAGACCAAGCATATAAAAGGCGTAAGCAACATCAGGATGCCCTGGATGTAATTGGATAAAGACATTAAAGTTTTCAATGGCTTCATCATATTTTTTTGCTTCGTAATAACAATATGCACACATAATTTGTGCTTTTAAGGCCCAGTTTGAATAGGGGTGCTGGCGCTCAACCTCAGCAAATGCCTTGGCAGCTTTTTGATACTGTTGTGCTTCAAACTTGTCCATGGCTGTATTGTACAACTCTTCAACACTGCGATCAGTATAAGGGTCCTCTTTTTCCGTACAGGCATTTAAAAGAAATGCAACAACAAATAATTTTAAAAAGGTAAGAAACTGTTTCTTATCTACCAACAGCCTGAAAACAAACACAACGTAATCTCAATCTTTTATAATCTTTAGATAATGTTTAGCACATTGACAATAGATGTAGCCAGAAATTATTACACTCCAAGTCCTTGACAAAACTTGTGTGATTCGTATAAAGTCTATTTTAAGTTTTGATTAGGGAATTTAATTATGAAGATCGCAAATTCATTAAAGACGCTTAAAAGTCGTCATAAAGCATGTAAAATTGTTCGACGCAAAGGTCGTTTATATGTGATTAACAAACAAAACCCACGTTTTAAAGCCCGCCAAGGCTAAATGTGCCTTCTAGTTTCCCTATGACCAAGCCATAGGGTCTGTTTTGGATCCTCCGGACAAGCCGGAGGAAAACTCGCACACCGTGTTATCTATAATATTTTTTCAACAATTCCATTAACTCTTCCATCTCATGGGTTTGACCAATGGTGATACGCAAATAACTTGGCAAATCATAAGAACCCATTGGTCTTACAATAATTCCACCTTTACCCAAATATTGATAAACATCTGCACACTTATCTTTAAAATTAACCATACTAAAGTTGGCATAACAAGGAATCATCTCAAGCCCAAGCTTGGTCATTTCACTTTCAAACCAAGGGCGACAAGTTGCATTATGCTTTTTGGTCTTTTCAACCCAAGCTTGATCTTCTATGGCAGCAATCCCGGCTTTTTGCACCATTGAACTTGTGTTAAACGGTGGTCGAATTCGATTCACAGCATCCAAAATTGTTGGATGGGCATAGATCCACCCCAGTCGAAGCCCTGCCAGAGCATAGGCTTTTGAAAAAGTTCTGGCCATCACAACATTTGGATAGTCTAGAACAAGATCAATACCCGAAGTATAGTCAAGACGATCTTCTAAATATTCCGCATAAGCAGCATCAATAACAATCAGCACATGTGATGCTACATTTTTAACTAAAGTCAAAAGATCAGCTTTAGATAAATAAGTCCCAACAGGGTTCCCCGGATGATCAAGATAAATCAGTTTTGTTTTATCAGTAACACACTTCAATATTGCTTGTGGGCTTAAGTTAAAATTCTCTCGCGTCACAATACGGGCTGTTGCCCCCACAGCATATGTGGCGATCTGATAAAGCCCGAAAGCATGTTGGCCAAAAATAATCTCATCCCCTTTACCCACATAGGTTCGAGCCAAAAGATGAAGTGTATCTTCTGAACCATTACCAACCATTAGCCAATCCTGATCAATGTTGTGGTGAGCAGCTATTACCCTTTTCAGATCAGTTGCATTCCCACTGGGATATAAATGCGCCCTATCAACTGAATTTTTAATAACTTCTTTCACCTTTGGACTAGAACCAAATGGATTTTCGTTTGATGCCAGGGCTATGCGCCTAACAAATCCAGGCGGTGTTATATCACCACCAATATAAGGAGAAATATTTAAAATACTGGAATTTGGTACAGGAACGGATGTCATAAACTTACAATCAAAAATTGGTTTTATGATTAAGTCTATAGATATCTCGGCTTAAGGTAAACAGCCCTAAAAACTTAGACTGTTAAATGACAATGATAATGACAAAGTTCTTTTGTTTAAAAAAGACGTCTTAAGAAGATGTTAATCCTATATATACTCCACGTACTCGGAAAAGTCTATTTTCTAACCCCCCTTCAGTTTCCCCACGGCTTGACCGTGAGGTCCATGGATCATTTGGTCAAGCCAAAGGAAAACTAACAAAAAGTGGTAAATATAAAACAGGCATCTTCATTTTCATTGGGTATATGCATAATTTTTATACAACGCAGTGTACAAGTTCTCTCACTCCTAAGTTTTCATGCCTCTTGACCGGTAGATCCATGAGACCCTATGGTCAAGCCATAGGGAAACTGAAGGGGGGTTAGAAAATAGACATTTTCAAGTGCGTTGGGTATATCAGATTTTCTTTGAAAGCCAAATTGCTAGTTTAGAAATAGTTTGCACAGCTTCAGACAAAGCGCTATATCCAGGAGCTTTTTCGCCTCCTTCTTGTATTGCTGCTTCTCGATGCTCTAATTCTTCTAAATGGCATTCTGCAACAAGTTGTCTGAGGTCTTCTTGTTCGAGATAGCTCTTTAATTGATCAAGTTGTTCTTGATAATGTCTGTCAATAACTGTCTCAACTGCTATCGTACAAGCGTGCGCTACCTTTTTTCCAGCTAAAGCAGTTGTCATTCCCAATAAATATCCAGCCACATGCCAAATTGGTTGAAGTACGGTTGGGCGAACTTTTTTTTCAATCAAAAGCTGGTTAAACCTTTTTAGATGAATAGCTTCCTGTTCTGCCATTTCTTGAATGATTGGATCGTTCTTAAAAACTGCCAGTTGTCCTTTATAAATTCGTGTTGCTCCATATTCACCAGCTTGGTTAACACGAATCATTTTATGAATGTCTTTTTCATCCACTCTAATCTTCCTAAACCAAGTAAAAGAACAGCTAAAAATAAAGTGTTCCAGATAGTAACCGAAATACCTAGGATGCTCCAATTGATCTCATCACACCTTACCACACGCTTTGAAAGTAATTGATTTCTTAATCGCTCTAATTTTTCATCATGACTTAAATCTTTAAACATACTTAAGCCATCAGATTGTTCTGTGCAAAAAGCAGGGCCTTTCCACCAATGTTTTTCAACGCCAATATGGTAAAAACTCAGTGCAAGGGCTGAGGCAATACACAAAAAATTCAAAACTTTGAGCCAACGTATGTCATATACGTATATTATTAAAGATAAACACAAAATCGCACTCATAGCATAACGAAGATATAAGCATAGTACACAAGGCTTAATACCCAAAAATGTCTCTGCAACCCATGCAACTGTTAAAGACATAGCGCAGAACAAAACAATACCTAGATAAGCAGTGGATCTTTTAAAACCAATCATTAACTAATCATTTTTAGAATAATAAACCCTAAAACAATTATGCCAAGTGATCCCACAAGACACAAGGTGAGATATTTTTCAATGAAATCACGAGCCCATGGCCCTAGCCACCACAAAAGACCAGCCAATAAATAAAAACGAAAAGCCCTTGCTATAATGGACGCTGCGATAAATGTCTCGAGCGGAAAATGGGCAACACCACTTGCGATTGTTACCAATTTATAAGGAATAGGAGTCAATCCCTTTAATGCAATAATCCAAAAACCCCATTCATCAAAACCTTGCTGAAATTTAGCAAATGAAGTGGATAAACTATATGTCTGGATTATCCAATCACCGAGAGTGCTAAAGAGATAGTATCCAATACCATACCCAACAATTCCACCAAGAACAGATGTAATTGTCCCAAGAAAGGCTAGACGCCAAGCTAAAGATCTGTTTGCTAAGATCATTGGTATCATCAAAAGGTCTGGAGGTAGTGGAAAGAAAGAACTTTCTGCAAATGAAACTCCACAAAATATCCATATAGCTCGCGGGTTATTTGCACTCTGGATTATTTTGTTATAAATGGAATATAAAAAGCCTTTTTTTCTTACTTTTTCATTATTTAAGCTTGCAACTGTTTGCATTGTACGTCCTATGTTTGATGTCGAGCAAACTCTAACACTAAACGACTGTAAATTCAATTCATCGGTGCTTGAAGCTGAGCAGATGGTCGTAGCGAAATACATTCCATATCCTGAGAAGTATTAGGCAAAACAACAACTAATGACCAATACTCAACAAAACCAACCATACTTTTTTGGAATAAATCATAATCAAAAGATTTGCTAATATACCCGGAAGCTTGATTCTTATATACAGAAATCATTTCTTGCACACTTATACTATTTGTTAAGATGACAACTGGGATATCTTGTATATCTCTATCTCTTTTGATTTCCTTTAGAACATCATGCCCATCTCGTTTAGGAATATTTAAATCAAGAAGCACAATATCAGGTCTTGGAAAATCCACATTCATTGTTTTATAGCGAAGAAATTCAATTGCTTGCGCTCCATCATGAACACAAAAAATATTCACTTTTTGGTCAGCTGCTTCAAGAGCACGTCTGGTTAAAAGCTCATCTGTTGGATCATCTTCAACAAGAAGAATATTTAGTGCCTTTTCACGATTGTGACATATAATATCAGTATTTCGCCTTTCTCCAAGTTTTTGCTTTAAACTTTGAAAACCATCAAAAAAGTATTGAGAAGGCACCCCGTAAAGTTGGCCTATTTGATACAGCATACCTGCAGAAATACGACTTTGTGCTTGCTCATATTTTTGGATTTGTTGGTGTGACACACCCAACCGTTCAGCAACATAAGCGAGTGTCATTCCTAGTTTCTGACGCTTTTCTCTTAAGCGTTTTCCAACGTGCATATCAAGTTCTTTAATATTCTCTAAAGCTATATCTTCCATTGCGACCTCACGCTATGAGTTTGTGTTTAATTAAACCTGAGGGAAGTGTAAAATGGAAATTACATCCACCAAATTCGTTGGATGTTACCCCAATTTCCCCACCATGGTACTCTACAATTTTTTTGCATAAAGCTAAACCAATTCCTGAGCCTTCGTATCTTTCTCGGCCATGCAAACGCTCAAACATTAAAAAAACTTTGTCATGATATTCGGGTGGTATTCCTATACCATTATCTTGCACAGTGAAATGCCAGTAACCATTTTTACTTATTGCTTCTATCTTAATGATAGGTGATGAAGAAGAGCGAAATTTTATTGAATTTTCAATTAAATTTCTAAACAACTGAGTAATTTGTGTATAATCACCATATATCTCAGGAAGATAACCAACTTCGATTGTTGTGTTGCTTTCTTTTAATTTTGTTGAGAGTGTTTCTTTTATTTCTGAAATTACAGTATCTAATGAAACAATAGTATGATTAATATTTTCAGGATCAACTTTTGAATATACCAAAATATCTTCGATTAAATTTCTCATCCTCTCAACGCCTTTTTGTACAAAACTAAAATACTCCTGTGTTACAGAATCAAATGTACCAGCATTGTGTCTATGAATAAGGTGTACAAAGCTTGCAATAGTTCTAAGGGGTTCTTTTAAATCATGCGAGCAGATATAAGCAAATCTTTCAAGTTCTCGATTCGAACGGGTCAAATCATCAATCATCTTTTGCATTTTTATCCGAGCATTTTTATACTCGGTTATCATTTCTGTAAAAAGCACAATGCCACCAACTGTTTTATCAGATTTGTACCAAGGATGAGCTTCCCATTTTATCCATGCAACATCACCATTTGGCTTCGTTAATTCTTCTTCCTCTGAAATTTCAACTTTTCCATGCAAACAACCTTCTTTTAATTTCTTCCAACTGTGAGGGATAATAGGAAAAGTCTCAAATAAATTCTTTCCTCTGGCATCACCATCCTGCAAATCATATTCTTTAAGCCAAGCATCGCTTGTTAAAAGATAGTTCAAATTTCGGTCAAACATAGCAACTGCAGCTGGATTATGTTTGATAAAGAGTTTTAGAATTTGTTCTGTTTCTATACGAAAATGCGCATGATGTCGTGTTTGAATCAAATTGCCAATTGTCACCATTAATGGATGCAAATAATCAAGAACTTCCCTGTTATAATTTCCTGGTTTATTAGCTATACCTAAGATCGCAATCAATTTTTCGTTTACGCAAATTGGAATTCCCATAAAGCTTTTCATCTGAGATTTTTTAAGAGAACTTTCCTCAACAATCACCACTTCTTTCGTATCTACAACTTCTTGCAATATTGTTTGAAAAGGATAAGATTCGGTTTCGTTTGAAAAACTGATTTTATTCAATTGATCAATTTCTATGACTTTTTTTGAAATTTTACCAGCACATGGCTTCAGTTCCGTCTCCTTATCTTCATTTTCAATCACTTCTCCAATAAATCCATATTCACTATTCGTTAATCGAACAATTGTTGATAATAATTGATTGAATATCTTTTCATAATCATCATCTTCTTCAAAAGAATCAGATTGAAAAGTTTTAATTGCTTCAAGTAAATTATCATTCAATCGTAAGGATTCTTCAGCTTCTTTTATTTTAGTTGTGTCAAAATGAACCCCTATCACCCTTAGAGGCTTGTTGAGTTTATCTCTTGCTATAACCTTTCCTCTACATAATACCCATTTCCATTTCCCAGTTCTGTGAAGGAATCTTGCTTCAAATTCAAATACTGAAGTGTCACCATTTAAATAAGAATCAATTAAACTATTTAATCTTGTTAAATCATCTGGGTGAATATACTTCTCCCACTCATTAAAACTAGAATCGCT
>DAHVSZ010000199.1:405-1225 GCA_027328625.1 Candidatus Paracaedibacteraceae bacterium | reverse complement strand
CAAGGCAGGCGCTCTCCCAGCTGAGCTATAGCCCCATCGTAGTTAAATCTCTTCAAATTTGCGTTTGCAAATTTGGTAGGCCTGAGTGGACTTGAACCACCGACCTCACCCTTATCAGGGGTGCGCTCTAACCACCTGAGCTACAAGCCTGCAGAGATTTTTTACTGCTTATTTTTCATCAGACAATCTGTGTGGACACTACAAAGGCAGGTTCTTTAAGGTAAGGAGGTGATCCAACCGCAGGTTCCCCTACGGTTACCTTGTTACGACTTCACCCCAGTCATGAATCACAAAGTGGTAAGCGCCCTCCCGAAGGTTAAGCTACCTACTTCTTTTGCAACCCACTCCCATGGTGTGACGGGCGGTGTGTACAAGGCCCGGGAACGTATTCACCGTAGCATTCTGATCTACGATTACTAGCGATTCCGACTTCACGGAGTCGAGTTGCAGACTCCGATCCGGACTACGACGTACTTTATGAGGTCCGCTGGCTCTCGCGAGTTCGCTTCTCTTTGTATACGCCATTGTAGCACGTGTGTAGCCCTACTCGTAAGGGCCATGATGACTTGACGTCATCCCCACCTTCCTCCGGTTTATCACCGGCAGTCTCCTTTGAGTTCCCACCATTACGTGCTGGCAACAAAGGATAAGGGTTGCGCTCGTTGCGGGACTTAACCCAACATTTCACAACACGAGCTGACGACAGCCATGCAGCACCTGTCTCAGAGTTCCCGAAGGCACTAAGCTATCTCTAGCGAATTCTCTGGATGTCAAGAGTAGGTAAGGTTCTTCGCGTTGCATCGAATTAAACCACATGCTC
>DAHVSZ010000199.1:0-395 GCA_027328625.1 Candidatus Paracaedibacteraceae bacterium | reverse complement strand
GCGGGCCCCCGTCAATTCATTTGAGTTTTAACCTTGCGGCCGTACTCCCCAGGCGGTCGACTTAACGCGTTAGCTCCGGAAGCCACGCCTCAAGGGCACAACCTCCAAGTCGACATCGTTTACAGCGTGGACTACCAGGGTATCTAATCCTGTTTGCTCCCCACGCTTTCGCACCTGAGCGTCAGTCTTTGTCCAGGGGGCCGCCTTCGCCACCGGTATTCCTCCAGATCTCTACGCATTTCACCGCTACACCTGGAATTCTACCCCCCTCTACAAGACTCTAGCTTGCCAGTTTCAAATGCAGTTCCCACGTTAAGCGCGGGGATTTCACATCTGACTTAACAAACCGCCTGCGTGCGCTTTACGCCCAGTAATTCCGATTAACGCTTGCACCC
>DAHVSZ010000198.1 GCA_027328625.1 Candidatus Paracaedibacteraceae bacterium | reverse complement strand
TATAATGTCCCCAGAAAACTGGACAGGAAAATAGGGTGGAATGAGATATAATTTTCTGGCTTAGACAGGAGCTAGGAATGAGTAAAAAAGCAAAAGAATACAGTTCAGAAGAAAAAGCAAAAGTTGCGTTAGAGGCGATAAAAGGAGATTTGACGATTGCTCAAATCAGCAGCAAGTATGGTGTTCATGCGACTCAGATCAATCGGTGGCGCAAAGAGGCTCTGGAATCGATGGTTTCAGGGTTTAAGTCAAAATCAAAGATTAAAGACACGAGCCAAGACGATCTTATCAAGCAGCTTTATGAACAAATAGGCCAATTAACAGTTGAGAGGGACTGGCTTAAAAAAAAATCTACTCTTTTTGGCAACAGATAAAAGAAGCTTGATAGATAAAGGCCACAAGAAGCTCAGTATTTCTAGGCAATGTGGGCTTTTGGAGTTAAACCGATCCAGTTATTATTTTAAGCCTAAAGGGTTTGATGCTGAGGATTATGCAATTATGAGAAAGATGGATGAAATATTTACAGAGCATCCTTATTACGGGACAAGGCGTATGAAACATGTTCTAAGGATTGAGGGCTATAAAATCGGTCGCAAACGGATAAAGCGTTACTACGAGATTTTAGGAATGGAAGCTATTTACCCTAAAATGAATTTAAGCCGCCGCAACCAAGCCCACAAGGTTTATCCTTACTTGTTGAAGGGATTAGAGATTGAAAGGCCAAACCAAGTGTGGAGCGCGGACATCACGTTTGTGAGGCTAAGGCAAGGATTTGTATACTTGGTTGCCATTATTGATTGGTACAGTCGCTATGTTTTGAGCTGGAAAGTTTCGATCAGTTTGAACAGTGATTTTTGTGTTGAAGCCTTACAGGAAGCTATGGATTTGTATGGAAGGCCTGATATTTTTAACACAGACCAAGGGGTTCAATTTACGTCTCAAGCGTTTGTGATGATTTTGCAAGCCAATCAAATTTCCGTTAGCATGGATGGAAAAGGAAGAGCTTTAGACAACGTCTTTATTGAGCGGTTTTGGCGTTCTTTAAAGCAGGAGAAAATTTATAGGATTGAGCTTGAAACGGTAAAGGAGGCAAAACAGGCCATTGAGGAGTATATGGATTTCTACAATAATCAAAGACCACATCAGTCTTTGGATTATAAAGTGCCACGAGAGATTCATTTCAAAGAGACTCTGCCTATTGAAATGATGGATAAGTCTAACGACTTACCCACAGTTCAACAGGCACTGCAACAACAACATACTTTAACATTAATAAGGGAGAATTATATCTCAAACTGACCTAAAAATTTGTCTAGACAAAGGAGGACACCTCA
>DAHVSZ010000197.1 GCA_027328625.1 Candidatus Paracaedibacteraceae bacterium | reverse complement strand
CCTGTACTCGTTTGCTTAATCGGCTCTTTCTCATACCATCCTTATAACATTATTTCATGTTATCTGGGACAGCCCCTAAAAAAATTGTCACCAACTAAGTTGATGACAATTCCTAGGTTAGAAAAAAATAGTTAAGCAGCAGTTGTTGTAGCTACCTCTTTTGCTCCAGCTTCACGTTGAACAGCTGCCTCTTCCTCAGATTGTGCAATGTTCACACGAACAATGATGCTAACTTCAGGATGAAGCACAATTCTTGCATCATGAATGCCTAAAGTTTTAATTGGTTCTTGCAATTTCACTTGTCCTTTATCCAAAGTATAACCAGCCTCAGCTAAAGCGTCCGCTATGTCTTTACCTCTAACAGAACCATACAATTGACCAATCTCACTGGCTTGACGAATAAGAGTCACCATAACGCTATCCATCTTTTTTGCAGCTTGCTCAGCTTCGCCCTTACGCTTAAGGTTTGTTGCTTCAAGCTGAGCTTTTTGTGTTTCAAAATAAGTAACATTATCTTTTGTGGCGCGAAGCGCTTTTTTCTTTGGTAACAAATAGTTACGTGCATAACCTGGCTTTACCGAAACGGTTTGGCCCATTTGACCTAATTTTTCAATTCTTTCCAGCAAGATGACCTGCATCTTAAGAACTCCCTACAAATCAATTATCAATTATCCGGCAGATTTTTTTCTGCAAAACGCTGTGTTAAACCATACCATGGCTCAATAAAACCTAACAATACTATAATAAGCAGTGGCCAAACAAGTAAAAACGACATGATGATGATGACTGAAAACCAAAATCTATTAGATTCAACTCCTTGAACCGCTAAATAGCTAATTCGAAACCCTAAAACAACTAGAGGTAAACAGCCCATTAGCATTATTGTCTTCCCAACAAGCGATAAAAGAGGTAAAGGCCAATAATGATGCGCTATAATTAACATCAATCCGAACGTTACAACGATATCCCAATAGGCATTAAAATTTATGTCTTTTGAAGCATCAATGACACGCATAGAAAAATTCTGACGCACAAGAAGTCTGTACGCAACTAGCGCATTAATAAGACTTGTAGACACCCATGAAATCGTTAAAATCGATGGAAAAATATCAATAAGGTGTGCAATTGCTGTTGGTTGCGCACTTAAAAAGCTAGAAGGTAAAGCTTTTTCCAAAAAATGTTGGATCGATTGTCGTATATCAATCCCGTAAAATGAAGAACCTAATAAAAATACAACCAAAGAAATAAGTAAACATAGATTAACTTTGGACAACACATCAGCTAATGAATAGCGAAAACCAGAATTTGTAGAATTTATTTTCAAGAAAAAATAAGACAAGACAAGAAAAGGAATATAAGTGATAACAAGAAATCCAATAGCGTGATAAGCCCCGCCTAAAACGATAAAAGCAAAAAATGCAGCTGTTGCTGCTCTCACACCAAACTGAAGCC